>CAMVLT010000033.1 GCA_947168395.1 uncultured Prevotellaceae bacterium | reverse complement strand
TTCTCCGCCTCAAGGAACTGGTGGTCGAAGTCCACGTCGTACTCGCCTCCCTCCGCGAGCTGCCCTGTGGCCAGCAACAGCTTGATGAGCAGTTGGTTCAGTTTCTCAGCCGTGTTGAAATCATAGACGTTGCCCGTCTTTTCTACCATGTATGATATGTTCTCCGTTGCCAGTTCTTCTATGCCGCGCAGCACCGTGTCTGCACTTGGAACACGCGTATGTGGACGCTCGGTAAGCACATCCTTCAGATACAGGTTGAGGTCTTCCATGCAGTCGCCGCCACAGCAGAAAACGGAGAAGACGGCCCGTATTATCTCGCTGTACTGATAGCCTATCAACTTACTGCGAAGTCCCAGGTGGGAGTCGATTACAGAGGACAGAATACGGTCAAATTTGTCCAAAACGAAAAATATTCCGCCAAAAGCGCTGATTTTCTCAGATTTTTGTTGTACCTTTGCCATGTCATTGATGATTTTGCTTGTCTTGATTTGCAGCACTAAGGTAAGTGAAAAATCTGACATGGCAAAATCCTGAGCCGCTCGGCTCTGCCGCTTGCCCCAGCAAGAACTTTTTGTTGCTCAGGAACTTATAAAGAAATTTAAACTAAAGTGCTGCGGAATTTAGGAAATAAAGAAAAAGTCACTGAGGTTAAGCGATGGAAGAGTTTACCCTACTGTAACTGGGAGTTTAGTTACGGTAAACCCAGGGTTTACCCTATCTAAACTCCCTGACGATTCGCACGAAGAGGGTTATGGGCGAAATATACCTCATAACCTCATGTAATCCTCGGAAACGCCTTTGTAGACTGGGGGGGCGGAGCATGAGGTGTCTTTGAGAAACCTCATAGACACCTCATACAATACCTCATACGCGGCAAATGTTAAAACGTTATTTTTGAGGAGAAAAATTTGCATATCACCAGAAAATTTAGTAACTTTGCAGAGCATTTGAGGGGAACCTCACTTGCAACGAAAAGAGACCGTGAAAAACACGAGCCTACAGTTACAACCTTTTTAAAAATTTACATTCATGAAAAACGAAATGACCATTCATGGAGAGGCCATGAAAGCCTCCCTCGAAGGAATGCTCGCCATCGAGCTGTTCCTTCACGACAAGTACCTCTTCCGTCGCAACATGCTCAACGGAAAGGTGGAGTTTGCAACCAAGCCGGCCGAGGGTGTAGAACCTGAATACCGACCCTTGACCCAGCAGGCGCTGAACAGCATTGTGCTGCAGGCCAAGCGCCTCGAAATCTGCGATGGTGCCAATCCGAAGACTGACATCATGGAGTATGTCAATTCAGAAGATGTACGCGCGTATGACCCAATCCGCGAGTACCTTGAGGGACTGCCCGCCTGGGACGGTCAGAACCACGTTGCCCGTCTGTTCAGCCGCATCCCAGGCATCAGCAGCGAGCAACTGTCGTTTCTCAGCATCTGGCTGCGCTCCACCGTGGCCCATTGGCTGCAGATGGACACGCTGCATGGAAACGAGTGCGTACCAACCCTGATTGGTGCGCAAGGGTGCGGCAAGACCACCTTCCTCCGCCGACTGCTGCCTCAGCAGCTGCGCCAGTACTACCTGGATCACCTGAACCTCTCGAACAAGTTCGACAAGGAGATGGCCCTCACCAACAATCTGCTGGTCAACCTGGACGAGCTCGAGGCCATCCGTCCTACTCAGCATGCCGCCCTGAAGCAGACCCTCTCGAAGAGCAAGGTCAATGGGCGCCCCATCTATGGAGCATCCCAGGAAGACCGTCCGCGCTATGCCTCCTTCGTAGCCACCACCAACAACCCCCATCCGCTGACCGATGCAACTGGCAGCCGTCGCTACATCTGCCTGACGATACCCGAAGGCCAGCTCATCGACAACACGGGCGAGATTGACCACCAGCAGCTCTACGCCCAGGTGCTCTACGAGCTCCGTGAGCAGCAGGCGCCCTACTGGTTCAACAACGATGAGGTCATCCGCATCCAGCAGCTCAACCAGGAGTTCATGCAGCAGAAGGACATGGCGAAAATCGTTGAAGCCTGTTTCCGCAAGCCCAAAACAGGTGAGGAGGTGAAGTCCATCAGCTGCGCACAGATGCTCGACCTTATCCATCACGAGTTCCCCTCCGTTGATGTCACCCACAGCTCCCGCATCTACCTGGGCCGCGCCATGCGCGAACTCGGCTATGAGCACGTCGACCGCTGCCACGTAGCCTTCTACAAGGCTGTTCCTAAAAAGTCTGCCTGAGCTACACCATGAGGTTCTGTATGAGGTGTCTATGAGGTTTCTCCGAGATACCTCATGCTCCGAAACCCCAGTCTACAAAGGAGTTTCAGAGAATTACATGAGGTTATGAGGTTATTTCTCAGTACGCTTCAGCGTAGCCACCACGTACTCCGACTGAGTGCCGATGCGGAACTTGCCGCCCCAGATGCCGAGGCCGGAGGAGATGTAATAGTGGGTGTGGCCGCGCCGGTAGCTGCCCCATGAACATTCATAGACGTGATCGGTAATCCATGAGATTGGCCACACCTGTCCCCGATGGGTGTGGCCACTTAGTTGGAAGTCTACACCTGCTTTCTCAACACGGTCGAGGTGGTAGGGCTGGTGGTCGAGAAGGATGGTAAAGCCTCCCCCCAGCCCCCTCCCGTAGAGGGGGAGTCCTGACATCAGTGCGTCTAATGGCTTGCGGTGTCTATTCGTGCGGTCGTCACGGCCGATGATGACGATGGCGGAGTCGATGACGGCAGCTTCGTCGACGAGCAGCTGGATGCCGGCGTCGCGGTAGAACTGGCGGGCCTCGGGTGACCCGCTGAAGTATTCATGGTTGCCGAGGCAGGCGTAGACGGGAGCCGTCAGCCGATGGAATTCCTCGGCCATCTTCTCTTCCAGCAATGGGCGCATGCTGCCGTCGATGATGTCGCCGGCAATGAGTATGAAGTCGGGCTTCTCGGCGTTTATCATGTCCACCCACCGGGCCAGTTCGCGACGTGGGTTGTGGTAGCCTAAATGCAGGTCGCTGGCCATCACAATCGTATAGTCTTTCGGAAGCGTCTTTTTGGTCTTTAGTGCCAACGGTACGCGTACCTTATTATTATAATGTAGGTTGCCGTATAGGAACAGGCCGAACATCAGCACCACTATGGCTATGGTTGATGGCCAGTTGTGGCATATCAGCGACTTCGGCACTATGTGCAACAGCCGTCCGAGGTCGAACACCAGGAAAAGCATGACAAGGTAGAGCATGATGATGAGGCTCGAAGTGCCTATGTCGTAAGCTGCCTGAGCTATAGGCAACGGAAGCGTATCCAGCTTACGGCTGAAATTAGCAAACAGCAGGAGGAAACAGGCTATGCCGACAAGAATTACCACCGACCTCCACGGGGCGGGAAGCGGCAGCAGCATCCAAAGGTGCCAACTGAGATAGACGACAGCCAAAAGAGGCAAGACCATCAATATGAACATCCACATAATGCGCATCAGTTATTATTTTGAGGGGCAAAGGTACGAAATAATTGATAATTGACAATTGATAATTGACATTTTTTTTGTATTTTTGCAGGCAGAATTTTAGGTTATTATACAAAATCGAGCGATGAAGAAGACGACTATTCTATGGTTGGTGCTGTTGCTGGCCACCCAAATATGCGGTAAGAAGCAGGAGATTCATATTCTGGCGGTCAACGATATGCATGCCCAGATTGAGGTGTTTCCGCAGTTGGGCGCACTGGCCGACAGTCTGCGAACTGTCGACCCCTCGCTGCTGATTTTCTCTGCGGGAGACAACAGGACTGGCAATCCCATCAACGACAAATACATCCTACCGAGCTATCCGATGGTAGCACTGATGAACCAAGTGGGATTCAACGGCTCGGCATTAGGCAACCATGAGTTCGACTCGCATTCCCTGAAACGCCTGATTGGCCTGTCGAATTTCAGGTATATCTGTGCCAATGCATTCCCGGAAGACTCGACTGGCATCCGACTTGTGCCCTACCAGGTGTTCGACGTCGAAGGGCTGAAGGTAGGTGTCATCGGCTGCATACAGCTGAGTCCGCAAGGCATACCCAGCACCCATCCCGACAATCTGAAGGGCATCAACTTCCTGCCGGCCATTGAGGTGCTGCCTGAGTATGAGTGGCTCAGCAAGGAGTGCGACGTCACTATCCTGTTGTCGCACTTAGGATATCAGGAAGACATTGAGATGGCGAAGACCTTCCCCTGGTTTGACCTGATTATCGGTGGCCACACCCATACGCAACTGAAAGGCGACGAGGTGGTGAACAACATACTGATTACGCAGAACAAGAACAAGCTGAACCGCGTCACCTACATCACCCTCACCGTAGAGGACGGCAAGGTGACCGACAAGAAGGCAGAATACTTGGACGTG
This sequence comes from uncultured Prevotellaceae bacterium, assembly GCA_947168395.1. GTDB lineage: Bacteria > Bacteroidota > Bacteroidia > Bacteroidales > Bacteroidaceae > Prevotella. Next base: position 35,456 of record CAMVLT010000033.1, on the reverse strand, counting down.
AAGAGTTATCCCAAAAAGATTAGGCTGTTAGAGGAGATGATACGGTTCTACAACGACAACCCCACCCTGCGCCGTGTGCTGGCCATCGCCGATACCCCCTTTGAGTCGAAGGAGGAACTGGGCTGCATGATGTGCGACGCCCTGATGGAAGAGACCCATGCGGAAATCGCTGTTGAGAACCCTGGTGGCGTGCGTATCGACACCCATCCGGCAGACGACATCACCGTGAGCGATGTCTATGAGATGGACCCCTTCGACAACTATGCCGTAGTGCTGAACCTTACCGGCGACGAGCTGCTCCACATGATGCTCTCCTACTGTCACAATTCGGTAAACAGCTTCCCGTTCGTTGGCGGCATGAAGTGCGAGATAACCCTTGACAAGACCAACAAGAAGAAAATAAAAAGCGTCAAACTGCTGACACCCGACGGCAAGAAAATGGATATGAAGCGGAAATACCGTGTAGCCACCAACAGCTACGTGCCTGCCACCAGCGAGATACCAGAAGGGTCAACTCACACGCTCAACATACAGACTACCGACCTGCTCATGCGCTTTTTAGAGCAGAAACAAACGGTAGACTATCAGGGCGTAAGGTGCCTTCATATTATAAAATAAGTGAAAGCCTACAGCCCTACGGCTGTCAGTACCTTGTTCGTTGCGCCTGCCAAGGTTTTCACATATTCGCCAGCCAGCCAGCCCTGCTCCTCTAAATACTGAGGGTCGGCGGCGAAGCGGTTCATCAGCTGCTCAAAGTCCTCGTAACAGCTAATCTCAAAGCCTCCGCTCTTCTTCAGGTCTTGCGCTTCCTGGAACTTCTGGTTGTTGGGGCCGAAGATGACGGGCACGCTCCACACCGCCGCCTCCACTACATTGTGGATTCCCACGCCGAAGCCGCCACCCACGTAAGCCACATCGCCGTAATGGTAGATGCTGCTAAGCAGTCCGAAGCAGTCGATGATGAGGGCAGACCCTCTCCCGGCCCCTCCCTGTAAGAGCGGGGAGTAGTTAGTATAGCGCTGCACGTTCCAGCCTTCCAGTTTCCGTTCTATCTGCTGCAGATGGTCTTCCGCAATGACGTGGGGGGCTATGATGAGTTTCCACTCCGGGTGCTCGTTGAAATAGCGGATGAAGATGTCCTCGTCGGGAGGCCACGAGGAACCAGCCACAAATACCTGATGGCCTTTGGTAAACTCCTCGACAATCGGCAGCTGCTTCGACTGCTCCTTGATCTGTAGCACACGGTCGAAGCGGGTGTCGCCTGTTATCGTGACATCCGTAATGCCAATCTTGGCCAGCAACTCGCGGCTGACCTCGTTCTGCACAAAGAAGTGGGTGAAGCAGTGGAGCACGCGGCCATACTGGCGGCCGTACCACTTGAAGAACACCTGGTTGGGACGGAAGATGCTGCTGACGCTATAGACGGGCACGTTCCTGTGCTTCAGGATGTGCAGGTAGTTGTACCAGAACTCGTACTTGATGAAGAACGCCATCACGGGACGGATAGTCCGCAGGAAGCGGCGCGCATTGGTAATCGTGTCGAGCGGCAGGTAGCAGATAATGTCGGCTCCCTTGTAGTCCTTGCGCACCTCGTAGCCGCTGGGCGAGAAGAACGTCAGCAGGATTTTATACTCCGGGTGGTCGCGTCGCAGCTGTTCCATGAGTGGTCGTCCCTGCTCAAACTCACCCAGTGAAGCGGCGTGGAACCATACATACTGAGCCGACGGGTCGACCTTCTCCTTGAGAACGCGGAACGTGGCACGCTCGCCACGCCACATCTTTCGCACTTTCTCATTGAACAGGCTGTAGACCGCCACGCCCAACAGGTAGAGATATATTACGAGGTTATACATAAGCCGAGGCCCCCTCGGGGGCAGAATGGGGGGCTAACACTTCAATGGCACGTTTCATTCTACGGATGGTCTCTTCTTTTCCGAGGAAGGCAGAAATGTCGAACATACCTGGTCCCTTTCCCTCGCCTACCAGCGTCAGGCGCCACGCGTTCATGATGTTGCCCAGCTTGTATCCCTTCTGTTCTATCCATTGATGGACTATCTGCTCCTGATTCTCTAAAGCGAAGTCGTCGATGCCTTCAAGCACGGTGATGAGTTCCGTCAACTGCTGTGCCGAGTCTTCTTTCCAGCGCTTCTTCACCGTCTTCTCGTCGTACTCTGTAGGAGCCACGAAGAAGAACGAGCACAGCGGCCACAGCTCCTTGACAAACGACACACGGTCCTTCATCATCTCGCAGACCTTCGTCACGCGCTCCATCGTCTCTTCGGGGCAATGCTCCTGGACGATGGGCAGGAATAGGCTGGCTATCTCCTCGGCACTCTTCATCAGTATATACTCGTGGTTGAACCAGATGCCCTTGTCGTAGGCAAACTTTGCGCCTGCCTTCGAGCACTTCGTGATGTCGAACAGCGGCACCAGTTCGTCAAGCGAGAAAATCTCCTGCTCCGTGCCGGGGTTCCAGCCAAGCAGCGCCAGGAAGTTGATGACGGCCTCGGGGAAGTAACCGTCCTCGCGGTAGCCGCGGCTCACGTCGCCCGTCTTCGGGTCATGCCACTCTAAGGGGAATACCGGGAACCCTAAGCGGTCGCCGTCGCGCTTCGACAGTTTGCCTTTGCCGTCAGGCTTCAGCAGCAGGGGCAGATGTGCAAACTGCGGCATGGTGTCGGCCCATCCGAAGGCTTCGTAGAGCAGCACATGGAGCGGAGCACTCGGCAGCCACTCCTCGCCTCGGATGACGTGGGTAATCTCCATCAGGTGGTCGTCGACGATGTTGGCCAGGTGGTAGGTGGGCAGCTGGTCGGCACTCTTGAACAGCACCTTGTCGTCGATGATGTCGGTCTTCACGTGTACCTCGCCACGAATCAGGTCGTTGACCAGCACCTCATGGCCGGCCTCTACCTTGAAGCGCACCACATACTGCTGGCCGTTAGCTATCAGCTGGTCAACCTCCTCCTTCGGCAGCGTCAGCGAGTTGCGCATCTGGCTGCGGGTATGCGAGTCGTACTGGAAGTTCTGTATCTCGCCGCGCTTCTGCTCCAGTTCCTCGGGCGTGTCGAAGGCAATATAGGCCTTGCCGTCATCGAGCAACTGCTGCACATATTTCTTATAGATGTCGCGGCGCTCACTCTGGCGGTAGGGACCCTTGTCGCCGCCGAACGAGACTCCTTCGTCGAACTGGATGCCTAACCACTTGAACGACTCGATGATGTACTCCTCGGCACCGGGTACAAACCGCGTGCTGTCGGTGTCCTCAATACGGAACACGAGGTCGCCGCCATGCTGGCGGGCAAACAGATAATTATACAAGGCAGTGCGCACACCACCGATATGCAACGCGCCCGTCGGACTCGGCGCAAAACGTACTCTTACTCTTCTTTCTGACATATTTCTTAGTTTTTGTGTGCAAAGATACGAAATAATTGATAATTGACAATTGATAATTGACAAATTTTTTGTATTTTTGCCGACGAAAAGACGAAAAAATGAAAAATAACCAACTTATAGGCAGTGCCTACTGGCGCAATCTGCTTACCAGAATCCTGATTGTGGTAGGCACCATTGCGTTGATTGTATGGACCATGCCCCGCGACAACGAGAACAATTACAAGATAGAAGTCGGCAAGCCCTGGCGTTATGCCGACTTCACGGCACCGTTCAATTTCCCTATCTACAAGAGCGAACAGGTGGTGCAGCGGCAGCGCGACAGCCTGCTCAGGGAGTTCGAGCCTTACTACAACCTCGACCCCACCGTCGAAGGCCGCCAGATTAAGCAGTTCACCAAAGACTATGCCAACGGCATCCCCGGCGTTCCTTCCGAGTGCATTGCCGTCATCATCAACCAGCTGCACCAGCTCTATGGCAAGGGCATCATGAACACGTCGGAGTATAACAGCCTGCATGCCGACACCTCGAAGACCATCCGCATCGTCGACGGTAAGAGCGCCAGCAGCGAACCCGTCAAGGAACTCTACTCCACCGTCGGCGCATACGAGCAGCTGTTTGCCAACCCCGTGCTGTCGGAGTTCAAGGAGCAGCTGACCAAGTGCAGCCTCAACGACTACATCCTGACCAACCTCGTTTATGACAAGGAGCGCAGCGAGGCCAGTCAGGACGACATGCTCGGCAACATCCCGCTGGCCAGCGGCGTGGTGCAGCGGGGTGAGAAAATCATCGACCGTGGCGACATCGTCGACGAGCGGGCCTACACCATCCTGCAATCCTTCTACCGCGAGAACGAGCGCCGCCAGAAGGACGACGTGCAGCTCAGTCTCGTCATCCTTGGCGAGATACTGTACGTCAGCATCCTCATTCTCGGCTTCACCATCTTCCTCTGGAATTACCGCCGCGACTACTTCGAGAAGCCCCGCTCCATGTCCATGCTCTACGCCCTCATTGCGCTGTTCACCGTAGCGGCCTCCATTCTGGTCAGCCACAACGTGCTCCACATCTACATCATCCCCTTCGGCATGGTGCCTATCTTCATCAGGGTGTTCATGGACTCGCGGACGGCGTTCATGGCCCACACCATGATGGTGCTCATCTGTGCCGCCATCCTGCAGCATCCGCTCGAGTTCATTGCCGTCGAGGAGGTGGCGGGACTTGTCGCCATCTTCTCGCTGCGCGAACTCTCCAGCCGTTCCCAGCTCTTCTGGACGGCAGTCCTTATCTCGGGCTCCACCATCCTCATTAACCTCTCGCTCAACTGGATTCGCGACAACGACATCACGCAGATTGACTACAGCGAGTTCAACTACCTGTTCATCAACGGCCTGCTGCTGTTCTGCTCCTACCCTCTGCTCTACATCATGGAGAAAGCCTTCAACTTCACGTCGAACATCACGCTCATCGAGCTAAGCGACATGAACAAGGAACTGCTGCGCCGCATGAGCGAGGTGGCTCCCGGCACCTTCCAGCACTCCATACAGGTGGGCAACCTGGCCGCCGAGATAGCCAACAAGATTGGGGCCAAGAGCCAGTTGGTGCGCACCGGGGCCCTCTATCACGATATCGGCAAGACCACCAACCCCATCTACTTCACCGAGAACCAGGCCGGCATGAACCCCCACGACGGCAAAACCTACGTCGAGAGTGCCCAGATGCTCATCAGCCACGTCACCGAGGGCCTGAAGCTGGCCGACAAGTATAATCTGCCGCAGGTAATCCGCGACTTCATTGCCACCCACCACGGTTTGGGTAAGACCAAGTACTTCTACGTGAAGCAGAAGAACGACTTCCCCGACGAACCCGTCGACGACTTGCTGTTCACCTACCCCGGTCCCAATCCGTCGACCAAGGAGCAGGCCATCCTCATGATGGCCGATGCCGTCGAGGCCGCCTCGCGGTCGCTGCCCGACTACACCGAGCAGAGCATCCGGGGACTCGTCAACCGCATCATCGACACCCAGATGGACGAAGGCTACTTCCGCGAGTGCCCCATCACCTTCCGTGACGTGCAGTACGCCAAGACCGTGCTCATCGAGAAACTCAAGACCATCTACCACACCCGCATCAGCTATCCTGAACTCAAAAAGTAACCTCTTGCGGCGTGAGAATTATGCACAGAATTGCACATTTGTGCCATATTTTGTGCATTTTTCGTTAATCTTCGTTAACTTTGTGTGCGCAAACGCTGCTGTTCGGCACAATATCCTTAACTTTGCAGCCAGTTTTTTAAGAAGTTTTTAGGATATGAACAAAAAGCAAGCAATGATGGTCGGCGTGATGCTGGCAGTAACATCAACCACCGCCCTGGCTGGCGGCATCTTAACCAACACGAACCAGAGTGTCGACTTCCTGCGCAATCCAGCCCGCGACGCCGCCATCGGCCTCGACGGTGTCTACTCCAACCCCGCCGGTGTGGCTTTCCTGCCCGAAGGTCTCCACATAGGCTTCAACTGGCAGTATGCACGGCAGACCCGCACCGTAACCTCCACCAATCCACTTTACGCCTTGGGACGCAAGAACAACGGACAGAGCGTAAAAACCTTCGAGGGCACCGCCGATGCCCCCTTCATCCCCTCGCTGCAGGCAGCCTACAACAAGGGCGACTGGTCGTGGCAGTTCAACTTCTCGGTGCCCGGAGGCGGTGGCAGTTGTGAGTTTGCCGACGGACTCGGCTCCTTCGAGAGCGTCGTGGGCAACATTGCCAACCAGCTCAAGCCCTTCGGCGCACAGGGCTACGACATGGACGGCTACATGCAGGGCCGTCAGTACTACTTCGGATTCCAGCTCGGCACGGCCTACAAAATCAACCCCAACCTCGCCGTCTACGGCGGACTGCGCGTGCTCTACGGCAACGCCACCTATAAGGCCAAAATCAGCAACATCATGGTCAACGTGGGCGAGGACCGCTACATGAACTTCGGCAGTTTCCTCCAGTCGGCTGCCGCCACCGTCGAGGGCAACCTCGAAAAAGTTAACGCCGGTATGGCTCAGTATGAGGCAGCCGGAGCCACCGCCCTGCCACAGTATGCCGAGCTGGTGGCCACCAAGCAGCAGCTCGAAGGAGCCAAGCAAAGCATCGGAAGCCTGCAGAAGTACTCGCAGGGCGTCAATCTGCTCTGCAACCAGTCCAGCGTCGGTGTCGCCCCCGTCATCGGCGTCGACTACAAGTTCGGCAACTTCAACTTCGCCGCCAAGTACGAGTTCAAGACCCAGATACGCATGAAGAACGAGTCAACCGTCAACGAGGCCAGCGAGATTGCCGCCGTCAACAAATACCGCGACGCAGAGTCCATCAACGAGGATGCACCCGCACAGCTCACAGTCGGAGCACAGTGGACACCCGCCGAGGGCGTGCGCCTCAACGCCGGATGGCACCACTACTTCGACAAGCAGGCCGACTGGTACGACAACGCCCAAGACAAGCTCAGCCACAACTCCAACGAGCTGCTTGCCGGTGCCGAGTGGGATGTCGCCGACCGCCTCACCATTTCCGCTGGAGGACAGCTCACCCGCTACGGACTGACCGACGAGTACATGAACGACATCTCGTTTGTCGTCGACAGCTACAGCATCGGCTTCGGCTTCAACTACAAGGCCACCGACCGGCTCACGCTCAAGGCCGCCTACTTCCAGACCATGTACGACACCTACGACCGTCTGACCTCTACCGAACCTCTCGTCAGCGACTCCTTCACCCGAACAAACCGGGTGCTCGGCATCGGCTGCGAGGTCAGCCTGTAAAAATGGGGGCAAATCTCAAAAAAACACCCCCAAAAAAGCTAAAGGCCTCCCCAAGCCCTTTGGAGAGGCCTTTAGCTTTTTTGGGGTGATTTCCTATTTTTCCCCCTTTGTCATCGGTGCAGCGGGAATGGCAGCGGGCTGTATGCTGCTTTTCACCGGCTGGCGGTTCAGGCGCGACGTGCTACGGCCCTAACAACCTAACAACCTAACAACCTAACAACCTAACATTACCCCCCATTTTTTTGTAAAAATGAGGGGAAAATCTTCGGAAACCCTTTGTTTATCATTGCAAGCGAAGATTCAACCTATCAACCTAACATTTCCCCTCTTATATACTATTAATTATAATAATAATTATATTATAATATAATTATTATTATAAAATACTTTTAAGTATTGGGAATCTTCGCTTGCAGGGATAAACAGGGCATTTCCGACGATTTCCCCCAATTTTTTGCATAAAAAAAGGGGGTAATGTTAGGTTGTTAGGTTGTTAGGTTGTTAGGTTGTTAGGTTGTCGTAACCCTAATCTTCGTGAGTCGTAAGGTTAATCATCGAGAGTCGTAACCCTAACTGTCGCGAGTCGTAAGGCTAACGAAGGCGCAAAGTATTTACCCGTTAAAAAAATCCACCCCATGAGGCAGAAAATGCTCATACGGGGTGGAGATTTTGGGTGGTCTATGCCACGGGGTGGTGGCGTGGTTACTTGCTGATGAGCTTCACGGCCTTGCCGTCCTTACGGACGATGTTCAGGCCGCGCTGCATCTGTGTGCGGCGCTGGCCGTCGAGGCCGTAGACCTGAGCAGCAGTAGTAGCGGCAGGCTTCAGGGTGGCAATGCCTGTAGACACCTCGGCACTGTTGTAAGTCAGGCGGAAATTGTCGAGTTTGAACCATCCCTTGCCATTGTTCTGGGCCTCGCCCAAGTCGCTGATGCTGTTGGTGCGGAATCCGATGACGGCAATGCCTGACTCGTCAACGTCGAAGTTGACCTCCATCGGGCGCAGCAGGTGGGTCAGCGGGTCGTCGCTGGTGCAGGTATAGTCGGCGTAGGTCAGTACGGTGGCATTCTTGGCGTCCTCGGGCAGGTTGATTTCGTGGTAGCCCTCGGAACCGAACATCTGTACGAAGTTGTTGGCAAAGAGTCGCTGGGTGGTGAGGCAGTTGCCGGCCCAGTTGTATTCCACCATGACGTCGGCCTGCAGCGTGTAGTTGCCGGCGGGCAGGTGCTTCAGCGTCTGGCTAAGCTCAATCTCGGGGATGTTGCCGTTCCAGATACCCCACAGGAACTCGCCGTCGGTGTACTGGTGGTCGTAGTGGTTGCCCTCATAGTCGGTCACGTCGATGGCGTCGCCATGGTTGATGGCACACCAGCCGAAGCCGGGAGTACCCTCGACAACCTCACCGTCGACCGTCAGCGTCCATCCGGCGGGAGCACGCTGCGCACCGTCGCTGGGGCTACCGCCCTGATTGCTCAGGTCCTCGAAGCTGTTGTTCTTCAGTACGAAAGTGACGTCGCCTAAGCTCACGGCAGTGGCCTTCAGCTCTTCCAGTCCGGCAGCCAGGTTGGCTATCACCTCGTCGATTTCCTGCACAGAGGCGTTGCCCTCGTCGTATATGTCCTGAGCCGCCATCACCATGTCGCTGAAGTCGTCGATGGTAGCGCTGTATTCGTACTCTATCTGCTGGGCAATGCCGTTCTCGATGGCCTCATACAGCCGCTTGTAGGCAGCAACAGATGCCTCTACGGTGGGGTACATGTCCTTCAGCTTCACGATGGCTGCAATAATCTCCTCCTGACTGCTGCCAGCTCCGATAGCGCCGCCGGTGACGCTCTTCAGCTCGTCCTTGACGGACTGCTGCATGGCCTCGTCCAAGAAGCGGTCGTAGACTTCATTGTAGTGGTTGTAGATGGCCAGTGCGTCGTCCTGGATGTAGCCCTCCTTCGTGATGCGGAAGTTGTCGAGCTTGAACCATCCGTCGCCACCGGCACCGTTGCTGCCCTCACGGTTGGCAGCGGCAATGTTGCCGTCGGTACGCAGACCGAAGGTCAGGGTGCCGTCGAAGACGAAGGCACGGACGCTGATGGGCTGCAGCTCACGGTCGGTAACAGGCTCTACCAGTCCCTCGAAGCTGTAGACCTCGCTCTGGTCGAGCACTTCCAGATTGTACTCATCCTCGCTGGCGAAGTACTTCGAGTTGAGGTTACCGAAGATGCGCTGCGTGGTGCGGCGCGAACCGTTGCCGTTGGCACCTACCATCAAACCGGCGCTGATGGTGTAGGAACCGTTCTCGAGACCGCTGATGGTCTGCGAAATCTCGTACTGGGGCACGCCGCTGTTCCACAGTCCGAAGGCCAGTTCACCGTCCATCGGTGAACCCTCGGCGTCGTAGTTGGCACCGTGCCAGGCGGTGATGCCGGCAGCGCGCACATCGTCGGCCGTCACTACCTGCTGGCCACGAACGTAGACGTTCCAGCCCGCAGGAGCACCAGCGACGCTTGACGTCTGGCTGCCACCCTGTGCCGAGAGGTCCTCGAAGCTCATGTTCCTGCCGAGTGCCGTCAGGTCGTCACCTCCTAAGGCAAATGCCGTCTCGGCCTCCTTCAGCGTTGCCTGTGCGTCGGTCAGTGCCTGTGTGTCGGTCAGGGTGTTGAAGGCAGAGGTGGCTGCCTCGATGGCCGTCGAGAGTTTGTAATCCGACTGGTCACCTAACAGGTCCTGTGCCGCCTTAATCTCGTTGTAGAGGGCCAGCTTGGCATCGACGATGCCCTTGGCTGCCGCCAAGTCATCCTCGGTGAAGTCCTGCTTCTCGTAGTAGGGCATGGCTGTATCGAGGGCCTGCTGGAATCCGGCGTTGAACGCGTCATCGCCCAGATAGTTCTCCTCGATGCCCTGGAGCAGCGCGTAGAGTTGTACCTTCACGGCGAAGGCAGGCACGTCGTCAATCTCGACGAACGCCCAGTAGCGCGAAATGGGGTTCAGCGGCTCCACGAAGCCTGCCTCGTCGTAGACGGGGTCCTCATTCTCGTCGCGCTGTATGCCGCCGTAGAAGTCGGGGAACCATTGGTTGGTGGGTTCGGTGATGACCAGATACTCACCACCATTGTTCAGGTGCAGGTAGCCGCCCTCGGTCTGCGCATTGCCCTGACCCCAACCTGCTTTCAGCATATAGTAGTCGTTCAGGCGGGTTGGCTCTACCGTCCAGCTGACGGGGTCCAGCTCTCTGAGTCTCAGGTTGTCGGTGCCAGCAGGAATGCCCATGTAGACCATGTACTTGTAGGGTTCCTCTTCACCCTCGTAGGTCTCAACCATTTCCTTGTAGAAGTTCCAGGTGCCGTCCTCGTTCAGCTTAGCCGTGAAGGCGGCCTTCTGCTGCTCGTTCAGGTCGTAAGGCTGCAGGTAGAGCGAGCCGTCCCAGCTTGTTTCCCTGAGATAGCTGGCGGGCTTTAACCTGCTCACCAGGATGTAGGTTTTACCGTCGGCCGGTGCCTTGGCGTAAGGCAAGTCAATAGCCGATACTGACGTTGCCGACAACACTCCCATTGCCAGCAACAAACGCTTGAAGTAACTTTGTTTCATAAACCTTTAATTTAATGTGTAGTTAGTTAATAATTCTTAGGCTGTTCTGTGTTTTGTGTGCAAATATACAATATTTTTCCTTTCTACGTGCATTTTTCCCCGTAAAAATGTATCTTATTGGCTATTTTTTCGTATTTTTGCACCCAATTACGAACAAACCCTATCCAACCATGACCAAGAAACTGTTTTTTATGATGGCAGCCACCTTCGGCTTCGCGGCTGCTGCAAGTGCCGGTGGTCTGATGACCAACACCAATTATCACATCGCCTTCGACCGCATGATGGCCCGCGGCGCCTCGATGGAAATAGACGCTGCCTACTCGAACCCCGCCGGACTGGCATGGGGCTACGACGGCTTCCAAATGTCGCTCGATTTCCAGAAACCGTGGCAGAACCGCGATATTACCTACAACGGTGTCAAGTACGAAGGGGTGGCTTCTGCACCGATTGTTCCAGCTCTTTTCGCTTCTTACAAGAAGGACCGCTGGGCCATTTCCAGCATGATAGGCATCGTGGGTAGCGGCGGCTTCGTGAAGTACGACGAGGGCGTGCCCATGTTCAACGTGCTGTTAGGCGGAATGTTGGCCAATAACGGCATACAGCCCAGCACCTACAAACTCGATTCAGAGATGAAGGGCAAGCAGTATATCTACGGCGGACAGCTGAACTTCACCTACAAACTGCTTGACTGCTTGTCGGCAGCCGTCGGCGTGCGTGCCAACTATTACGACGGTTACTATCGCGGACACGTCAAGGCCAAAGAGCATCCTGCCTTTGGCGACCTGGCGGCACTGATGCTCGATGTGGACCAAAAGGGCTGGGGCTTCACGCCTTTAGTCAGCGTCAACTATCATCAGGGACCCCTTACGCTGACTGCCCGCTATGAGTTCCGCACCAAGGTGAATCCCAAGAACGACACCAATGTTCTTGATGCCGGACTGGGGGCCAACCTCATGGGCTACATGTTGGCCAACGCCCCCAATGCCCAGGCGAAGCTGGCTGCGCTACAACAGACTCTCGGTGCCTACACCGCTCCTTATCAGGACGGTGTCCGCACGCGCTACGACATGCCTGCCCTGCTTTCTGTGGCTGCCGGTTATGAGTTTACCCCCCAGCTCCGTGCCACCCTTGAGTATCACTTCTTCGACGACAAGAACGCCAAAATGGGCAACGACCGTCAGGATGAGCTTACCCACGGCACCCACGAGATTCTGGCTGGCGTGGAATACGACATCAACGACAAGTTCACCGTCAGCTGTGGTGGTCAGCGTACCGACTACGGACTCTCTGACGGTTACCAGCAGAACACTTCCTTCGCCTGCGACAGCTACTCCATCGGACTGGGTGGCGCATGGAACATCAACGAGAAGGTTCGTCTGAATGCCGGTTACTTCATCAGCCTGTACAGCGACTACGACAAGCAGGCATCCTACGGAAAGGAAACGTACTCACGTACCAACAACGTCATCGGCGTAGGTATCGACTACAAATTCTAAAGAGGGTCTACGTCGTAGTAGACTTGCAACGACGCATAGCGCTTGTCCTGAAGCATCTGCTGCTGGGCAAGCGCTAAATATTTGCGCACATCGGCCATATTGAGCTGCGGCTCCAACTTCAGCACAAGCTTGCGGATGCTGAGCGACTTCACTCGCGCGACACCGGGCTTGTCGGGACCCAGCACGCGGGAACCGAACCACTGGCGCAGACGGTAGCCTAACTCACGGGCGGCGGTCTCAACCATCGGGTCGGTACGATGTTTCAGGTAGACGTAGATGAGCCGGTAGTAAGGCGGATAGTGGAACTCGCGGCGCTCGGTCAGCAGCGAACGGTAGAAGGCTGCGTAGTCGCCCTCCACCACCTGACGGATAAGGGGCAGCTGCGGCTGGCTGGTCTGCAGGATGACGAGGCCGCGATGACCCTTGCGGCCGGCACGTCCGCTGACCTGCGACATCATCATGAAGGCATGCTCGAAGGCACGGAAGTCGGGATAGTTCAGCATGGTATCGGCATCGAGGATGCCCACTACGCTGACGCGGTCGAAATCGAGTCCCTTCGATATCATCTGGGTGCCGATGAGCAGATTGGTGCGCCCCGACGCAAAGTCGCTGATGAGCCGCTCGTAGGCATGACGGGTACGGGTGGTGTCGAGGTCCATGCGGCTGATGCGGGCTTCGGGGAATACCTCGCGCACCTCGGATTCTATCTTCTCCGTGCCGTAGCCGCGTGTCAGCAGGTTGGTCTCGCCGCAGGCAGGACACTCCACCGGCACCTGGTAGACGGCACCGCAATAGTGGCACACCAGCTGGTTCAGTTGGCGGTGGTAGGTGAGCGACACGTCGCAGTTCTGGCAGTGGGGCACCCAGCCGCATGCCTTGCACGTTAATACTGGCGCATAGCCGCGGCGGTTTTGGAAGAGGATGGCCTGCTCGCCGCGTTCCAGGGCTTCGCGTACCTTGCTCAACAGCAACGGCGAGAAGGGACCGTGCATCATCTTGCGGTGGCGCAGGTCGTGGGTGTCAACCACCTGAATCTCGGGCAGCTCAATGCCTTGATGCCGCTCGGTCAGCTGTACATATCCATACTTGCCCGTCATGGCGTTGTGATAGGTTTCCAGAGATGGAGTAGCCGAACCGAGGAGGACGGAGGGGGAGGGGGCTGCCAGTGCCCCCATCATGATGGCGGCAGAGCGTGCATGATAGCGGGGCATGGGGTCCTGCTGCTTGAAACTGGTCTCGTGCTCCTCGTCGACGATGATGAGGCCAAGCCGCTGGAAAGGCAGGAAGACGGCACTACGGGCACCCAGGATGACGTCGTAGGGATGGCCCGAAAGCTGCTTCTGCCAGATTTCCACCCGCTCGGCATCGCTGTACTTGGAGTGGTAGATGCCAAGGCGGTCGCCGAAGACGCGGTGCAGCCGCTCCATCATCTGGACGGTGAGTGCAATCTCGGGCAGCAGGTAGAGCACCTGGCGGTGCTGGTCAATCTCGCGCTGTATCAGGTGGATGTAGATTTCGGTCTTGCCGCTGGAGGTGACACCATGCAGCAGCGTCACCTGCTTCTTCATCATCGACATCAGTACCTGGTTGTAGGCCCTCTCCTGTGCCGCGCTGAGCCGCTTGATGTTCTCTGGATGCGGCTCGCCGCTGTGGTTCAGCCGTCCCACCTCCACCTCGTATGTTTCGAGCATACCGCGCTTGATGAGCATCGAGACGGTCTGTAGCGCGTGACCTTCGTTGAGCAGTTCGTCACGGGTCACGTCGCCTTCTTCAGCGAGATAGAGGAAGTCGGTGAACGCCTTCAGCTGCTTCGGTGCCCGCTGCAGCATGTCGAGGGCAATATGGAGGGACGGCTCGGAACTGAACTGGGAGGTGAGCCGTATATAGGTTTCGGTCTTGGGACGGTAGCCGTCTTCAGCCTTCAGCCCCGCAGGCAGAGCCGCCTTGTAGACTTCGCCGATGGGCGACATGTAATAGTCGGCTATCCACTGCCACAGCCGATACTGCTCGGGAAGCAATATCGGCTGTGTGTCAATCGGTTGCAGTATGTCCTTAACCTCGTAGCCCGTCGGCTTGTTGTCGTGCAGGGTTGCGACGATTCCCACATAGTGCTTGCTGCGCCCGAAAGGCACCAGCACACGGCACCCTGGCTTTACGCACTCTTGCCACTGCGGCGGCAGGGAGTAGGTAAAGGTGCCGTCGAGCGGCAGGGGGAGTATGACATCGGCAAAGTGCATCAGAAATAGTAAGACAACGAAACATGCCACGCATTGGTACGCGACTTGGCGCTGTTCCAAGTCGTCTCACTCAGTTGGTCGCCTAACTTCTCCCAAGTGAAGTCGGCCGTCTTGCCTACCGGGATGTTGTAATAGATGCCCACCTCTAAGTGGCTGCCTATGCGGGCACCGGCACCGAAGTTGAAGCTGAGCATGGTATTCTGCAGGGTAAACTGGCTGTCGTTGCCGTTCTCGTCTACCCAGTGAAACACGTCGTCGCCCACGTTGAAACTAAACTGCGGGCCGGCAGTGGCAAAGATGCAGAGCAGGTCGCCGATGCCTACGCCATAGCGCACGTTGGCCGGCAGCAGTATGCTCTTCTGGGAGAGTTTCTCGCCGGTCACCTTCAGGTCGCGCTGGCTGTAAAAGCCCGATGCGTCGAGGCTGAGGCCGACTACGGGCAGGTTGAACCGCAGCGACGGGCCGATGTAGAAGCCGGCGCGGTTGCTGGCATTCAGGGTAGAGGCGTTGAAGTCCATGTTGATGAGTTCGATACCGCCCTTGAAGCCGAAGTTAATCAGCGACTCGGCATGCGACGCAGTCAGCAAACCCACCGACAACAGCAATGATGCAACAATCCTCTTCATCCTCCAATGTTCAACGTTCAATGTTCAACGTTCAATGCCGCTGACGGCGTACAGATACACGGGCAGCCGACGACGAGCTGGATGAGGATGACGACGACTTCGTGCGGCGGCTGGCCTTCTCGGTCTTGGTTCTCTCCTTGCGCGCCTTTTTGGCAGCCTTTACGTTGGCAGGATTGGCATTGGCAATGCTGTCGAGGGAGTCCTTCTTCTGCTGGTCGCCGAAGATGTTGTTCTTGAACGCCTCCAGCTCGGCCTCGATGCGCTTCTGCTCGTCCGACAGCTTGGCCGAGTCGCCTCCGGCAATCTGTGCCAGCGTCTTGCCCAGCATGTTGTTGGTCTTGTATATCTTGCCCTTGTACTTGTTCAGCGTGAAGTAGTCGTCCATCGACATGACGGCGGCGTTGTTCACGTTCGACGTCATGACCGTTTGGCGGCTGAGGAACGGCTCCAGGTCCGAGTACTTCACCCAGAACAAGGGGTACTGGGTGGCTTCGCCGCCAAAGTCGTCCTCACGCATCATGATGGGACATAGAGCCAGTGGCTTGATGTGGAACGTGGCATTGCTCTGGTCGTAGTAGGCACTCTCCTTCAGGTAGTATTTCATCACCTCGGCCGAGGGTATGTCGCTGTTATCGACCTTCAGCTTACCGTCCTGCTCCTCGTAGAAGATGTGGCGG
This sequence comes from uncultured Prevotellaceae bacterium, assembly GCA_947168395.1. GTDB lineage: Bacteria > Bacteroidota > Bacteroidia > Bacteroidales > Bacteroidaceae > Prevotella. The sequence goes on along the minus strand of CAMVLT010000033.1, from coordinate 19,641 downwards.
TCGTCGAGCACCGTCTTCAGCTTCACCTTTGCGGCGTCCGAGAAATCGTCGTTGCCGTCGTTGGCCACCGAGTACTCGTAGATGGGAATGTAGTTGTTCTGGGCCAGCTTGAAGATGTAAGTAAACAGGTTCAGCTGCTTGCCCTGCGGCTGCACGGGATAGTACAGGCCGGCGTTGGCATCGTCGTTGAGGTTGATTTCGCGGTAGATGTCACGGCGCCACACTACGTCCTCGGGCATGTCGAGGGCCACGGGATAGCTCATCTGCATGCGGCGCGTCATGCCCTGCGACGACGTCGTCTGCTTCTTCTGCTGTTGCTGACTCTTCTGCATCTGCTGCACACGGCTCTTCTTAGGCTGGGCCTGCGCTTCGCTAAATGATAAATGACAAATGATAAATGATAAACCTATCACCATCATCCATCGTTTAGCTATTGGGAATTGATTTGCTGTCATATTATATCTTTCACTTTTCATTTATCATTTATCATTTATCATTTATCATTTATCATTTAGGGCAAAGCCCGCTACTTCACGATTATTTCCATAGGATTCTGTAATGTGCGCTGGATGCCGTCGGGACCGATGGCGGTGACACGCGAGATGTAGAAACGGCGGTTGCGGGCCAGCTTGCGGAAGGTGTCCTTCTGGCGGTCAGAGAACTGCGAGCCGTTGCTGGCCATAGGCACAGCGTTACCCATGTTGTCGAAGAACACCGTCTCGAACGATACCACCTTAAAGGAGATGTCGAGGATGCCGTCGTCGATGGCGGCACCAATGCCGTCGATGCCCATCAGGCTGCCTTTAGCCAGACCGCCACCCTTGAAGCGCGAGGGATTGCCCTGCTCGTCCTTTATGGCAATGAATGGTGTCGGGTCGGGCAGCTTGCGCACACGGAAGGTGAATTGTCCCATCTGCTGTGGACGGCCGGTATTGGTCGAGGTGACGGTGATGGTCACGTTCTCGCCGACCTTCGACGGACGGGCTATATACTTGCCGGGGCCAGTGGGCTGCAGCGTGCCACCGCCACTCATCGTGGCCTGTATCTTGTTCAGGGGAACACCGGGCACCGACACGCTGATGGGGTTGGAGTAGCCGGCGTAGAGCATGTTCATGAGGTCGGCAGAGACGGTGGCCGACGGGTCGACAACGGTGTACTTCTGCGAGAAGTCACGCTTGATGCGGTCACCGTTACCGTTGACGGTCTCAATGTAACCAGCCAGGGTGAAGTCGCCCGTTGTGCCGCAGATGCGCTCGTAGATGTTGTCGCGCAGCGTCACCTTCTGGTTGCCTATGTAGATGTCGGGCACCTGGGTGGTGTCAACGGCGGCCATGACGATATGGGCCGAGAACTTGTCGCCGCGGACGATGGTCTGCGAGTTGGGGATGACGAACGCCTCGAGGGCGTTGACGCGTATATCCTTCACGTCGATGTTCTGCTCCAGCGTGTGCAGTATCTCACCCTCGGTGTAGCGCACGTTGCTCTGCAGCGTCGACAGCAGGGTGACGGCAGCAGCGGCCGGCATCGACTCGAACATGTACTCCTGCCAGTTCTTGCCAAGGGTACGCATGTTCTCGGGAATGGTGGTCGACAGAATCTCGCTGATGGTCCTCTTCTGGCGCGTGCCTATGGCCATCTCCAGCATCTGCTTCTTGTAGTTGTTGATGGCGTCGAACAATTCCTGGCCACGTCCGCGTCCCGGAGCCAGCATCACCTGGTTGGCTGCCTCCATGTCCTCCTTGTTGCGAATGTTGTGCAGGTCGCCGTCCTTGCCGTCGGCCTCCTTCACGATGGCGATTTTCAGCTCGTCGGCCATGTTGTAGAGCGAGTCGCTCATCTGGCGCACCAGCATGGCCTTGTCGTACCACTCCTTCACCTTCTGCGGGTTCGCCTTCATCTGCGCGCCGAAGTCGTCGTATATTGCAAGGTTCTCCTTCGTGGCGTTGGCCGTCGTGCGCTTCAGGCTTTCCTCCACGATGGAGAAGCCGTTGAGCACCTCGTTCGAGACGTTCAGCGCAAGCATGGCCATCAAGACGACGTACATCAGGTTAATCATCTTCTGGCGCGGAGATACCGGTCTTTTCTTAATTGCCATATTCGTTTGATTTTTGTTCCCGCCTATGGTATGGCGGCAGCAAATTATTCACTTTTCCCTTTTCATTTTTCACTTTCCCCTTTTCACACCTTCGGCATATTGACCGTCATGGCCTCAATCATGCGGGCGTAAATCTGGTTCAGCTCCGCTATCTGGTCGGCCATGCGCTTGGTCTGCTCGTTAATCTCGTCGATAGTGCCAATCTGCTGCGAGGCACCCTTGAGCTGCATCTCGTAAATCTTGCAGATGCCGGTAAGCGTGCGGTTCAGGTTCTCCATCTCCTCGCTGTCACGCGACAGACGCTCGCTCTGCTCCGATACCCTGTGCAGCATCTCGGTCAGGTTCTTCAGTTCGTCCACGTAGTTGGACGTAGCCTCCTCCAGTTCCGGGTTGACCTGCGGTACAGGTGTTACCACCGTACCACCTGCCATCGTGGTAACCGACGACGAGACGGCCGCTATGGCCTCCGTGTCCACCACCGGAGCCTCGCTCGCGCCTGCCTTCTCCGTAGGCTGCAACTCTGTTGCAGCACCCCCTCCACCGCCAATGATGATGGTGCCACCACCAACGACGCCACCACCACCGCCAACAACGGCAGCCGCAGGCATCTCCGAGCCTTCCGCCATTGCCGGATACTCTGCCTCCTCGCCAACATGCGTCGGCAGCTCCATGCCGTCGGCAGTCTTGTCGAACGGGCGGTCGAAGGCGGCGATGAAGAACACCACAACCTCGGTGCCCATGCCGAGGAACAGCATGAAGTTGGCGCCAGGCAGGTGGGTAAGCTTGAAAAGCGTACCTAAAATCACGATTGATGCACCCCAGCTGTAAGCGTAGTTCATGAACGTTTGTCCGGGGACGCTATCCAGCCACTTTTGCAAGCGGTAGATGATATTGAACTTACTGTACTTTGTCATTCCTATGTTCTATTTGACAATTCACTAATTACGATTTAATGGATGGTTGAGCCGCCGAAGTTGTGTCGGGCCTCACCTTTGTTACCTACTTTTTTTTTGAGGTCTTGCCTGGCTTGGTCTTCTCGCTCACGGTATTGGCTAAGGAGCGCACGCAACGGAAACCGATATAGCTGCGAGGCTGGTTCTGGAACTCGCTGCTGCGCCAGGCCGAGCGGATGTAGCTCTCGGGGTCTTTCCACGAGCCGCCGCGCACACTCTTCTTCTTCAGCCGGTAGGGGTCTTCACGGGCGGCATTGTACTTCAGCTGCGGGTTCACGTCGTTCATGGCGTCCACGCCAGCCTCGGTATAGATGGTCGAGGTCCACTCGGCCACGTTGCCGGCCATGTCGTAGAGCCCGTTCGTGTTCGAACTGTAGATACCCACCTTCGACGTTATCAGGTTGCCGTCCTTGGTGTAGTTGCCGTCATCGGGCTTGAAGTTGGCAAAGAAGCAACCTCTGCCGCTGGCCACGTCCTCGTTCTCCCACGGGAACTCCGTACCGTCCTTGCCACGGGCGGCATACTCCCATTCGGCCTCTGTCGGCAGGCGGTAGCGCTGTACGAAGCGGGCGGCGGGGCCGAGTCCCTTCAGCAGGTACTCTGTGCGCCAGGCGCAGAAGGCGTTGGCTTGCTCCCACGTCACGCCCACCACAGGATAGTCGTTGTAGGCGGGGTTCGAGAAGTAGTTGCGCATATACACCTCGTTGTCGGCGTTGGGGAAGTCGTTCACCCAGCAGGTCGTGTCGGGGTATATATTAATAATGTACGTGTTAAGGAAGTCCCACGGACCGCTCAGCTCGCGCTCGATGGTCTGGCGCACAATCTTACCCTCGTCGTCAATGTAGGCTGTGTCCTTGGAAATCCAGACCTTCTCGTTCGGGTCTACGGCAACGTCGGTGTTCAGGTTGCGCTCCTCGGGGTTCAGACGGTTACGGCGCAGCGCGGCCTCCGTGTAGTCGTACACCTCGTAGCGGAAGTTCATCTGGGCGGCGTCCAGCATCTTTTCTCCCGTCACGGGGTTCGTGACGTAGACGCTCTCCAAGGCACGCAGCTCGTCCTCGTTCGGCTTGCGGGGCAGCGACTTCTTCCAGTTCAGGTGCGGCTTGATGGGGTCGCCGTTCTTGTCCTCCTCAATCTTGTACGTCTCGTCACCGCCATAGTTCGGGTCGGCCAGACGCTCGCGGATGATGGAGTCGCGCACGTAGTTCACGAACTGTCGGTACTCCGAGTTCGTGATTTCAGTGTCGTCCATCCAGAATCCGTCCACCGAAATGTCACGCACAGGCGTCTGCTTGCCCCAGAGCGAGTCTTGTTCCTCGATACCCATCTTCAGGTGTCCGCGCTTGATGAGCACCATGCCAAACGGCGACGGCTCGGAGAACGCCCGACTACCCGATCCTGTCAGTTCGCCTCCGTTACCCGATGACACCTTGCTGCCGAAACAACCTGTAAGAAGGAACATAAGGCAGAAAAGCCCACCCAAGCCCTCCCAAAGGGAGGGATGTCTGGTTACTTTCCGCCAAGAATTTCTTATCTCGTAATATTTCATAACTAATATTGTTTTTACTTCTTCTTGTATCTAAACACCCCTCCCTTCGGGAGGGCTTGGGTGGGCCTTACAGAATCCTCACACTCTGGTGACGGTTCCTTCCTTTCTTGAAAAGGTTGATATCCGTCTGATAACCCACAAACAGCTCGTGGCTTCCGTTGCCAAGGCTGATGGCCGACGTGTAGGCCTCGTAGCTGTAGCCCAGCATAATGCCGTGAAAGTAACCGCCAATCAACAGCGTCACCGAGTTGGTGGGACTGTACGAGAGACCGGCATACATCACTCGCTTCTCGTGCGTATATTTCAGTCGCGCCGATATGTCACCACGGTAGGCAACCCCATCCGTACGGCCTAATACTGAGGTCTGTATTGTAAGAAACGGATTTCTTAGCCGAATATTGTATCCACCCGTAAAATAATAACTGCGGGCTATCTCTAACTCGTTCGTTTCACCCAATTCCACGACTGGCGCGGTGAGGTGCTGCGACGACACACCCACGTACCAGTTGCGGTGTGTATAGTACAGGCCGGCAGCAAAGTCAAAGCCCGTGCCCGTCACCTCTGACTTCGCAAAGGCTTCGTCGCCGTCCATCTCCGTATCAACTTCCGAGCCGTTGAAATTCTCGCTCAGCAGCCCGGCTTGCACGCCAATGCTGATCATGCCGCCCAGCAGCTTGTGTTTGTAAGCATACTGCACCCCCACCTTCTTGTGCGAGAACAGACCAATCTCGTCGTTGACCACCAGCAGGCCCACCCCGTGGTAAGCCCCCAACAGGTAAAGCGGCATGTCAGCCCCTATGTACATCGTCTTCGGGTTGTGCTCAAAGCCCGTCAGCGTCATATTGTAGGCACCCGCCACGTTCAGCTTCTGCTCCTTGCCCACCGCAGCAGGGTTAAACGACGGCTCCATCGCCCAGTAATGACTGAACGACGGATCATACTGCGCCTTCGCCTCAAGCATGGTCAGCAGCACGACTGTCAGCAGCAGAATTCGTCTTTGCACGTACTATATAACGCATTTTTCCCCGATTTATTGTATCCGCCCACCAATGATTCTGCAAAAACACCTAACCTCCTACCTGAATCTCCCAGAACGCCTTTCTACAAAGGCATTTCCGTCAGGTAGGTGTTTCCCAAACACCTACCTGACACCTACCTATTTCTATCTCTCACCTCAAGGTACCAGTTGAGGTAGGTGTTAGGTAGGTGTTCAGCCAACACCTACCTCATCATAACCCCTATCTACAAAGGCCTTTCCGAAGATTTAGGTAGGAGGTTAGGTGTTTTCAGAAAATTCTCCAATTCTCCAGCCCATTCACAAGCCTTCCGAGTTTAGGTAGGGTAAACCCTGGGTTTAGTTACGGTAAACTCCCAGTTTAGTTACGGTAAACTGCTTTTTTCCCAAAAAATGCCAAAAAAGGAAGGGAAAAATGCTTTCCTTTGTGGAAAAGTTGTAACTTTGCAGCAAAGTTGGGCAAATAATGGAAAAGATTCAGCAATTGGTTAATCAGGTGCTTGAAGCCTGTGGTTTGGAAGGTGACATGATGGCTTACGCCAACCATGTTGTTTTGGTGATATTGGCTGTGCTGCTGGCTGTTGTGGCAGGGGTGCTGTGTCGGCGGCTATTAGTCCCCATCGTGCTGCGCCTGACAAAGAAGACAGGGGCGAAGTGGGACGATGTCATTTTCAACCGTAAGGTACTTGTAACGGCGTGCAACATCGTGCCAGCCGTCATCATTTGGCAACTGCTGCCCTGGACGTTCTATGATTTTCCTACAGTCCGTGAGGTGCTGACACGCCTCACAGCCATCTATATCACCGTGATGTCGGTGCGTACCTTGATAGTGTTTGCAGACTCCTTCAAGCTGCTGGAAGATGGCCACCGGACGGCTCGCCAGCAATATCTCTACTCAATATGCAGCATCTTGAAAATCATAGTTGTCTTTATAGCCGCTATCGTGATTATAGCAATTGTCATCAACAAGGACCCCACTTCGCTGTTTGCCGGTCTTGGTGCTGCCTCGGCTATATTGATGCTGGCTTTCCAGGATACCATTAAGGGCTTGGTGGCAGGCATACGGCTTACCAACAATGACATGATTCACATCGGCGACTGGGTGACCGTACCTTCAGCTGGCGCCAACGGTAGGGTAGAGGAGATATCGCTGACGACGGTAAAGATACGCAATTTCGACAATACCATCATCACCGTCACTCCCCAGACGCTGGTCGACGGATCGTTCCAAAACTGGTTAGGGATGGAACAACGTGAGGGCCGCAAGCAGGTTAGGAGGGTTTACTACGATTTCCGCTCACTCACCATCGGTGATGACGGGGTAGCCAATATCACCAAGTTTCGCCATCATATAGAGCAGTGGCTTCGTGACAATCCCAAGGTGATTGGCGAGAAAAGCCCGCTTGTGCGCCAGGCAGAGGCGGCACAGCCAGGTTGCTGCATGGAGTTCATTTTCTGGTTGCGTTCGCAGGCTGCCATCGATTACGAGCACGATACCAGCGACATTATGGAGTACATCTATGCTGCCAGCGCCGACTATGGACTACGAATCTATCAGCCATTGTGTGAGTTGCCGAACTGAACAGTGTGGGCACAGCGTTCAAGACCGATGTGACCGACGACGTGATGGTTTATGCCTGTCCACTGTTGCAGGACTTGCTGAACTGTCTGCTTGACAATGCTGACAAGTACGCTACGGGTGGTACTGTGCTGGTGGGCTGTCATGACAATGCCGATGGCACTTACGCCATATCTGTCACCAACGAGGGACCCGTCATCCCCGTTGTTGATGCAGAACGCATCTTCACCCCCTTCGTCCGCCTCTCTTCCGACGAACAGAGCCTTGGTATTGGCCTGCCTTTGGCTCGCCGCCTCGCTATATCAATGGGGTACAACGTCACCCTCGATCTGGACTATACCAGCGGGGCCCGTTTTGTTGTCACGGGTATCTGACCCCTGACAAATATTAGCACTAATAATAAACCCCAGCGAGGCAAGCAAATGAAATTTGCTTGCCTCGCTGGGGTTCAAGTGAGTAAAATATACTCCGCCCTTTAATACTCATCCTCGTTGAATAGGAAGTCCTCTTTTGTGGGATAGTCGGGCCATATATCCTCGATACTTTCGTAAACGTCGCCCTCATCCTCTATCTCTTGCAGATTCTCGAGTACCTCCAGTGGAGCACCCGAGCGGATGGCATAATCTATCAACTCCTCCTTAGTAGCAGGCCAAGGAGCATCTTCCAGTTTTGAAGCTAATTCCAGAGTCCAATACATAGTCGTTTAATTTAATGGTTTCTAATTTGGCCGCAAAAGTAATCATTTTTTTCTTACTTACAAGCGTTTTGCCAAATTATTTCTTGCTGGCCACTGTTAAAATTTATTTTTTTCGCTAAAACGAACAGATAATCGCTCAATCTGTTCACGTATTGTTGAATTTCTTCACCCACTTTGGCTATTTCTGCCAACGACGAGATGCGCCTTTCGGCTCGTCGGCACACAGTCCGGGCCACGTGAGCCTGGGCAGCCGCCTGGGTTCCGCCGGGCAGGACAAAGCCCTGTCGCTCGGGTAGCAATTGCATGATACGGTCTACTTCTGACTCCAGAAATTCCGTCTCGCCATCGGCTAAGTGGGCTGAGGGATAGAGCGGTGTCTGGCTTTGGTCTGTGGCCAGATGAGTACACACGTTAAACAGGTTGTTCTGCACTCTTATCACGTTGGTACGGTCATCGCCCTCAGGCAGCAAAGCGGCCAGCAGCCCTAACTGCGAACTCAACTCATCCACGGTGCCGTATGCCTCTAACCGTATGTCACTTTTCTTGATTCTTACGCCACCCACCAAGCTCGTCATGCCTTTGTCACCGCTACGGGTGTACACTTTTGTTATTTTCATAGTCAATTTAGAAGTTAATGATATAATTGATTTTTGTACGTTTCTTGTCAAACAAAACGATGCCGCAGTAATAGAGGTCAAAGGTCACTCGGGTTCGCTCATCGTCGACGATTTCCTGCCAGAATTGTTTGTCCTTCCATAAGTGTTCCACAATCAGCAACGTTGCGTCATTCACCTTATTATATATATCCATGAGACGGTTACGGTAGTCGCCCTCTAACGTCAGCCTTATCATTTCGGTCGATTCGCCGAACTTCGCTTTCCGACAACCAGCCTGCATATATGCTTGGTAAGCATCGCTCATAATCATTGCAGGCTGGCACCAGTTGGCCAGCCGGAAATACAGGCGTCCCAACTTCTGTGTCAGCCAGTCGTCATCCTGTCCCAATTCTGAGTACGAGTAATAAGGCCAATGCTCATTGATGACGTATCGGACCAACCAATAGTCAGCAGGCGACTGGATTCCGAACCCTCGGCAATGTCCTATGCGCCCAAGCCAAACGATGAAAGCCTTTAGCCGATTCATGTCTTTATTTGGGGCAAAGGTAAGGTTTTTTATTGTAATTCTCGCTATTATTTCTTCCTTTAACCTAAATTTACTGTTCTTGATGTCTGCTTAGAAGTAGAGTCCGAATGAGAGCGAGCGGAACTTGACGCCGCCGTCCTTCAGCACATTGTCGGGGGAGTACTTGCAGATAATTGCCTGCTGGCACAATAAAGTAGGGAAAAGTCCGTTAATTGTTTTGTATATATACAACAAAAAACGATGGTATGATAGAATACATCAAGGGCGAGCTGACCGAGCTGACGCCTGCGCTTGCTACGGTTGAGGCCGCAGGAGTGGGCTACGGACTGAATATATCGCTGAATACGTTTACGGCTCTTCAGAAAGAGGAGAGAAAGATGGTGAAGCTCTACGTCTTCGAGATTATCCGCGAAGATGCACATGTGCTGTATGGCTTTATAAATAAAAAGGAACGCGAGATGTTCGAACTGCTCATCACGGTCAGTGGGGTGGGGGCTAACACGGCGCGGATGATGCTGTCGGGCATGAGCGTCAGCGAGCTTTGCAATGCCATATCGACAGGCAACGCACGCCTCATCCAGAGCATCAAGGGTATCGGAAAGATGACGGCACAGCGCATCATCGTCGACTTGAGAGACAAAATTGTGGCTTTGGGCATAGCTGACGAGATTCCGGCTGGCGGCACTATGTCGGCACCAGTGAACAATGCTGTGCGCGATGAGGCAGTGGCAGCCCTTACCATGCTGGGCTTCTCTCCGGCTCCTACGCAGAAAGTCGTGGTACAGATATTGCAGGCACAGCCCACCTTGCCTGTGGAGCAAGTGGTGAAGTTAGCGTTGAAACAGATAAAGTAATACCCACCCCCGGCCCCTCCCGAGCGGGAGGGGAGTATAGATGGAGGGAGTAACGATTAAGAATGGAAAGGAATAGGACATACCAGAGACTGAAGAAGCTTGCTTCGATGAGGAGCATGCTTTATCTGGTGTTGTTCCTGTTTGTTGCCATATCGCTGTTCGCCACTCCGCCTCAGGACGACAACCGCCGACGCCCCAACAGGCAGGCTCAAGGTGAACAAAACGCCCCTCCCGTCCGGGAGGGGATGGGTGTTAAATCCCAGCCCAAGTTGCAGGTCGAGGACGAGACCATCCCTGACTCGCTGTTGCATCCCCGCTGGAAGATTAAGCGCACGGCACCCTTGATTACTGAAGACTTGGACTCGTCGGCACTTGATCTGCATACGCCCGAGAACATACGGCAGCAGGTGGAGTACAACGACTCGTTGGGACTTTACTTCATCGGTTCGAAGATAGGCGACTCCTACCTGAACGCTCCCGTGCTGATGACGCCCGAGGAGTATTTGAAGTGGAGTGAGCGGCGCGGCCGTGAGGCTTTCTTCCGCAACAAGAACGCGGAGGCCTACCAGACGCAGGGCAAGGAGAAGTTCTCGTTTGCCGACATGCACTTCGACTTAGGACCTGCCGAGAAGATATTCGGTCCTGGCGGTGTGCGTGTGAAAACGCAGGGTACGGCCGAACTGAAATTGGGCGGCACGCTGAAGAACATCGACAACCCCAGCCTGCCTATCCGTAACCGTAAGACCACCAGCTTCGACTTCGACGAGAAGATTAACTTGAACGTCAACGGTAAAGTAGGCGACAAGTTGAACATGAATCTGAACTACAACACCGACGCCACCTTCACCTACGACACGCAGAACCTGAAGCTGAAATTCGATGGCAAGGAAGACGAAATCATCAAGTTGGTGGAGGCCGGTAACGTGAGCTTCCCTTCCAACAACTCGCTGGTGAAGGGTGCTTCGAGCCTCTTCGGTATTCACACCGCTATGCAGTTTGGCAAGTTGAAGCTGGATGCCGTCGTGTCGCAGAAGAAGTCGACGACAAAGAGTGTTTCCTCGAAGGGTGGCACACAGACAACGCCGTTTGAGATTGACGCCGCTGACTACGAGGAGAACCGCCACTTCTTCCTGGCTCAGTATTTCCGTTCGAACTACGACCGTGCCATGTCGACGTTGCCCAACCTGACTACCGGTGTGAAGATTAACCGTGTGGAGATTTGGGTGACCAACAAGACGGCTACTACCAGTAATACGCGCAACATCGTGGCCTTCACTGACTTGGGCGAGAATGAGAAGGTGTCGAACAGCCGCTGGTCGCTGATAGACAAGAGTGTGCCTTCCAACAATGCCAACGACGAGTATGCCACGCTGATAAGCCGTGTTGACTCGGCAGCACGCAGCATCGACGCCATTACTTCGGCCTTAGAGAGTATCGACCATTTCTATGGCGGTACCGACTACGAGAAGCTGTCGTCGGCCCGCCTGCTGTCATCGTCAGAGTACACGGTGAACGAGGCGCTGGGCTATGTCTCGCTGAAGACAGGCCTGCAGACCGACCAGGTGCTGGCCGTAGCCTTTGAGTACACCTACGGCGGTCGTACCTATCAGGTAGGTGAGTTTGCCAGCGATGTTACTGATACGAAGAAGTGCCTGTTTGTCAAGTCGCTGAAGAATACGTCGAACAGTCCCTCGCAGGGCAACTGGGACCTGATGATGAAGAACGTGTACTACTTAGCCTCGAATGTGGAGAAGGAGAAGTTCAGGCTCGACATCAAGTACCAGAGCGACACGGCGGGTGTCTACCTGACCTACCTGCCCGAGGAGAAACTGAAGTCGCAGACGCTGTTGAAGTTGTTGGGCTGTGACCGTTTGGACAACAATATGAAGGCACACCCCAATGGGCAGTTCGACTTCGTGCAGGGCTATACTGTCAGCAACGGCCGTATCTTCCTGCCCTCGGCAGAGCCGTTCGGCGACTATCTGCGCAAAAAGATTAAGGCAGCCGGACTGGGCGACGTGGCCGACAAGTACGTGTTTGACCAGCTGTATGACTCGACGAAGACCATAGCCAAGCAGACGGCCGAGAAGGACAAGTTCCTGATGACGGGACAGTTCAAGGGCAAGAGTGCCAACGTTATTTCGCTGGGTGCTACCAATGTGCCGCAGGGTTCGGTAGTGGTGACGGCTGGTGGCGTCACGTTGCAGGAAGGCTCCGACTACTCAGTAGACTACTATGCAGGCGAGGTGACCATCATCAACCAGAGCATTATCGATGCAGGCACGAACGTCAACGTCTCGTTGGAGTCGAATACCGACTACGGTATGCAGCGCAAGACGATGTACGGCATCAACTGGGAATACGACTTCTCCAAGAACTTCATCCTCGGTGGTACGCTGATGCATCTGTCGGAGCAGGCACTGACCACAAAGGTGGCGATGGGCGAGGAGCCGCTGAACAATACCCTGTGGGGCCTGAACCTTAGTTGGAAGAAGGAGTCGCAGTGGCTGACCAACATACTGAACAAGATACCGTTGCTGCACGTGACGCAGCCTTCGCAGATACAGCTGACGGGCGAGTTTGCCCAGCTCATAGCTGGTCGTGCCAGCGGTACACAGGATAACGCTTCCTATCTGGACGACTTCGAGAACACGAAGGAGCTGATCAGCGTCATCGACCCGAAGTCGTGGTCGCTGTCGAGTGTGCCGACACGTATCGAGAACTACAACGACAAGACGGGCGTCACCTCGGGCTACGACCGTGCCCTGTTGGCGTGGTACTCCGTCGACCCGCTGTTCACCCGCCGTTCGTCGAGCCTCACTCCTGGCCATATCAAGAGCGACCTTGAGCAGCTCAGCGACCACCGTGTGCGCGAGGTCTACGTCAAGGAGTTGTACCCCAATCGCGACCAGTCCACCTACAATGGTGCCACGTCGACGCTGTCGGTGCTCAATCTGGCCTACTATCCGCAGGAGCGTGGCCCGTATAACCTGACTACGCAGTTCAATGCCGACGGTACGCTGACGAATCCGTCGAAGAAGTGGGGTGGCATGATGCGCAAGCTGGAGACCACCGACTTCGAGCAGGCTAATATAGAATATGTGGAGTTCTGGCTGATGGACCCCTTTATCTACCAGCGTCGGGACGGCACTGCCGCCCAGTATGCCGGCGACCTCTACATCAATCTTGGCGAAGTGTCGGAGGATGTGCTGCGCGACGGCAAGAAGTTCTATGAGAGCGGTATGCCCGTCGACGGAAGTCAGTCCTTCAGCTATACGCAGTGGGGTAAGATTCCCGAGCAGGCTACGCAGACCTACGCCTTTGCCACGACCACAGGCAGCCGCGTGCTGCAGGATGTCGGTCTCAATGGCATGAACGACGACGAGGAGCGTGCCTACGGTGCCTACAAGGAGTGGCTCGACCAGATAGGTACGGTGGTGCAGAACGACTCGCTGCTCGAGGCCTGGCGTAATGACCCTGCCGCCGACGACTACCACTACTATCGAGGTTCTGACTTCGACGATGCCCAGACCAGCATCCTGGACCGCTATAAGCGCATCAACAATCCGCAGGGCAACTCGCCCGATACCGATAACCGCACGGAGTCGTACGACACTTCTTATAAGATGGGACCCGACGTGGAGGACATCAACCAGGACTATACCCTGAACGAGTACGAACGCTATTTCCAGTACCGTGTCCGCATCAGCGACGACGACTTGCAGGCCTACAACAACGGCATGGCCTCCGACACCTACATTACCGACCGCCGCGACAGCTACGTGAAGCTGCGCAACGGCGACTCGCTGACCGTGCGCTGGTATCAGTTCCGCATCCCCTTGGCCGAGTGCAAGGAGCGGGTGGGCAATATCAACGACTTCACCAGCATCCGTTTCATGCGTATGTACCTCACGGGATTCGAGAAACCCATCGTGTTGCGCTTCGGCAGTCTCGACCTGGTGCGTGGCCAGTGGCGCCAGTATAAACAGAGCCTCCTGACGGCCACTGGTGCCGAGACGGGTACGATGGAGATGAGTGCCGTCAACATCGAGGAGAATACCGACCGTCAACCGGTAGCCTACACCCTGCCGCCGGGCATCAGCCGTGCCACCGACCCCAACGAGCCGCAGTTGGTGGAGAACAACGAGCAGGCCCTCTGCCTGACGGTGAGGAACCTGAGTCAGGGCGAGTCGAAGGCCGTCTATAAGAACCTGAACTACGACCTGCGCCAGTATAAGCGGCTGCAGATGTTCGTTCATGCCAACCACCTGCTGCCCAACGTCACCAACCTGCAGGACGACCAGCTGGCTGTCTTCATCCGCTTAGGCAGCGACTACAAGAACAACTACTACGAGTACGAGATTCCGCTGAAGCTGACGCCCGAGGGCCGTTACTCGTGGCAGTCGTCTGCTGACCGCACGAAGGTTTGGCCCTCAGACAACATGCTCGACATCGACCTAAGCGTGTTTACAAGGCTGAAGAAGGAGCGCAACAAAGCCAAGTCCGAGGGGCAGGTCAGCTTCAACCAGCTGTTCTCGCAGTACGATGAAGATAGGCCAAACAACAAGGTGAGCGTGATGGGTAACCCCAGCCTTGGCGAGGTGAAGACCATGATTATCGGTGTGCGCAACCTGTCGAGCAGCATGAAGTCGGGTGAGGTGTGGGTCAACGAGCTTCGCCTGCGCGAGTATAATAATGAAGGAGGCTGGGCTGCCTCGGGTGCCCTCAATGTGCAGCTGAGCGACTTTGGCAGCGTCAACCTGACGGGCCGCTACGTGACCGATGGTTTCGGAGGCTTGGAGGAGAGCGTGATGCAGCGGTCTACCGATACCCAGAAGTCGTACTCCGTGACGGCCAATTTCGAACTGGGTAAGTTCTTCCCCGAAAAGGCGAAGGTCACCATACCCGTCTATTACTCCGTGAGCAAGGACGAGGTGCGTCCGAAGTATAACCCGTTGGACACCGACATGGAACTGGATGAAGCCCTCGATGCCATGACTGCCCATGAGCGCGACTCGGTGGAGTCGATAGCCGTGACCCGTAACCTGTCGCGCAACTTCTCGCTCTCCAATGCCCGCATCGGCATCAAGACCAAGCGGCACCCCATGCCTTATGACCCTGCCAACTTCAGCTTCAGCTACAGCCACCGCCACAACCACACTGCCGGCGAGACTACCATCTACGAGAACGATGACGAGTGGCGCGGCGGACTGAACTACAACTACTCACCCGTCTACAAGACGTGGGAACCGTTCAAGAACGTGAAAGGCAAGTCCAAGTGGCTGAACTTCCCCAAGGCTTTAGGTTTCAATTACCTGCCGCAGACCATTGCCTTCAACACCGAGATGACCCGCAATTACTATGAATTGCAGGAACGCGACCTCGAGAATACCGAGAACCCCAACCTGCCCCTGTCGTTCAACGAACAGTTCCTCTGGAACCGTGATTTCCAACTGCGCTGGGACTTGACTAAGAACCTGCACGCCAACTTCCAGAGTGCCACCCGGGCACAGATCGAGGAACCCTATACGCCGGTGAACAAGGACCTGTACCCCGAACGCTATGCCGCCTGGAAAGACTCGGTCAAGCAGAGCATCCTGCACTGGGGCATCCCCTTGGACTATAGGCAGACGTTTACCGCCTCCTATCAGTTGCCGCTCAACAAGCTGCCCATCTTCGACTGGCTCAACAGCGACGCTTCCTACAACGCCACCTACTCCTGGGTACGTGGTACGGATTTGGAAAACGGAACCTCGTTGGGCAACGTCATCACCAACAACCGCAACATCAACGTCAACGGTGCCTTGAATCTGGAGACGCTCTACAACCATTCGCCATTCCTCAAGAAGGTCAACGACCGCTTCAAGAAAGCACCTGCCAAGAAGACGGAAAAGAAAAACACCAAGAACGAAAAGAAACCTGCCGACAAGGCCGAGGCCGACAAAGCCGCCGAGGCAAAGAAAGCCGCCAAGGACGATGCCAAGGAGGCCAAGGCACTGCCCAAGAACAAGAATGCCTTCCAGAAGGAAATCACCCTGACAGCCGATACCACCCTGACTGTGCAGCACGGCAAGAAGTCGAAGCGCCTCATCATCTCGGCCAAGGGACAGGACGGCAAGCAGGTGCAGCTGAAGTGGAAGGTGAAGGACGAGAACAGCATCGTGGTATGGCTACCGAAGAAGCCCACCTCCCGCTCCTCCCGAAAGAAGGGGGGCGTAGATACCCTTGCCGTTGATTCTACAAAGCAAGCTGATAAAGCTCCACTCCCTTCGGGAGGGGATGGGGTAAAGCTCAGCCTGAGTGTCATCACCAAAGAACCGTTGGACAACCAGTGGTGGTATGAGCCGGTCCAGCAGGTGAGCCGCCTGCTCATGATGGTGCGTACGGTGAACATCAGCTACCGCAACCAGCGCTCTATGACTCTGCCGGGATTCATGCCCAACGTCGGCGATGCCTTCGGCCAGCGCACGGGCAGCGTTCTCGCTCCAGGCCTGGACTTCGCCTTCGGCTTAGCCGGCGACAGCTATCTCGACAAGGCCCGTGAGAACAACTGGCTGCTGATGGACGAATCCGTGGCCACGCCCTGCACCTCGTCCACCGTTGAGGATTTACAGCTCAGGGCTACCGTCGAACCCGTCCGCGACCTGAAGATCGACCTCAATGCCTCGCGTACCGTCAACAGCGCCCAGAGTGTGCAGTATATGTACGAAGGCTCACCCACTACGCGCAGCGGTTCGTTCAACATGACCACCATATCTATCGGCTCGGCCTTCGAGGGTGTCGGCGATGCCAACTCCGGCTACCCCTCACGGGCGTTCAACAAGTTCTGTGAGCTGATACCCCAGTATCGCGACCGTGTGCAGTCACTCTATGCCGATGCGCCGGCCTCCGTCGGGCAGGTCAACCAGTACTCGGCCGACGTGCTCGTGCCCGCTTTCCTGGCTGCCTATACTACAGGCTCCGGCGGGTCGCTCGACATCTTCCCCGCCATCACCCGCATGCTGCCCAACTGGACGGTGCGCTACAGCGGACTGTCGAAGATTCCCTGGTTTGCCGACCGCTTCAAGAGTGTCAACATCAACCACGCCTACAAGTCGGTATTTGCCATCGGCTCTTACGCCAGCTACAGCTCGTGGCTGCAGTACATGGGCGACCTTGGCTTCGTCCAGGCTACCGACGGCACCCTCTCGCCCTCCAGCATGTACAACATCTCGACCGTCAGCATCAACGAGGCCTTCTCGCCGCTTTTGGGTATGGACGTGACGTTGCAGAACAATATGACCGTGAAGTTGGAGTACCGCACCACCCGTGTGCTGAACCTCTCGATGACCAGCGTCCAGCTGAACGAGTCGCGTTCCAATGACTGGGTCATCGGCCTGGGCTATAAAATCAGCGACTTCAAGCTCAACCTCTTCGGCTCGTCCAAACGTAAGGCTAAAGGCTCCAAGAACCGCAACGGCAACCAGTCGCAGAACGATGCCGGCAAGTCGCAGCAGTCGAAGTCGAAGGGGGGTGTCAACCGCGACCTCAATATGCGTGCCGACTTCTCGCTGCGTTCGCAGGCTGCCATCACCCGCGACATTGCCAGTGGCGTGTCCTCCGCCAGCAGCGGCAACTCGGCGCTGAAGATTTCGTTCGCCGCCGACTACACCCTGAGCCGCCTGCTTACCCTCACGTTCTACTACGACCGCCAGACCAATACCCCGTTGCTGTCGTCGAGCAGCTACCCGACGACCACCCGCGACTTTGGCTTCTCGCTCAAGTTCTCGTTGACACGATAAGTTTGTGAAGTGATGTTCGAAGTAATGATGACCCTCTTCCTGCTCGTCCTCGTAGGCTACGCGGCGGGTAAGCTCGGCTACTTAGGCGGCGATTTCGACCGTCAGTTGTCGCGCTTGGTCATCAATATCACCTGTCCCGCCCTCATTCTTTCGTCGGCCATGACGGGCACGCTGCCCGACCGCCGGTTTATTCTGCCGCTATTAGCCATCAGCGTCATCACCTACGTCGTGCTGACGACAGTGGCCTTTCTGCTGCCCCGCTACCTGACTAAGAGAAAAGCCGATGAGGGAGCCATTGGCTTTGCCCTCATGTTCGGCAACGTGGGTTTCATGGGCTATCCCGTTGTGGCATCCATCTTCGGCCACGAGGCAGTGTTCTATGCTGCCGTGCTGAACGTGGTAAACACGTTTACGGTGTTTACGGTCGGTACCATGCTCATCACGGGGAAAAGCGAGGTGGGTAAGTCGCGCTTCGAGAAAAAAGTACTCTATTCAACGCCGATGCTGGCGGCCTACCTGACAATGGGCATCGTGGCACTCGAGATTGACAACATACCCGAAGCCGTGAGCCAGCCGCTGACCATGCTGGGCAACATCACCGTTCCTGCAGCCCTGCTGATTATCGGCTCCTCTATGTCGCAGTTGCCGCTGCGCTCGCTGATGGGTAACCTGACTGTCTACCTCACCACCGCCCTGCGACTGGTCATTCTGCCCTTAGGTGTCTACTACCTCACCAGGGCGCTGGACTTCTCCGAGTTCGTCGTCAACATCAATACCGTGGTCATTGCCATGCCCGTGGCCACCTACGGCACCATCCTCTGTCTGAAATACGAGAAAGACACCACCATGATTACCGAGGTGACCTTCATCACCACCCTCCTTTCCATGCTTACCATTCCCGTCCTGGTTATGCTGATGCTATAAGTATCCCAGACATTTGGTTAGGAGAATGAAAAATAATCCGATAAAAACTATGGCGATTAAAGAATTATTCGTAACTTTGCAGTATGATGACGCGACGTAGTGATTCTTTCGTGCTGACGCTGCTCATGGCTATGGCCCTGATGGCTGGCTGTGGCAAGGGAAGTCTCCTCCCCTGGTTAGGAGAGGCCGCCGATTGTTGGAGCAGCCGCTGAAGGGTGTGTATATCCAGGACGGCAGGAAGATTGTAGTGAAGTAGGACGGCGACATGGGGAGTTTGGGTAGGGTAAACCCAGGGTTTACCGTAACTAAACTTTGGGTTTACCGTAACTAAACTCTGGAGGTTTGGAATTGGGGATAAAGAAAAAAAAGAATTTTCGGAAAACACCTAACCTCCTACCTAAATCTTCGAAAATGCCTTTGTGGACTGGGGTTTCAGCGAGGTAGGTGTTTCGCAAACACCTACCTAACACCTACCTTGACTGGTACCTTGAGGTGATAGATAGAAATAGGTAGGTGTCAGGTAGGTGTTTGCGAAACACCTACCTAACGGAAATGCCTTTATAGAAAGGCATTCTGGAAGATTCAGGTAGGAGGTTAGGTGTTTTTCACCAGTGATTTCACCGGTGACGGTTCTTCGCAAGCGAAGCGGCATAGCCGAGCGCTCGTGATCATTTTTCCGTCGAATAATTTGGCAGTTTAGAAAAATGTTATTACTTTTGCATAGTCTAACAAGAAAACGACGTACGATGCCACGACAAGCAAGAAAGCTTAGCGGTACTGGGATTCGCCATGTCATTTTGTGTCGGCATTCGCCAGCTTGCAAGACTGACAGGTGCCTCTTTCGGAGTAATACAATAATTGTAGCAAATGAAATGATCACAAGAACCGTCCCCATGATTCCTTCTGCGAAAAATATTTGGTGGACTGAAAATAAGTGTGTACTTTTGCCAACTAAATGATGAAGAAATTAATATCTCTATGTGCCATCTTCATGACGCTGATGGCTTGTACCAAGGTGGAGGAGGTGGATAACTATGTGCTTCCCAGAATC
>CAMVLT010000032.1 GCA_947168395.1 uncultured Prevotellaceae bacterium | reverse complement strand
CCTGGTCGATGGCAATCATGTCCTTGTTCATGATGATGTTGCGAGTGGCATCGCTATAGATACCCAGCTTCAACCCCTTGCTGTGCACATAGTCGGCCAAGGCTTTCATGCCATTCGGAAATTTCTTGGCATCGGCTTGTATAAAGCCATTGGCATCACGCTTGCCATGCCAGCAGTCGTCGATATTAATATAGGTATAGCCTGCATCGCGCAAGCCACTCTCGGCCATAACATCGGCAATACCTCTGATAACATCCTCAGAGATGTTACCCTGAAACTTATTCCATGTGCTCCAGCCCATTTGTGGTGTATCGGCCAGACCTTCCCATTTTTGTGCCTTTACAGGCATTGCCGTCAGAGCCAGCATGCCGCCCATGATGAGCATTTTCATTTTCTTTTTCATCATATCTGTTTATTTTATTAATAAAGTGGTTTCGGTGAACGTGAATGATTGGGAATCATGGGGTCGGTTCTACTGATCACTTTTTGAAGTTTCTGTATTACACATCGTTCCTGCCCCCTGTGCACTTCCATCGGTTCAATTGTTTTCAAATGCGAAGGCAAAGATACGAACTTATTCTCGAACATCCAAATTTTCAACGCAGAAAAATGATCAGTAGAACCCCCGTGATCCCCAAAGTCGCTTGCCCAAACAGAAAACGGAAGCCGCGACTGACTTCCGTTTCTCTATTCTTAGCTTTTGGGGGGAACAGATCAGAGAACCGTCCCCGTGACCCAACTCGCTTTGCCACGCAAAGAACCGACCCCGTGATCCATTCCTTTTATTATTTATTGGCTGCTTTCTCCGAATCGTAGAAAGCGGTCTGGAGCTTCTGCAGGGCTTGCATCAGCTGGCGGGCGACGATGATGGCATTCTTCGCGGGATCGACGGCGTGGTCGATGATGTTGAGGGCATACTCCGTCGACTCCTTGTCGAGCAGTTCGGTCATGGGCACGAAGCCGTTCTCGTCAGAGAAATTGAGTGCGGGCACTGTCCACCAGTCAACACCAACCTTCGTGGTGACGAGGCGCATTGGAATCTCCTGGCCAAGCTTCTTGTCGCTCATGGTGCAGCTGATGAGTCCGTTGAGCTGGTCGACATAGCCGCCGATGGTCTGCTGGTCGGCATAGTTGCGGCGGGCGCTGGCCATCTCGCTCTGAACCTTCATCACCGTGGCGCAGTCGCTGATCTTAGCGGTGGTGGTCAGGCAGTCGAGCAGGGTGAGCTGCAGTTCCTCTATGCTGTTGCCGGCCATGATGGCGGTCATGACGTCCATGATGCTGTTCGAGCTGGTTATCTGCGAGAGGTCGGTCTTGCCGTTGGCATTGCTCAGCGTTGCCGTGGCTTCAATCACCTTATGGGCGTTGTGGGTGTAGTCAAGCTTCAGACCAGCCTTGTGCGTCTCGGGATCCTGACCGATGGCGAAGTAGATGTCGGTGGCATCTACGCCAGGGATGTTGGAGTGGAGATCGAGGGCTGCGTTCCATGCATCGGCTGTGGGGTTAAATGGTGTGACACCATCGGGAGTTTCTGAATACTTACCCACTGCGGTGTTCTTGGCGGTGCCGTAGAGATACTCTGTCCATTTGCCGTCGGCCTTGACGCTAAAGGACAAGTCATACTGAGCAGGGATTTCGACCTTGACTTCCACGGAGTCGTTGGAGAGAGCACGAGCGAAGAACCCATAAGTGTCGCCTGTACCCTTGATGACGATCTTGACACCTTCTGTTTCAGAGGTTCCATGGACAGGAATCTCAACCACCAGACCCTCGTCGGCATTCTCGACCACATCGAAGCCAGTTGTTGTGGCGGTGAAGGTGTAATTAAAGTCCGTCACATCAATAATAGCCTCGTACTTGGGGGCTGGACGTGGCTCTTCGCCCTCAGGACGTTCTGGAGCACCTTCAGGAGGTTCTGGAGCACCCTCAGGACGATCGGCTGGAGGTTCCCCTTCTGGTCTTTCATAAGGCTTGAGCGACGCCTGAATCTTCTCGGCAAAAACGCGGCTGATGGTCTTGTCGAACTCGTCGTTGAGCAGCATGCGCTCGTTCAGGACGGTGTTCATATAGCTGAACGAGTTGATCGTGGTGAAGTTCAGGTTCTCAGCCACGGTCTTCAGACTCTGGCGGGTGTGCTCTACGAACTCCTTGCGTTTCTTCTCACCCGGTTTCGGCGTCGGGTTGTCGTTACTGTCGCTACACGCGGTGAATACACTTGCGCCGCAAACTAAGGTGGCGGCGAGCACCCAATTCATCATTTTTTTCATAATTAGTTAGTATTAAATTGATTATAATAAATGTTTTTCTCAGATTGTTTCCATATATACAATTGGCCACAGGCAAATTGACCTTACACGATGCAAAGTTACTAATTTTTCCTGAAACCGCCAAACGTTTCTGCCAATTTTTGGAGAGGGAATCATGGGGTCGGCAGCGAAACAAATCATGATCTCCTCCTGACTCTGAGGGTCTGTACGATACGGCTCAACTGGTTGGGGATACGTATCTGCTGTGGGCACTTCGAGAGACATTCCTCACAATCCTGACAGGCACGTGCCCATTTCTCGGCCTCTGGTAGCGCTTTGCGATAACCCTCAATGAATTTCTGCTGGCGCTCTGCATAGTCGGGGGCAGAAGGTTCTGGCAACGGGAGAATATGACTGTTGACAGCCTCGTTGTAATAGGTGAAGTTGCCAGGGATATTTACACCATAAGGACACGGCATGCAGTATTCGCAAGCGGTACAGGGAATGGTGGGAACGCCCGACATCTCATCGGCAATCTTGGCCAACAGGGCATTTTCCGACTCTGTGCAGACCTCCAATGGCGAGAACGTCTTTACGTTTTCCTCGAGGTGATCCATGCGGTTCATACCACTGAGCACGGTAAGGATGTTGGGGTAGGAGCCCACCCATCGGAAGGCCCATCGGGCGGTGCTGTCATCAGGATGCACAGCCTTCATCTGGTCTGTCAGTTCCTGTGCCATTCTACCAAAGGCACCACCGCGCAATGGCTCCATCACGACACACTGGATACCCAGTTTCTCGCATTTGCCATACAGGTATTCTGCATCAGCGTCTGACCGTCTGCCACCACGCATCGAGGCGTGCGTCCAATCGAGGAAGTTCATCTGTATCTGTACGAAGTCCCAGTGGTACTCATTGTTGTGATCCAACAGCCAGTCAAAATCACGAACGTCACCATGATAAGAAAAGCCCAGATGCTTGATACGTCCTGCCTCGCGCTCTTTGAGCAGGAATTCGAGGATGCCGTTATCGAGGAAACGGCCTTTGAGCGTGTCCATACCACCTCCGATGCTGTGCAGCAGGTAATAGTCGATGTGGTCTACCTTCAGTCGCTCCATCGACTGCTCGTACATACGCTTCGAGGCATCGAAACTCCAGGTGTTCGGTCCCTGATTCGACATCTTTGTGGCGACGAAATACTTGTCTCGCGGATGGCGAGAGAGGGCATTACCCATCAGCACTTCCGACTGTCCACGCATATACATCGGGGCTGTGTCGTAGTAGTTCACGCCATGCTCGATGGCATAATCCACCAACTGGTTCACCTCCTCCTGATTATTCGGCAGTCGCATCATGCCGAAGCCCAAGAGTGAGATTTGTTCGCCTGAGCCATGCTGTACGCGATAGGTCATGCGGTTATCAATAGCCTTTTTGTCTTTCTGTGCAAATGCACTTAACGGTTCCATAGCCATCAAGGCCAAGGCAGATCCTGTACCGATGCCGAGTCTCTTCAGAAACTCTCTACGGTTCATGTTCAGTTTATCTTTTTCCATACATAAAGCATTTGTCGGGGTCAAAGTTACGAATAATATTTCGAAAAAACAACAAAAACAAGGTTAAAGTTTTGCCAGTCTCGTTTTTTTTGTTGTAATTTTGCGCGCTAAGTTAATCATGGGGTGATCCCCGGCACCGTTGCCGATGGCCACCTCGCGGCGCATCAGCCGAAATTTCGACCCATGTACTTTCTGATTATCCGTATGTCCGATACATGCGGATAATCATTTATATTATTTGTGTACGATTTGTGTGGATTTTTGTTCTTAAAGCCACTGGGGCTGAGTAGTTGTAACAACTCAGTCCACCACGCCCCGTCAGAATATAACGAACAAAAATCTTCAAAAAATCCAACACAAATCTTTCATTGTGAAAATAAGCGGCTGACATATATTGTTGTGATTTCCGTATGTATCCGATAACGCCCCGAAGGGGCAATGAGCCATCAGCCCAGGGCAGCGCCCTGGGTGACAGGACGTTTAACCCCCGCCCTGAAAGGGCAAAAGCCATAACAGGAAGCAAAGCTTATGCCCTTTCAGGGCGATGGCGGCACACACTCTATACCCAGGGCGTTGCCCTGGGCTAATAGCTTGCTGGCCTTTCAGGCCGTCTGTCGGCTACATGCGGATAATCATTTATATTATTTGTGTACGATTTGTGTGGATTTTTGTTCTTTAAGCCACTGGGGCTGAGTCGGCACACCGTCGCGCGGGGTTAATACCTTTTAAGACTGTCGGCCAGCATCTGCCGCATTTTCTCGCGCAGCTCCACGGGCTCCAGCACCTCGATGCCGTCACCGTGCGAGAGCAGCTGGCCCAGGAAGTCGGCCGTCGGACGTATGTCGTAGCCGAAGTCGGCGTAGCCGGGGCCCGAGGCCAGCTCGCGCTGCGAGTGGTGCAGCGGCAGCGTGCGCAGGTAGTCGGGCGTCCAGCGGTGGGCACGCACAACGACGTGAGCCAGGGGCGTACCGTCCGTCAGCACGCCGTAGTACTCGGCGAAGTAGGCCTGCGGCTGGAAGTCGGGCGGCATCGTGAACGGCTCGTCCGTCAGCACCGCCGCCGTCATGCGGTCGAGGGCGTAGATGCGCATCTGGCCGTCGTCGATGCGCGCCAGCAGGTACCACCGCTGGTGGAACAGCTTCAGCGCGTAGGGGCTGACGGTGCGCTCGTAGCCCTCGGCATGGAACTTGCGGTAGCCTATGTGCAGGCGGCGGCTGGTGCGTATGGCGCGGATGATGGTGTCGAGGTACTGCTCGCCCGCAGGCACGTTCTCCAGTATGACGCGCTCCTTGATCGAGGCGCTGTCGGTGAGCACGCCGTGGACGGTGAGCGTCGAGAAAAGCCACCGCTCTATGCTGTCGTCGCACAGGGCGTGGGGGTTGCTGATGTAGTAGCGGTAGGTCTTCGGGTGGCAGTCGATGATGATGCCGAACATGTCGAGAATGGCGTCGCGGTGGCGGTTGAACGACGAGCGGGCCAGCGCGTTGCCGTCGGCCACGCCGTCCTGCTGCCACCGTTGGCTCAGCTCTTCGAGCGTCAGCCCTCGGCTCGAACGCAGCGCGTTGATAATCCAGATGTACTGGCGAAAAATCATTGCAGGTTTCATCGGCTAACGGTATTTTTTTGCTGCAAAGGTACGAATAAATAGGCAAACCGCCAAAAAAATGCCGGTTCAATCGGTACAGATGGCAGATGGCAGTTGCTTACTAAGCAGGTGCAGCGACTGGGGAAGAAAAAGTGTATAATATTATTTATTATATATATAATATATATATTATATATATAATAAGCCTGCCACAGCCTACCTTCACCGTGCAGCCGAGCCAACTGCCATCTGCCATCTGTACCACTGCCCCGGTGCGGCGTGTCTTTTCGCGTGTCTTTTTCGGCGAGATTTTTGCTGGCGTCGCAGAATTGTCGTATCTTTGCACCCGTAAGCGAACCGGGCGATTAACGTAATGAGCGCGCGCGTTTACCCGGTGAGACACGACAACAGTATTAACCACTTAAAACCATGAAGAACTATGGCAGTAAATGAAATCGCATTCCAGGTGAACCTGAAGAAGGACACCAACTCGGCCAGCCGTACCTACGGTATGTACTTTGGCGAGCCTGAGACGAAGAAGCCGCTGTCGCTGAAGGGCTTTGCGAAGCACCTGACCGAGCACGGCAAGTTGACCACCTACGAGATGATGGTGCTGGTGCTCCAGAACATCGTGTCGTGCATGAAGGAGCTGATATGCCAGGGACAGCCCGTGAAGCTGGAGGGGCTGGGAACGTTCTACCCCACCATCGAGAACAAGAAGGGCGGCGTGGAGTCCCCGTTGGGCTACGACCCGAACGTGCAGATTGAGGGCGTACACCTGCGCTTCCTGCCCGAGGGCGAGAAGGAGGGCAACCTGACGAGCCGTGAGCTGAAGAAGGCCTGCGTGTTCGAGATGAAGGACCTCATCACCGTCCACGTCGTCACCGAGGGTGGCAAGAAGAAGCGTTACCAGACGCGCGTCCCCATCAGCGACCTCCCCCTGGCCAATCAGGATGTTGACCCGATTGAGCCTTAGCAGCAAGACCCTCCCTAATTAGGGAGGGTCTTTTGCTGATGGGGTGGCAGACATCAGAACCCTAAATCTTCACAAATCTCACATAAATGAAATTAAGAACCATACTGACACAACAATCCCCCGTACGGCTCGGAGCCGGACGGGGGATGACAGTGTGGTGTACTAAGGCTGCGGGGCTACTTGTCATCGTAATGGCCGTAGGAGGAAAGGACAAGCACCACGACATCAGTCTCAAAAATCTGATAGACCAGCCGGTGTTTCTTCGTGAGTTCGCGGCTCCACCGTCCTTCCGGATTGCCCTTCAGCGGCTCTGGGTGCCCCAGTCCGGTTTTAGGATGAGTTTTCAACTCCTCAATAAAGCGCACCGCCTTGGCATAGACCTTAGGCTCGCTCATGGCCAGTTTGGCAAGGTCAGCCTTGGCATCGAACGTGAAGTCAACGTTATACATTGTAACCGCTCCTTCTCAACATTTCTGTTACCGACTCGCCAGGCAGCAGGCGCGTACACTTGCCCTGCCTATACTCGGTCTCTCCACGATCCAGCTTGGCAAAGAACTCCTCCTTCGTTATCAGCGTTTCATCCTGCTTCTTGGCCACAAGTTTCTTCAGATACTTTGCCAACTGCTTCATCAGTGCCTCGCTGTCGGCTATCTCGGCCATGTCGCGCCATATCTGCGCATTCAATTCTATTGCTGTCATAACCCTAACACATTTGGTTTCTGCGTGCAAAGATACGAATAAGTGAGCGAAAAACCAAATATCAGAACCCTAAATCTTCACAAATCTCACATAAATGAAATAACGGGACAACCGCTTTAGCTGTTCCCTTCTATGAAAAAAGTAAAAAGGGCAACGGACTGACACGGACTGGTGCGGACTAAAAAATAATGATTATCTGCATGTATCCGACAGACGGCCTGAAAGGCCAGCACGCAAATAGCCCAGGGCAGCGCCCTGGGTATAGAGGGTGTGCCGCTATCGCCCCTGCAAGGGGCAAAAGCTTTGCATCCTACTATGGCTTTTGCCCTTTCAGGGCGGGGGTTAACATCCTGTCCCCCAGGGCGTTGCCCTGGGCTGATGGCTCATTGCCCCTTCGGGGCGTTATCGGATACATACGTATAATCACAAAAATAAGTCTGTGTAAGTCCGATGCATAAAAGGGCAGCGGACTGACACGGACTGGTGCGGACTTGTTTTCTTTGTCCGTATGAGTCCGTGTTAGTCCGTTGCGTGCGTGGTTACTTGACAACTACTTTCTTGCCTTCTACGACGTAGACGCCCTTTGAGGGGGTGTTTACGATTTGGCCTTGCAGGTTGTAGATGTCAGTATGACGGGTGCTGGCCTTGGTGGCGGCGATAGCCTTGTACTGCTTGGGACTACCCATAGTTGTATAAATTATGTTTCTGTTTATGTTGCAAATTTAGCGTTTAGTTACAAAACCTTTCGTAAGGTTGCCGGTTTTTTGTGATTATTTAAGATTTCCACGATAGGCGGAAGAGTTCTTTTTCGTATCTTTGCACCACCTATTTATATATAATAATATGAAGAGAATTACTACTATTACCTTCTGCCTTGCCGCCATGCTGACGGCGGGGGCACAAGAGCGGCCGCTGTGGATGCGCTTCCCGGCCATTTCGCCCGACGGGCGGACCATCGCGTTCTCGTACAAGGGCGACCTGTTCACCGTTCCGACGGCGGGCGGCGCAGCCCGGCAGTTGACCACCAACGGCGCCTACGACGCTTACCCCGTGTGGAGTCCCGACGGCGGGCGCATAGCCTTTGCGTCGACACGTGAGGGCAGCCTCGACGTCTACGTCATCAGTCGTGAGGGCGGCACACCGACACGCTTGACGACCCATAGTGCCGACGAGACACCGGCGGCATGGAGCGACAACGACCACGTGCTGTTCACGTGTGTACTGATGCCCACGGCACAGTCGGGCATCTTCGCCCAGAGCGACTTCCCGCAGGTGTACGAGGTGAGCGCGCAGGGTGGCAGCCGTCCGCGCCTGTGGTCGACGCTGACGATGGAGGACATCAGCATCTGGGCACCGACGGGCGACGTGCTCTACCACGACAAGAAGGGCTACGAAGACCCGTTCCGCAAGCACCATCAAAGTTCGATATGCCGTGACGTGTGGCTGCGCTCGGCGGGCGGCAGTTTCAAGAAGCTGACCACCTTCCGTGGCGAGGACCGCACACCCCGCTGGGCACCCGACGGACGCTCGTTCTACTATCTGAGCGAGCAGGACGGCACGTTCAACGTGTGGAAGCAGGCCACCGACGGCACCGGCCGCCAGCAGGTGACCCGCCACACGCAGAACCCCGTGCGCCACCTGACGGTAGCCACCGACGGCACGCTGTGCTACAGCTACGACGGCGAGATATACACCTGGAAGGACGGACGCGAGCAGCGGGTGGCCGTCAGCGTGACCACCGACCGCCACGACAGCGACCTGGAGCGGCAGCTGCGCACGTCGGGAGCCACCGAGATACGGCTGTCGCCGAAGCAGAAGGAGGTGGCCTTCGTGATGCACGGCGACGTCTACGTCACATCCATCGACTACAAGACCACCAAGCAGGTGACCAACACGCCCGAGCAGGAGCGCAGCATCAGCTTCAGCCCCGACGGCCGCAGCCTGGTGTACGGCTCGGAGCGCGGCGGCCACTGGCAGGTGTACCGCACGAGCATCGTGAGGTCCGTCGAGAAGCAGTTCACCTACGCCACCGACCTGAAGGAGGAGCGGCTGACGCAGACCGACATCACGACGATGCAGCCCAAGTACAGCCCCGACGGCAAGATGGTGGCTTTCTTCGAGAACCGTGGCGCGCTGCGCGTCATGGACCTTGCCACCAAGCAGGTGCGCACGGTGCTGGACGCCAAGTACAACTACTCGTACAGCGACGGTGACCTGGACTTCGAGTGGAGTCCCGACAGCCGCTGGCTCTTAGCATCGTACATTGGCACGGGCGGCTGGAACAACCGCGACATTGCGCTGGTCGACGCGCAGGGCAAGCTGGAGCCACGTAACCTGACCAACAGCGGCTACAGCGACGCAGGAGCCAAATGGGCACTGGGCGGCAAGGCCATGCTCTTCGAGAGCGACCGTGCCGGATTCCGCAGTCACGGCAGCTGGGGAGCCGAGAGCGACGTCTACCTGATGTTCTTCGACCTGGATGCCTACAATCGCTTCCGCATGACGAAGGAGGAAAAGGCGCTGCTCGATGAAAGTAAGAAGGACGAGGAAAAACGTAAGAGCGAAGAGGCGAAAGACAAAAAGACGAAAGGCAAGAAGGACGAGGGGAAAGGCAAGAAAGACGAGAAGCCGCAGTTTGAACTCAAAGCCGAGATGCTCGACGACTGCCGCGACCGCATTGTGAGGCTGACCGTCAACTCCAGTCACCTGGGCGACTACGTGCTGTCGCCACGAGGCGACACGCTGTACTACCAGACGAGCTTCGAGGGCGAGGCCGACCTGTGGAAGCACGACTTCCTGGAGGAGAAGACCGAGCTGGTGATGAAGGGCGTGGGCCGGGGTATCATGGAGGCCGACAAGGACTTCAAGAACCTCTACCTCTGTGCCGGAGGCATCAAGAAAGTGGACTTGGGCAAGGGCAAGAGCGAGAACGTGAGCTTCGAGGCAACGTTCAACTACCGTCCCTACGAGGAGCGGCAGTACCTGTTCGACCACATCTGGCAGCAGGTGAAGGACAAGTTCTACGACCCCCAGCTGCACGGCGTTGACTGGCAGGCCTACCGCGAGGTGTACAGCAAGTTCCTGCCCCACATCAACAACAAATACGACTTCCGCGACATGCTGAGCGAGATGCTGGGCGAGCTGAACGCCTCGCACACTGGGGCACGCTACTACCCTGACGGCGCGCCGCAGAAGACCGCCCAGATAGGCGTGTTCCTCGACCCGGACTACGACGGCGACGGCCTGCGCATTGAGGAGGTCGTCAAGCGCAGCCCCCTGGCCGTGAAAGGCATTGCCTCGGGCAGCATCATCGAGAAGATTGACGGCGTGCCCATCCGCAAAGGCATGGACTACAACCACCTGTTAGACGGCAAGACGGGCAAGCCCGTGCGCCTGACCATCGGCGGCAAGGATGTCAGCATACGACCGCTGAGCCAGGCACAGTTGGAGGAGCTGCTCTACAAGCGCTGGGTAGACCGCAACCGCCACATCGTCGACAGCCTCTCGGGCGGCCGCTTGGCCTACGTCCACGTGAAGGCCATGAACAGCGCCTCGTTCCGTCAGGTCTACAGCGACCTGCTGAGCGACAAGAACCGCAACCGTGACGCCGTCATCGTTGACGAACGCTACAACGGCGGCGGATGGCTGCACGACGACCTCTGCACGCTGCTCTCAGGCCGACAGTACCAGAGCTTCGTGCCCCACGGCCAGTACGTAGGCTACGACCCCTACAACAAGTGGGTGAAACCGTCGTGCGTGCTGGTGTGCGAGGACGACTACAGCAACGGCCACGGATTCCCCTGGGTATATCGCGAACTGGGCATCGGCAAGCTCATAGGCACCCCCGTGGCGGGCACCATGACCGCCGTGTGGTGGGAGACGCTGATGGACCGCTCGCTGGTGTTCGGCATCCCGCAAGTGGGCTGTCAGGACATGCGCGGCAAGTTTTGCGAGAACAACGAACTGATGCCCGACATAGAGGTGTACAACACCCCCGAGGACTACATCAACGGCCGCGACCGCCAGTTGGAGGCCGCCGTTGAGGAAATGATGAGGCAAATAAAGAAATAGGTGGAGAAAAGAAAGGTAGAACTGCTGCTATTTCAGCAGTTCTGCCATTTTGTTGAGTAAGTCTTCGCCACGAAGGTCCTTGGCGATGATGTTGCCCTGCTGGTCAATGAGCACGTTGGCAGGAATGCTGCGCACGTTGTAGTCCAGGGCGCCCTTGCACTCCCAGCCCTTCAGGTCGCTCATCTGCGGCCAGGGCATCTTCAGCTGGTCGATAGCCTTCACCCAGGCATCCTTGTTGTTGTCGAGCGACACGCCAACCACCTCGAAGCCTTTCTTGTGATAGTCGGTGTAAGCCTTGACGACGGTAGGCATCTCGGCACGGCAGGGACCACACCACGAAGCCCAGAAGTCGACGAGCGTGAACTTGTTCTTTGCGACGAAGTCGCTCACCCGAAGCATGGTGCCGTCGGGGGCGGGCAGCTCGATGTCGGTGTACTGGGCACCGACGGCGGTTGACTCGCTGGCCTTACGCTCGGCCATTATCTTCTTGTAGTTGGGGTAGTCAGGCTGCTTCTCGCCGAAGAGTTTCAGGATTTCCTCCTGCTCAGCCTCGGTGAACTCCTGCATGTTGAAGGCAAAGAGCATGTCGCTGATAGCCGATGGAACGTGGTCGATGATGAACTTGCGGCTGTACTCTTTTGCCAGCTGCTGCAGCGAGTCGATGGTCTGCTGTGCTGCCTTCTTGGCCGTTTCGTCAGCAGTGCTGTCGCCGAGTGTCGTGTACGGCTCTTCCATCTGCTCGGTCAGCTTGTCGCTACCGGCCATGTATTCCTTGAAGAGCTCGCCGTTAGGACCGCACTCGAAGTTGCTGGGAGCATCGCCTACACCCAAATGGGCTGTGATGGCGGCATTCTCCAAGATGAAGTACTGGGTGCAGGTGGGTGCTCCGTCGTGGACGGGAACGAGCAGCCGCATGGCGGCACCCTCTATTTCGCCCTTGAACTCGAACTTGCCGTCCTTGATGATGGCAGTGTCAACGGGCATAATGGCGAAGAGTCCCTGCATATCGCAAAGGAAAACGGTGTCACCGTCGACGGTGCCGTCGGCAGTGCCGTTGATGGTGTAACCCTTGGAGGCTTGTTGGCTGCAGGCGGTGAAGGCTGCGGCTACACCGCAGCAAAGCCAGCATACGAAGAGTAGGTGTTTTGCTTTCATTGTTTGCTATTGTTTTGGGGATGGTGATGATTCTAAGAATTCCTGTATCTCGGCGGGGCCGTCGGGCGACATCAGTACCTTGCCGTCGGGCGACACCAGCAGGTAGTAGGGCACGCCGTTGCCCACCTGGTATTTGGTGAAGAGGTCCTGATAGCCCTGCTGCGTAGTGCAATACTGCGGCCACGGCTCGGGGTGCTTCTCCATAGCCGCACGCCAGGCTTCCGGCTTGGTGTCGATGGAGATGCCTATCACGCAGAAACGCTCCTGATACCGGGTGGCCAGTGCCGCAATGTCGGGCATGGAGTGAATGCAGATGCCACACCACGAAGCCCAGAAATCGAGCAGTACGTATTTCCCGTTATTGGGTATGATGTCTGTCAAGTGGCAGGTGTTGCCGCTCACGTCGGTCAGTTCCAAATCGGTGACAGGGGCACCCTTGACGGTTTTCTTGGCTGCCCCGATCTTCCGTAGAAACAGGTGGAAGTGGGCGGTGTCGGCAGGGCAGTCTGTAATGGTCTGCTCCAGCGTCTGCACCTGTTCAGCTGTCAGGTTGTAGGCACGGTCGGTAAGCTGGTTGGCCAACCAGACGGAAATGACCGACTGGGGGTGCTGCTTGATGAACGGCCACGGGTCGGCAGTCTGCTTCATGGCGAGCCAGTCGTTGTAGTCGGTCTGAACCTGAGTGCCTGTGAGCTGGCCCTGGGGCTCTGGTACGGTAGTGTCCGTCAGCGTAAACGTCAACTCCCCGTTTGTAAGAAACACGTCGCTGTAGGTCCAGCGGATGCTGTCGGCAGGCCACTGGTTCTGCTCTACCAGTTGCAGGTTGTTGGTCATGAGGGTACCCTG
This sequence comes from uncultured Prevotellaceae bacterium, assembly GCA_947168395.1. GTDB lineage: Bacteria > Bacteroidota > Bacteroidia > Bacteroidales > Bacteroidaceae > Prevotella. The sequence goes on along the minus strand of CAMVLT010000032.1, from coordinate 28,135 downwards.
ATAGGGCTTGTCCACCTGACCAGTCATTACAAACTGTCCGTTGCTGATAGCCACGTCCTCACATATACTGACGCTGAAGGCCGTATCGGTATGGATACAGAGTCCGGCGGTATAGCCATCGGGCAGACTGACGCGGCCGTTGATGGTGAAGCTGTCCGGCTGCTGCTGTGCTGCGGGAGCGCAGGCGGTGAGGGCTGCGATGACGGCGCAGCACAGCAGACAGGCGGAAATTAGGTTGTTCCTCATTTGTTACTTCTTGCGATAGATTACTTTCTTGCCGTCGAAGATGTAGAGGCCCTCGCGGTTGATGGCGTCGATGCGGCGGCCCTGCAAATCGTAAGTCTTCTGCTTGGCAGCGTTGTTGGCAGCGGGTACGCGGATGCCGGTCACACCATTGATGTAAGCATTCTCGTCCACATAGATGACGGCAGGAGCAGGCTGGCCTTCAGCCATCAGGCTGTCGGGCATCACCATGTAAAGGCTGTTGGCGGCAATAGAACCGTCGGTAATGAGGTCGAACTTCAGGTTGGCCTGGTCGTAGGCATAATACTTGTCCATGCTCTGGTTAAGACCGCCTACTGCAAGTCCCGACTCGTCGGTCCATCTGAACACCTGGGTGTTCCAAGGCTCCTCGGCTGCCACGGTGTCGTTGGGCACCAGCGTCACGTTGCCGTAGCCGTAGAGCAGCTGGGCTGTCATGCCTCCAGTCTGGTAGTTGCCGCCAATCATGTTGAGATAGCTGGCGCGCTGGCCTTCTTCAATGACCATGTCTACGAGGCAGTTGTTCTCCATGTCGTCATAAATGACGGGTGCGTAAGCATAGACTTCTGTACCAACCAGACCGTAGCTGTACTCAGAGAAGAACGGAATGTAGCCGCCCTCCTCGGGGAAGTTGAGGGTGATGTTGCGCGAGTCGGTGAAGTTGGCCACATACTCCTCAATGCCGCCGACGGTCACTTCCATGATGGGGCTGGTCGACACTACCTCGCCGTCCTTCGTCCAGTTGACGAAAGTGGTGAAGTCGCTGAGCGGGGTGGCGGTGAACGTTACCTTGTCGCCGATGTTGTTGGCCAGTTTGTCGACAGTGACTTTTGCCAGATACTCATAGCCAGGAGCCACGGTGGCGTAGGCATGGGTGAAGATGGCACGGAAATAGTTGTTAGGCTCTAACGGCATCAGGCCGGCCACCGTCAGAGAGTCATCGCTGACCTCCGACTGCGACTCGTCATCCCAGTGCTTGCTCGACACGCCGTCAAGCGACAGCATGGCATAGCCCATCTCGCCAATCTTGTCAGTAATCTCGTCAACGTGGTGTACATTGCCCTCAGTATCGAGGGTGTCCTTGGCAAATCCGAGCAGATACCAGCCGTCGTTAGCCTGCGCAAAAGCGTTAAGCATGGATGTTGTCGATGTGTACTGCACGTTGATGCTCTCTTTGAACACGGCATCCTCGGCAGGAGCGAAGGCCTCCATTTCGTTCTCGTCGGCATACACTACGCCAGCTCCCGTCGGGTAGGCATCAATCTGTACGTTAAAAGCGTACCAGTCGTCGCCTCCGGCCATAGCCGTGAAGGCGGTTGACAGCGTCAGGGCTGCGGTGAGCACGAGGCGCTTGTTTGAAGTAAATAATCTTTTCATAAACTTTGTGTTGATAAAAATGAATACTATAATGATAATGATTGCAATTACCAGTGCTCTGGTGGGAGTGAGCCAAACGGGACCCGTTCTCAGCGTCTGGGGAGCCAACTGCCGCGAGGCAGTGATGACGGGACGGCTCCCGCCTGTCGGGGAGGTCAGCAGGGCGTGTTGCCAGGCTTCGGCCAGCAGCGTAGGTGCCATCTTGTCGGCAAGCGCGCCCGTGTCGTTCCGTCGCGAGAAGTAGCGCACATGGAAGTAGAGGTTCAGCCACGGTGCATCCTCGCCGACGTAGTCCATCACGTCGCTGTAAGTGCCTTGCAGCACCGTCGGCAGCTGCTGATACTCAATGTGTTCGTCTAATAGCGACTGCTGGATAATCCATACGCACATCGACCCGCAGTTGACGGTGATAAAGTCGTAGCTCCAGCGGGCTTCCTGTGCAATCTCACGGTCGAGATTGCGCCACAGCGTCTGCTCCTGCTTGGGTGTCAGGTTCAAGTCGTACTCGTCAATGCTGCGTCCCTGTCGCTTGTACTGCTCCATGAACACCCCTGTCGGTGCTGCCATGAAACCCGCCTTGGCCTGTCCCGTCAGGAACTTCGTATGCTCGCCCTCTGCCAGCTTCATCTCGAAGGTGAAGCAATAGTCCAGCTGGTGGGTGGGGCACTGCATCCGGATGGCAGCATGGCCGAAGCACGTCACCACGTTGTCGCCTGGTCCGATGACAAGCAGACTGGCACGGACGAAGTCCTCGTCCTGGGCGGCACGGTCGATGCTGTCGGCGGGCACTTGGGCAGTGGCGACGCTGCAGCACAGCAGGCAGGTGCAGAGGATATGCAAGAATTTACTGAGCATCGCGGACGTAGCGTACACTGAGTTTATAGCTGGTAGGCTCCATGCTCATGCGGCAAACCTCGCTGTGGGCGTAGCTCAGCTTGCGGACATAATAATATTCGCCTTCCTTGGAAGAGTCGGGCGTTGACGTCCAATAGTAGCCGTAGGTGCCCATGTAGCGCCAGCTGCCAAAGTAACCGACGTGCAGGAAAAAGTAGCCGCCCAGCAGCAGGTTCAGGTCGCTGTGGTCGTCGTACACTGAGAGCATCGAACTGGCAATGTTGCCGCGCCATCCATCGGTGGCGGCATCGCCTGCCGACATGCCCAGTGCCGTTTCTAACCGCTGCCAGTCCTCATCGGAAGGCAGTCGCCAGCCGTCAGGACAAGCCGCCTTGGCACCAGCCAGGGTGTAGAGCCGTCCGTAGCGCTGCAGGTTGCGGGCACTGCTGTAGTTGGCTTCGGATGTGATTCCGCTTTCATCGGCATCTAAGTAAACGGAACTGTTTACGTCGTCGTTGATGTCGTAGCGGTAATTCTCGGTCATCCAGTCCAGTCCGGCGTAGGTGACGTAGCCATACTGCAGACCGTCACGCGGGTCGGTGAAGATGCCTTTCTGCTCGGCAGGTATCTTGGCGGGGGTGTCGTCGTCGGAGGAGCAGGCGGTGAGGGTTGCGGCAACACCGCAACACAGTAGACAGACGAGTAGGAGTTTTGCTATTCTGACCATTTCGATTATCAATTATTAAAAGACGTAGCCTAATTCTTTCAGGACGCGACGGACGACGGCGGCTTTCTCCAGAATGATGGGGTAGCTGCCGTATTGGGTGGCCAGCTGCTCGTCAGTATATTGAATGACCAGCAGGGCATACACACTCAGGTCGGTGGTCATGGAGGGGAACGTGGAGATAGCCGTCGAACTGAGGAATCCCAGGCGGTAGAGGTCGGTCTGTGAGGGGCGGCTGTCAAAGCCCAGCCGCGAGTAGTCCACGCTGTAGTAACTGGCGCTGTACTTGTAGAAATCGCCGAATGCACTGCTGTTGTTGGTGGCTAATTGGCCCACCACGCCATTCAGGATGCGCTGGGCGTACTGCTCCTTCTGTGTATCCGTACGTTCACGCTGTATCAGGAAGTTGCCTGCCACAGCTATGCAACGCTGGTTGCTGACGGAGTAAGGCTTCGACGGCGCAGAATTGTTGTTGGCATAGCTGGTGATGACATTGCAGAGAAACCAGCTGTAGGGACGTAGTCTGCCAGTCAGGTGGGGCAGCACATACTGGCGCATGAAGTCGGTCGCCTGTTGTTTCTGCTCCTGTGTCTGCAACAGTGTGAAACTGTAACTGGAAGTCATGGTACCCGACTGCCCTACACTGTAAGTCAGGTCGATGGTTTCGATGAAGTAGCGTTGCTGTCCGTTGATGTCGGTACCCAGTAGCTGGCGCTGTATGGTGTCGTTGAACAGCAGGTATGAGCCTGTCTCTGTGAAGAACTGCCTGCGCAGCTGTGCTTCCGCGCTCTGGTCATCGGCAGCAGGCATGAAGTTGGCCGACGGGTTCTTGAAGTCGGGAGTCAGTGAGTCCTCGGAGCTGCAGGCGGTGAGGGCTGCTGCGACGCCGCAGCATAGCAGACAGGCGGGGAGGAGGTGTTTCGTGTTGATGTGCATAGTGTTAATCTTCAGTTGGTGTGATGGTGTATTCGCGCCAGGGGTTGCCATTGCCTTCCATACCAGTATTGAAGTCGAGCACCTCCTGCGGAATGGGTTGCGTCCACGACGGGTCATCCTCAGTGAGCAGGAACCGGCGGGTCTCTAATGGCTTGCTGCTGCCGCGTTCCTCGTAATAAGTGTAATTGTGGGCGATACTGATTTTCTCTGGGAGTACCGTGCTGACGCGGTAACGGCGCAGGTCGAACCAGCGGTGGCCTTGCAGTATCAGTTCGCGGCGACGCTCCTGCCTGATGTCGTTGACGAGCTGGTTGCCTGTGGAGGTCAGTTGCCACAGAGTGGTATTGTTACCGAAGCGGTTACGCCGCAGGGTGTTCACCGCCGTGCGTGCAGCTTCGTCGTTGCCCATGCAGGCCTGTGCCTCGGCCAAGTTCAGGTAAGCCTCGGCAGAACGCATCCAGAAGAGTGACGAGATGGGCGACGTGTCGTGTATCAAGAAACCGGTATATCCGTAATAGTAGTATTTAGCCGACGTCGTGTCGAGTGGGGCAGTGAAGTGGTCGGAGGCATCCTGTCTGAGGGTCAGCCCTTGGAACACACCGTTTTTCCATAGCCACTGCTGGCGACGCAGGTCGGTACTGGCGTAAGTGTTGTATTGTGACTTGCTGACCCGCAGCCCCTGTGCCTGATAGCCTATCATGGCGGGCAGGTCGTCGCCGCCCATCGAGAAGATGTTTTCCACATTCCCCTTCAGCATCATCGGCGTGCGAGTGGTGCGCAGGTCTTGCAGTTGGGGATGGCGGTCGATGACCAGCTGTGCGTATTCGGCTGCTTTCTGCCACTGCTGCATATAAAGGTAGACGCGGCTCAGCAGCAGGCGGACGGCCGTCTGGTCGGCACGGTAAATGCTTCTCTTCTCCTTTGTCACGTTGTTGAAGGCCTGGTCGGCGGCGAGGAGATCGCTTTCAATCAGCCGGAAAGTCTCGTCTACGGTGTTCCGCTGCCACTTCACGTCCTCTACCTCTGGCGAGGTTTTCAGGGGAACCCCTGACTTCGAAGTCGCAGTTGCCGGGTCGTACGGCTGACCGTAAAGGCTCACCAACGTAAGATAATAGTAGGCACGCAGGAAGCGGGCTTCACCTTCCACCTTTGCTGTTCCCTCTATCTCGTCGTCGGTGCTGCGAGGCACCTTTTCGAGGCTGCTCAAGATGTTGTTGGCGATGTTGATTTTCTTGTAGAGTTGTGTCCAGAACGCATTTTCCGGATAAAAGCCCGAATAGGTCTCGTTCTGTCCTGAGCGTTGCTGCCACGTCAGATAGCCGAATAGTCGCTGGTGGTCGTCGTACATGGCGAAGCCTTCCGGGTAGTTGGTGTTCTGCTCTTCCAGTTCGTCGGCCAGCAGATGGATGAACATGCCGAGGTTCGACTGAGTGTTGAACTGCTCGGTGGCATTGACCGGCCAATAACAGTCGCCGATGAGCAATTCGTCGAGGTCTTTCCAAGAGCGAACGTAGTCGGTGTCCTGGGAGTACTCTTCGAGAAAGTCGGAGCAGGCGGTGAGGACTGCGGCACTGCCGCAGCACAGGAGACAGATGGGGATGAGTTTTATTATTCTGGTCATTTCGTTCATTGTTTCAACAGTCAAAAGTCAATGGTTACGCCGAGGGTGTAGCTCGGTGTGTCGGAGAGTTGGACCTGCGAGAAGCCGCCCTGTGTGGGTGTCTGTCCCCGCAGGGCACTGTTGCACCATGTTTTCAGGTTATAGCCACTGGCAGTGACGGCCAGTCGTTCCAATCCTAACTTTTCCAGCTGCTTACGGTTAAACTCGTAAGTCAGTGTGAGTGTAGAGAGCTTCAGATAGTCGGCACTGACCACGCGGACGTCAGAATAGTCGTACATCTGCCAGGCATTGTCGGCGATGTGGGCTCCCTTCCACGTTATCTGCGAGTCACCGCCCTGTGCCCAGTGCTGGTTGTAATAGTAGTAGGCGGGATTGCCTGAGCCGATGATGGCCGGGATGTTCGTGTGCCGTTCGTCGCCAGGCTTCATCCAGCGGTCCATCAGGTCGCGGCTGACGTTCTGCTCAGACGAGTAGCCATTGCCGTTCACACCGTCGAAGAGTCGGAACAGGCGGGTTTTGGCTCCCATATTATATAATAAGGTGATGCCCAGTCGCCACTGCTTGTAGGTGAAAGTGTTGTTGATGCTGCCCGTGATGTCAGGTTCGCGCTTGCCGCTCGGAGTCAGCACACGGGTGTAGGTCGAGTAGTTGTCGGAATTGGAAATCTCGGTGTAACGGTCTTCCCAGTCTTCGAACACAGGCCCGCCGTCCACAGGGCTGAGTCCCACGAAGCGGTAACTGTAGAAGGTGCCGATGGGCTGACCCTCGACCACAGCCGAACCTGCGAGGAAGTCGCTCAGCTCGTATGTCTCGGCCCCTGGAGCCGTCTCTATCTTGTTATATATCTTCGACAGGTTGCCCGAGAATATCCAGTAGAAGTTCTTCAGCTTCACAGGCGTTGCGGTGACGGTGAAGTTGAAACCGCTGTTGGTAATTGTTCCGCTATTGACGACATACGACTCGAAGCCGTTGATGTCGGCAATCTTCTTTGACAGGAAGGCGTCGGTGGTCTTCTTGTGGAAATACTCCGCCTCCAACTGCAGACGGTTGTTGAGGAACGACATTTCCAGTCCGACGTTCGTGGAGTGTGTCTTCTCCCACTTCAGGTCAGGATTGGCAAAGTAGGCGGCTGTCGAGGTCATCTCGTTGTAGAAGGCGTTCATGTTACCCTTGCGGATGACCAGCTCAGGCGTCTGGTTGTCGAGCATGTTACCCTGCTCGCCGTAGCTGGCCTTCATGGTCAGCGTGTTCAGCCATTTGTAGTCAAGGTTCAGGATGTCGATGAGATTGGCATTGCCTGAGACCGACCAGATGGGCAGCAATTTCTCGTTCGAGCGGCTGCCGAACTTGTTCGAGCCGTCGTAGCGTCCGTTGGCGTTCACCGTGAACAGCGTCTTGAAACTGTACGAAAGGGTAGCGTAGGCTGACAGCATATTCGACTTCGTGTCGGTGATGGTGGGAACGTTGGAGCGCACCCAGCTCCAGTACGAAGTGAAGCTGGCAGGAATCTCCGATGCGAATGTGCGGCCACGGTCCTTATAATAGCCTCGTTGAGTGTAGTCATCGCCCTTATAGCTGGTCGAACTGGCCTCCAGACCAGCTGCCACGTTGATGTTGTGCTTGTAGTCGCCGAAGTATTTGTTGTAGTTGGCCTGCAGACGGGCAGTCCAGCCTACCGTCTTCGACTGCTGCTTGCCCAGCTCTCCGCCGTAGGGCATCTCCGACTGGCTGTCGCGCTCTGCGTCCATTTCGCCTCGGCGCAGGCTCGAGGCGTAGAACGTGTCCTCGCCCCACCAGTTCTCGATGTCGGCATGCTGTACGTTTGCCGAGAAGACACCGTTGAAGAACAGGTTCTCGGTTGCCTGGTAGCGTAGGTTCATGGTGGCCGTCACAGCATCCGTCTGCTGCGTCACCGATGAGTTGTCCAGCTCGTTCAGTATGTTATAGTAGTAATAGCCCATGTTGCCGCTCTTCAGGTATTTGTAGTACGACCCGTCGGCATTGTAGGCTGCAATAGCGCGGCTGGTGTTGTATGCGTAGTCGATGGGGTTGTTGCTGTCCTGTGCATACTGTCGTTTGTTGAGGTAGCCGTTGATGTTGACTTGCAGCTTGAACTTCTCCGAAAGGTCCATGTCAATCTTCGACATCGCCGTGTAACGTCGGTTGGTCGTTGACTTGATGACGTCGTCCTGGTCGGTATAGCCAATGGATGTGTAGTAGCGCACGCGCTCCGAACCACCTGTGATGCTGACGGAGTGGTCGTGCGAGAACGAGTTATGACACAGAATGTCGAACCAGTCGGTGTTCATCGTCTGCATACGTGCTACCTCATCCTCGAATTGCTGCTGCGTGTAGGTGCCGGCATAAAGGTTAGCCAACGCCTCCTCGTAGCCCACCTTCGGCATGCCCGACGGATAGCGGTAGTGCTGGTCGACGAGATACTGTGAGAACTGTATACGCTCGGCCGAGTTCATCAGGTTTATTTTCGAGTCGGTGTAGTAAGGCCGTTTGCGGAAGGTGAACTGGCCAGTGTACGATATGATGGGCTTTCCCTCGCGGCCGCTCTTGGTGGTGACGACAATGACGCCGTTTGCGGCCCGGGTGCCATAAAGTGCGGTCGCGGCGGCGTCCTTGAGCACGTCGATGCGCTTGATGTCCTGCGGGTTGATGCCGGCAATGGCGTTGCCGATGCGGTTCACGTAGTCAGGGTCGTTCAGCACGTCCGTCGACAGGTCCACGGGGTCTGTCAGGATGATTCCGTCGACTACCCATAGCGGCTCACGGTTGCCGATGAGGGTTGAGGTACCGCGGATGCGTATCTTGCTGGTGGCATTGATTTCGCCCGAGGCTGACATTGATATCAGGTCGGGAATCTTTCCCTCCAGCATCTTCGACAAGTCAGCCACACCAGCAATCTGTAGGTCTTCCATGTTTTTCGAGGTGACCGACGATGTCAGGTTGCGGCGGTCCAACTGCTGGTAGCCCGTGACGACCACATCCTGCAGCGTCTGTGTATCGTCTTCCATCGATACCAGCACGTAGTCATCCCACTTGCCTTGCCATGTGGCAGGCTTCATGCCGACATAGCTGATGTCGAGCACGATGCGCTCGTGCTCAGCCTTGATGGTGAACTGTCCCTCGGCGTTGGTAACGGCATTGGCTTTGTTGCCGCGGTCGCGAATTACAGCACCGATGACGGGTTCGCCCTTGGAATCGACAACAACGCCTGACAGGATTTTGACAGACTCTTGTGCTGACAGCGCAGCCCCTATAGCCAACAATACTGACAATAATACGTAGCGGATTCTGTTATGTATCATATAGGGTTATCTTGATTATTACATTTGTTTTTGCGTGCAAAGGTACAAATTATTATGGGAAATGAAACAAATTATATAGTTTTTTTCACCCATTTTTTACCTTGTATGCCAAATAATTCCCTCAAAATTTGCAGGGGAGACGAAAAATAACTACTTTTGCAGCCAGAAACTAACTCATTTTATTAAATATTGTATAACTAAAACAAACTCTTATGAAACAACAACTCAAGAGAGCCTCTATGGCTTTGCTTCTGTCTGTGATGTGCTTCATGGCTTATGCCCAGAAGACAGTCACCGGCACAGTGAAGGACGCAACGGGCGAACCTATGATTGGCGTAAGTGTGGTTGTCGACGGAACGTCCATTGGCGGCGTGACCGACCTCGACGGTAACTTCACCATTCAGAAAGTGCCCAACAGCGGTGTCCTGAAATTCTCTTATGTGGGCTACAAGGAACAGAAAGTCTCGGTAGCCGGCAAGAACAGTCTGGACATTGTACTCCAGGAAGACGCTATGGGTCTGGACGAAGTGGTGGTCGTGGGTTACGGCACCATGAAGAAGAAGGACCTGACGGGTGCCGTAGCCAGCGTGAAGACCGACGACATTGCCCAGGTGGCCGCCCCCGATGCCCTGCAGGCCATGCAGGCCAAGGTGCCGGGCGTAGACCTCATCTCGGGCGACGGTCAGGCCGGATCGGCTGTGAGCATCACCCTGCGCGGTAACCGCTCCATCACGGCTTCCAACTCGCCGCTGATTATCGTCGACGGTGTGGAGTACACCGGAAGTCTGGATATTCCCGCCTCCGACATCGAGTCGATGGACATTCTGAAGGATGCCTCCTCGACCGCCATCTACGGTACGAAGGGCGCCAACGGTGTCATCATCATCACCACCAAGCGTGGCCAGGCGGGCAAGACGCGCATCAACTTCTCGGCCTATCTGGCCATGAAGTCGCCCACCTCGGCCGTCAAGAGCATGTACGGCCAGACTGAGGTGAGGCGCTGGATTGACCGTGCCAACTACCAGGCCGACCTGGCATCGGGCAACTGGGGCACGTCGAACGTATCGCTTGACGACGTGTTTGGTGCCACCACCATTGCCGGCAACGACAAGTACAAGGTGGTAGATCTCATCAATAACGGCGACTTCACCGACTGGTACGACACCATTCTGCAGAACTCGACCTCGCAGAACTACGAGGCCAGCGTCAGTGGCGGCAACGACAAGACCAACTTCAGCCTGTCGCTGGCTGCTATGTATGACAAGGGACTGCTGAAGCACGACGAGATGGACCGCTACAACGGCCGCCTGAACCTCGACCACATCATCAACCAGTACTTCAAGGTGGGCGGCTCGCTGGCTTTCACCTATCGCAGCCATAATGCCCGCAACGCCTCGGTGTTCAACGCCGCGCGCAAGATGACCAGCCTCACACAGGCTTACAAGGAGGACGGCAGCATCAACGAGACACCCAACGTGTGGTACTCTTCGCATGTGAACCCCCTGATGGACGAGGGCGACAACTACATGATGCACATTGAGAGCACCCGCTTCATGGGCAGCACCTATCTGCAGATTACCCCAATCAAGGGCCTCGCCCTGAAGACACAGCTGGCCGTCGACCGCCGCAACCGTCGCGTAGGCCAGTACAACGACTACCAGTCGGCAGGACGCTACCAGGCTCCCTCGACCACCTATATGTCGAACTCGTGGGACGCCTTTACCATCCTCACCTGGCAGAACACCGCCAACTATAACGTCACGCTCGACGAGAAGCACGACCTGGGATTCCTGCTCGGCCACGAACTGCGCCAGGACGTCCGCGAGGGACTGGGCTACAACGGTACCGCCGGCAAGGAGCACTACTACAACCAGGAGTTCTACGACGTGACGAAGATTTCGGCTGACCAGACGCCTTCTTCGAACTACACCAAGCAGGCCATGCTGTCGTTCTTCGGCCGCGTGAACTACACCTACATGGACCGCTACCTCTTCTCGGCTTCGCTGCGTGCCGACGGCTCGTCAGTACTGGCCAAAGGCAAGAAGTGGGGCTACTTCCCCTCGGTGAGTGCCGGTTGGCGCATCACGGAGGAGAGCTTCATGGAGAGCACCAAGTCGTGGTTGGACAACCTGAAGCTGCGCGTGGCCTGGGGTATCTCGGGTAACGCCGCTGTCAACCCCTATCAGACGCTGGCCACCGTCAGTGCCACCACACCAAACTCCAGCGACTCGTTCATCCCCATGTCGATGAGTAACGAGGACCTGTCGTGGGAGACCACTTCGAGCATCAATATCGGTATCGACTTCGGTATCATCGGCGGTCGCGTCAACGGAACCATCGACTACTACTACACCAAGACCAAGGACCTGCTCTACTACAAGAGCGCACCCGCATCGTCGGTGTTCACCAGCGTGCTGTCGAACATCGGTGAGTCGAAGGGTCAGGGCCTGGAAATCGGCGTCAATGCCCTCGCTGTCAAGACCAAGGACTTTACGTGGGACATCAACGCCAGCTACACCACTCAGAAGGACGAAATCGTGAAGCTGGCCGACAACCTCGAGCGTAACATCGACGGCACCACCGCACTCATCGTCGGCGAGGCTCTCTCGGCCTATTACGACTACGAGACCAATGGCATCTGGAATGTGGGCGAGTACGAGCAGTACGTGGCCGGCTACCAGGCCAAGGGCATCGAGTTCACCGCTCCGCTCACCAAGTACGGCACACCGGGTACGCTGAAGATTGTCGACCAGAACTGCGACGGCAAGATTAACGAGGACGACAAGATAGTGTACAAGCGCACGCCCAGCCACATCCTTGGTCTGACCAATACCTTCCGCTACAAGAACTTTGCCCTCTCCCTGCAGTGTATGGCACGTCTGGGCGGATACTTCGCCTTTGACAAGAACAATGCCCTCGGACTGAACGACGGTGATGCCAACTGGGCAGAAGTGGACTACTGGACCCCCAACAATACGGGTGCCAAGTTCCCCTCGCCGGGTACCAACGACAACGAGCTGTCGAAGCTCTACACCCAGTATGCCTCAACGCTGCTCTACGAGAAAATCAACTTCTTCAAGATCAAGGACATCACCCTGAGCTACAACCTCGAGAAGAAGTGGCTCAAGCCTATCCACATGGAGAGTGCCAAGATTTACTGCTCAATGAAGAACTACTTCACCTTCGCCAGCGTCGACGACTATGATCCCGAGCGTGGCGGCAGCATCAACTGGCCTCTGGCCAAGCAGGTGGTCGTCGGTGTGAACGTGTCTTTCTAAGTTAAGAATTAAGAATATAAGAAACATTAGAATATATGAAAAAGATATTTGCATTTATCATAGCTGCCGCCAGTCTGACAACAGGATTCACGTCGTGCTCCGACTTCCTGGACGAAGACAACAAGACGGGTATGACGGCTGACCTGACCTATGGCACCGTCAGCGGCATCGAGGGCTTGGTGAAATCATGCTACGCCTACACACGCGGATGGTGGGGCAAGGAGGCCGGACTCGGACTCACCGAGTGTGGCAGCGACCTGTTCCTTGCCGGATTCGACAACAAGCAGAAGTCGCTAACGTCCTATAACCTGACGGCACGCTCGCTCGACGGCAACACCGCCGACGACGCCGTGCTCGACCACTACTGGGAAATGTTCTACTGTGCCATCGACGTCTGTAACAACGCGCTGAAGTATATTCCGCTGAACACCAACATCACCGACACCAAGAAGGAACAGTACCTCGGCGAGGTGAAGTTCCTGCGCGCACTCTACTACCTCCAGATGGTGGCCACCTGGGGACCCATCCCCTACAACGACGCCCCCGTCAGCGCTCAGACCACCACGCCCACCCGTATGCCCGAGGCTGAGGTCTACAAGAACATCCTGAAGGACATCGACGAGTCAATGGTTCACTTCAAGGCTGCCAACTTCATGGCTAAGAAGAAGGACGGCGGCGAGCAGGGACGTGCCACCTACTATGCTGCCGAGGCCCTGAAGGCACGTGCCGCACTCTATGCCGCCTCCTGGCTGGGCAACAGCGCCGTCGAGGGATACTCGAACCTCTACCAGATAGCGCAGGCTGCCGCCGAGGACGTCATCGCCAACAGCGGAGCATCGTTCTACAGCCGCTACAGCGACACCTGGAACATGAACAACGAGGCCGTGCAGGACAACAACGAGGCCATCTGGGGCGTTGCCTACAACAACAACCTGACCACCGAGAACTGTATCCCCTACCGCTACAAGACCGATGCCAACGGTAATCACCTGCCGTTCAACTCGCTCATCACCCGTACCGGCTACAGCCGCGGCGGCTCGGCCATGCTGCTCATGTTCGTACCCATGTGGAACAACGGTAACTCGGGCGACGTAGGCGGCAACGGCACAGGCGACGACCGCCTGTTTGTCCGCGTGCTCGGCACCTCGACGGCCAGCATCAAGAGCAAGCTCACCGGACAGCAGGTCGACGTGGCCAAGTACTACTCGCCCTACGGACGCGGATTCACCCGCTACACCACCACACCCTGGCTCTGGAAGAGCTTCGAGGCTGTACGGGCCACCGACCAGCGCTGCGACGCCACCATGATGACCCACTACAACATACCCGACGGACTGCAGGGCAACCGCCCCAACCACTACCCGAAGATGGGCCAGTTCATGACTGACCCCGAGGTGGCATACGCTGCCGACGGTAACTACTTCAACCAGGGCGACACCGCTATCTACTATTGCCCGTTAGACGGCGACTCACCCGAGGGTAAGGCCAAGCAGGCTTGGGCAAAGGGCCGCTATCGCATACAGTTCCTGTCGGGCGGCGATATCCCCGTCTTCGACTCCAACGCCCTGACTGCCGTTCCCACGCAGACCGCCAAGAAAGTGTCCGACGTCTATGGCGACGAACGTTACAACAACGTCAACATCGGCGGCTGGAAGTCATATCCCGGTCTGAAGAAGTTCCTCGACGACCAGTACAACGCCACCTATCCCACGCACGACATCTCCTACCGCGACGCCATCGTGTTCCGTCTGGCCGAGATGTATCTTATCAAGGCTGAGTGCCAGCTCAAGAACGGCGGCGACGCCCTCGCCACCATCAACCAGCTGCGCCAGGCACGTGCCATCAAGGGACAGGACAACACCATCAGCGGCACCGTCGACATCAACACCATCCTCGACGAGCGTGCCCTCGAGCTCTGCGGCGAGCAGCAGCGATGGTTCGACCTGAAGCGCACACACACCCTGTTAGAGCGCGTGAAGAAGTACAACGGACAGGCTGCCGGCAACATCGACGTCAAGCACTACTACCGCCCCATCCCCGAGGCTCAGATGATTGCCGTCACCAACGAGGTGAGCGCACCTGCACAGCAGGATGCCAACGGTGTCCTCCAGTACGCCACCGCCTCCGACGGCTTCTGGCAGAATCCCGGCTATTAATGTATCGTAAAATCTCATAGTAATAAGGGGTGCCCGTTTTGGACACCCCTTATTTCGGTTGTAGTCTGCTGTTAGTGCAACATTGTTACATTGTTACATTGTCAAATCTCAAATCAAATGAAGTTACCTACAGATGCTTTTGGAAGAACTGGAGGACGCGCTCTTGCGCTTTCAGGCCACAACTGTGGGGAATGTCCCAGATTTCGGTCTCCAAGCGGTCGTCGGCTCCCTGTGAGCGCCAGGTGTCGTGCATGATGCGGAAGGCTTTCTCTACGCCGGGAACGGGGAAAAGCTTGTCCTGCGAACCGTTGATGAAGAGCATGGGCTTCGGACAGGCGATGGAAGCCACGTGGGGATAGTCGAGCCAGCGGCGAAGACCGGGGAAACAGTTGGCGAAGCCGCCGTTCTCGGTGCGGCTGTACTTGAACGACATTTGTTCGTCGGTAGTTATCATCCAGCAGACGGAGGCACCGGCCTTGATGCGGTCGCTGAGTGCCGAGAGCATCCATGCGCGGTAGGCCCCCATCGAGCAGCCCATGCAGCCGATGCGACGGGCATCGACCTCAGGCATCTGTGCCAGGAACTCCGTGCCGCTGATGTCGTCGTAAGTCATGTAGGCCGACAGGTCGATGCCGTACATCATCATGTTGCCGGCAATCATGTCGTAGCGGTCGCGGCGAGGCCCTTCCTGCTGGCCACGTTCACCCCATAAGGGAGCATCGGCCGAGAATACCACGAAGCCGTGACGGGCCAGGTAGTCGCCCACAAACTGGCCGTCGTAGAGCTGTGCCGCCCACTCGTCGGCATCACGCACTACGGTGGAGTCCTCGCAGGCCAGCGGGCGTATCATCTTTTCCTTGCCGATGAACAGGTGGGCACCGTGGTCGTGCAGGGCGTTGACGGCGGGGAAGGGGCCTTTGCCGTCGGGGATGAGCACGTAGGCAGGCACCGTGTAGTAACGCGATAGACGGATTTCGACTTTGCGGGCGCGGTAGCCGTCACGCTGCTCCTCGCTCAGCACCTTCACGTCGTAGCCGTCGGCTGCGGGCGGCGGTGGCGTAAGCATGCAGTCGAGCACTTTCTGGCGGGCAGCCTGGCGCCACTTGTCGAAGTCCTTGATGGGACTGTTGCCCCACGCCATCGGGTAGGTGAGGTCCTTCAGAAGCGAGTCGGCGTAGACGGGCAGGTTGCGACGGAACTCGAACTTGCCGCGCTTCTGAGCCATAGCACAAAAGCAGAACGACAGATGGCCGATAATCAGGAAAAGAGTTGCCAGCCGTCTCATTGCAGGAAGTCCATTTGCCGCTTCAGGGCCATCAGCTCGTCGCGCACGGCGATGAGGCGGCCCAGCACGTCGGCCGTCTTGTCGGCGCCGTCGCGGTTGTTGTTGATGATTTTCTTGGCGGCGGCCAGCTTGAAGCCGCGCACCTTCACCAGGTTGTGGATGAGCTTGATCTGCTCAATGTCCTTCTCCTGGTACTGCCGCACTTTGGCCGGCCCTGAGGTCTTGGGCCTGAGAAACGGGAATTCGGTTTCCCAATAGCGTAACGTACTCTCGTTCAGACCAAACATCTCGGCAACCTCCTTGATGGTGTAGTATAATTTCTGCGATTTGTATTCGTTCAGTGCCATATTCTTGCTAATTTTGGTGCAAAGATACGAAATAATTGACAATTGACAATTGATAATTGATAATTATTTTGTACCTTTGCGCGCAAATTCGTAAAAAGTACTATTAAACATGATGACAGCAAAAGAGATTCGCGACTCGTTCAAGCAGTTTTTCGAGTCGAAACAGCACGCTATCGTGCCGTCAGCCCCGATGGTCATTAAGGATGACCCCACGCTGATGTTCACGAATGCAGGTATGAACCAGTGGAAGGATATTATTTTAGGTACGCGAGACCCTGAGCCGCGCCGCCGTGCCGACACGCAGAAGTGCCTGCGCGTCAGCGGTAAGCACAACGACCTGGAGGAGGTGGGCCACGACACGTATCACCACACCATGTTCGAGATGCTCGGCAACTGGTCGTTCGGCGACTACTTCAAGGAGGGTGCCATCGACATGGCATGGGAGTACTTGGTCGACGTGCTGAAGCTGAATCCAGAAGACCTGTACGTCACCGTATTCGAGGGTGACGCCTCCGAAGGACTGGAGCGCGACGACGAGGCTGCCGGCTACTGGCTGAAGCACGTGCCCGCCGACCACATCATCAACGGCAACAAGCACGACAACTTCTGGGAGATGGGCGACACGGGTCCCTGCGGCCCCTGCTCGGAAATCCACGTCGACAGCCGTACACCAGAGCAGCGCAAAGAGAGCGGCATCAGTGGCCGTGACCTCGTGAACAAGGACGACCCGCAGGTCATCGAGATATGGAACCTCGTCTTTATGCAGTACAACCGCAAGGCCGACGGCTCGTTGGAGAAGCTGTCGATGAACGTCATCGATACCGGCATGGGCTTCGAGCGCCTGGTCCGCATGCTGCAGGGCAAGCACTCGAACTACGATACCGACGTGTTCCAGCCCATCATCAAGAAAGAAGAAGAGATAACAGGGCTGAAATATGGCTTGAAGGAGGAAACCGATGTCGCCATGCGCGTCTGCGCCGACCATCTGCGTGCCGTCTCGTTCTCGATAGCCGACGGTCAGTTGCCTTCGAACGCGAAGGCAGGCTACGTCATCCGCCGCATCCTGCGCCGTGCCGTGCGTTATGCCTACACGTTCCTCGGACAGAAAGAGGCCTTCCTGTATAAGCTGCTGCCCACGCTCGTTGAGGAGATGGGCGATGCCTTCCCCGAACTGAAGGCCCAGCAGACGCTCATCGCCAAGGTGATGAAGGAGGAGGAAGATGCCTTCCTGCGTACCCTCGACAAGGGTATCACGCTGCTCGACAAAGCGATGGAGCAGCTGAAGGCTGAGGGTAAGACCGAGCTGGACGGCGTTCAGGCCTTCCGCCTGTTCGACACCTACGGCTTCCCCCTCGACCTGACGGAGCTGATTTGCCGCGAGAACGGTTATACGGTCAATGAGGAACAGTTCAACGTGGAGATGCAGAAGCAGAAGGAGCGCGCCCGCAATGCTGCCGCCGTGGAGAACTCGGACTGGCAGACCCCCTCTGGCTCCCCCTGTTTAGGGGGAGAAGAAAAGTCCTCCCTAAACAGGGAGGATTTAGGAAGGTCTCAGCAGTTCGTAGGCTACGACTACACCGAATACACCTGCCACATCCTGCGCTACCGCAAGGTGACCCAGAAGAAGAACGAGTTCTACGAGCTGGTGCTCGACTACACCCCGTTCTACGGCGAGATGGGCGGACAGGTAGGCGACAGCGGCGTGCTGGTGAACGAGAACGAGACCATCGAGATAATCGATGCCAAGCGCGAGAACAACCAGACGGTACACATTGTGAAGCAGCTGCCGAAAGACCCCTCGGCCGAGTTCATGGCCTGCGTCGATACCGACAAGCGCGATGCCTCGGCTGCCAACCACACGGCTACCCACCTGCTGGACTACGCGCTGAAGCAGGTACTCGGCGACCACGTGGAGCAGAAGGGCTCGTTTGTCAGCCCCGATACCCTGCGCTTCGACTTCTCTCACTTCGAGAAGGTCAGCGACGAGCAGTTGCGCCAGGTGGAGCGCATGGTGAACGACCTGATACGTCAGGACATACATATCGACGAGCACCGCGACGTGCCCTTCGACGAGGCCAAGAAACTGGGTGCCATTGCCCTGTTCGGCGAGAAGTACGGCGACAAGGTGCGCGTGGTGCGCTTCGGCCCCTCGTGCGAGTTCTGCGGCGGTATCCACGCCTCCAGCACGGGCCGCATCGGCTTCTTCAAGATAATCAGCGAGAGTAGCGTAGCCGCCGGCATCCGCCGCATCGAGGCCAAGACGGGCTGTGAGTGCGAGGAGCTGGTCTACCAGCTGGAGGACACGCTGAAGGCTGTGAAGTCGTTCTTCAACAATGCCAAGGACCTGCGTGGTGTCATCCAGAAATACATCGACGAGCACGACTCCATGAAGAAGGAGATAGAGCAGTTCCAGGCTCAGGCCGTGGAGCGCTTCGCCAACCAGTTGGTGGAAAAGGCCCGCGAGGTGAACGGCGTGAAAGTGGTCAAGGCCGTGCTGCCTTTGGAACCTGCTGCCGCCAAGGACCTGGTCTTCAAGATTCGCCAGCAGATACCCGAGCGGCTGGTCTGTGCCCTCGGCTCGCGCCATCAGGACAAGCCGCTGCTCAGCGTGATGCTCTCCGACGATATGGTGGCCGACCACCAGCTGAACGCCGGACAGATGGTGCGCGAGGCTGCCAAGCTCATTCAGGGCGGTGGCGGCGGTCAGCCTCACTATGCCCAGGCTGGTGGCAAGAACCTCGACGGGCTCTCAGCCGCCGTTGACAAAGTGATAGAACTGGCCAAACTGTAAAGGCGTGATGTTCTCCTGTTTGTTACTGACAACACTACTGGCAACCGCTGCTTCCGACACGACTGTGACTCGGGAGCAGCGGTTGGAGGAAGTCGTGATCAGTTCAAACACGGCTGAGCGCCGCATCTCGAATGCCCAGATTGGTGCTGAGCAGATACAACTGAAGGAACTGAAGAATACGCCCGCCCTGTTGGGCGAGAACGACATCATGCGCTCGTTGCAGCTGCTGCCCGGCGTGAAGATGGAGAGCGACGCCTCCAGCGGCTTCCAGGTGCGTGGCGGTACATCGGCACAGAACGCCGTGCTCTACGACGATGCCCCTGTCTACAACGTGGGCCATCTGGCAGGCCTGTTTTCCGCCTTCAACGACGACGCGCTGGGAGCCGCCACGCTCTACAAAGGCATGATTCCTGCACAGTTCGGCGACGCCTCGGCAGCCGTGCTCGACGTGACCAGCCGTGCTGGCAACCGCCACGAGTGGCACGGCAGCGGCAGCATCGGACTGCTCTCGGCCAAGGGATTCCTCGAAGGGCCGCTGCTGAAGGAGAAGTCGGCCCTGATGGTGTCGGCTCGGCGTTCCTACATGGACTTCTTCCTGAAGCGATTCGACGACTTCAAGAACAACGACCTCTACTTCTACGACCTCAACGCCAAGGTCGACTACCAGCTTGGTCAGCGTGACCAGTTGTTTCTGTCTTTCTTCACAGGCCACGACCGCACCGCCTTAGAGGACATGATCGACATGAGGTGGAGCAACATTGCCGCCAGCCTGAGCTGGCTGCACCAGTATAGTGCCAACGCTTATTCGCAGACGTCGCTGATATACTCCGGCTACCAGATGGATACGGGACTCGACTTCCTGGGCAAGAACCTCGCGTTCAAAGGTCAAATCCGTCAGGGTGGCTTGCGACACATGACCAGCGTCAGGATGAAGCGCCACGAACTGAACTTCGGCCTGCAGTCGATGCTGATCGACGTGACCTCGGGCGAGTGGCAGATTGTGCTACGCCACGATAAGGAGCAGCGTCGCGGCTGGCAGAACAGCGTGTGGCTGAACGATGTGTTCAAGCTGAACCCCCAGCTGACGTTGTCGGCGGGACTGCGGCTCTCGGCCTTCTCGGCCCTGGGCGGCTCGCTCTACTACAATGTCGACGAGCGTGGAAACATCATCCGCCTGTTCGACTACAGCCGTTCGGAAATCGTGAAGACTCACCTCACCCTGGAGCCGCGACTGAGCATGGTATGGAAAGCTGCGCCGAGGCTCAGCCTGAAGGCCGGCTATACCCGCTCGTCGCAGAACATACACGCCTTGCGCAACCAGAGCACCTCCACCCCCTTCGACCGCTACACCATGAGCAGCAACATCGTGAAGCCCCAGACCGCCGACCAGCTGAGCGCCGGTGTCTTTGTCATGACTCCCGGCCAGGACTACGACCTGTCGCTCGAAGGCTATTTCCGCAAGGTACACAATGTGCTGGACTACCGCGACGGCAAGAGCTTCCGCTCAGAGATAGAGATTGAGCGATTGGTGCTGGCCGGACAGGGCCGCAGCTACGGTGCCGAGCTGTGCCTGCGCAAGAATACGGGACGGCTGACGGGATGGCTCGCCTACACGCTGTCGTGGAGTGAGACCCAGATTGACGGCATCAACGAAGGCCGCTGGTACACCGCCAGCAACGACCGCCGCCACGACGTCGATATTGTTGCCATGTACCAGCTGTCGCGCCGCTGGCAGTTCAGTGCCGCCTGGGTCTACAACTCAGGGCAGGCTTTCACCGCCCCCAGCGGCAAGTATGCCATCGAGAGCAACTACATCTATTATTATGCCGAGCGCAACGGGTACCGTGCTCCCGACTATCACCACCTCGACGCCAGTGCCGTGTGGACCAACCAGAAGGGCCGCATGACCTACCAGTGGGTGTTTGGCATCTACAACATCTACAACCGCTACAATCCCTTCCTCATCAATTTCGAGGACTCTCAGAACGGTGCCCGCACCCGTGCCGTACAGTACAGCCTCTTTGGCATCATTCCTTCCGTGTCGTTTAATCTAAAGTTCTGAATACCATGCACCGAATAAGTCTCATCGGCCCCATTGCACTCTTCCTCGCCCTGGTTTCCTGCGAGAAAGACATCGACATTGACTATCGCCAGGTGGCCCCGCTTTACGTCGTCGAGGCCAACGTCAATCAGGACCGCTCCACCGTGCGCATCACCATGACGCAGAACATGGACGATAACTCCAACAACCACGGCGTGGAAGGTGCCACCGTCGTCATCAGCTCGGGCGACAGCATCAGCCGCCGACTCAATTACTCGCGCGACGGCTACTACTCAGCGGCACTGCCCGGCAAGCCCGGAACACGCTACAACCTCACCATCGACGTTGATGGCCACCACTTCACCTCGACCTCCACCATGCAGCAGTGTCCTGAAATGAACAGCTTCCGCTTCGTCTGGAAGAAGATTGCCACCGAGCGCTACCTCTTGGGCGAACTTCACCTGCAGGACATCCCGCACGCCACCAACTATTACTTCCTCCACATCTTCCGCAACAACATTGGCTACCGGTGGGCTGTCATCAGCGACGACCAGCGTACTGCCGACGGCGACCTGCAACAGGTGTTTACCTGCGTTACCGAGCGTGAACAGGAAAAGGGTACCAGCAACGACGTGCTCAACGAGGGCGACCGCATACGCATCGATATCCGCGCCATCGACCGTTCAGCCTACGATTACCTATACTCCATGCAGATGATGGACAACACGGGCACCAACCCCGTTACCAACATCACCGGCGGCTGCCTGGGCTACTTTACCGCCTACTACCAAATCACGCATAACCTCGTCTTCCACACCGCCGATGTCGAGGAGGAAGAATAATCACCCTTTTCACTTTTCCCTTCTCACTTCTCCCTTCTCTTCCTGCCATATCTCGATGGAGTTGATAATGTTCTGCCACAGAATATAGCAGCCGGGACCAACCGAGCTGAGCGGATTCAGGTAAGTGCTCGAAAGCCAAATGGCAAACGCCGTGTTCTTCTGCCCCAAAGCCTGGCCGGCCTCCTGCGTATGGCCGAAGTAGTGGCCTATGTAGCGGCCCACGGCAAACTGCACCACACACATCACCAGCCCTATCAGCGCAATCGCCGTCAGCAGCGCCAACGTGGTGTCAGCGTGGACGATGTTCCTCACCGTCGTGCCCGTTACAATCATCAGCGAGCAGGCCCACAGGTAGTAGCTCAGGTCACGGATGCTCAGAATATGGCGGTGCAGGCGGTGCAAGTGGTGCTTCACGATGTAACCTAAGAGCATCGGCACCAACAGTACCACCACCACCTCGTACAGAATCTTGGCGAAAGCCGACAGGAACGTCATGTCAGCCGACTTCTCGATCATCGGGAAGCAAACGGGTACGGCCAGTGCCGTGATGAAGTTCGAGATAAACGTATAGGTCGTCATCTGCTCCAGCGAGCCGCCCAGCTTCTGTGTCACCACAGCCGCAGCAGTGGCACAGGGCGAGATGACGCACATCAGCACCGACTCCATCAGAATCAGACTGTCGCCGCTCATGCGGAACCCCACTGCCAGCGCCATCAGCACCCCAATCAGCAGCAGCTGGAACACGCCCACCCATACGTGCCATCCCACCGGCCTCAGCTGACGGAAATCCACCTTGCAGAACGTGACGAACAGCACCAGGAACATAAACAGCGGCAGTATGGCAGCAAAGAACGGGGCCATCGCCCGTCCCGCCTCGTCCAACTGTGGCGTGAAGGCGAACACTCCGTATGCCGCCGCTCCCGTCCCCATAGCCAACGGCAGCGTCCATTCCTTGACAAAGCTGATGATACCCATATAAATCGTTACTGCGGTGCAAAGTTACTACATTCCGCCGTAATCCCCAAATCTTGCGGACGATTTTTTGGAGCAAGCTCCCAGCCCGTTCGTATAAAGTAGTAATATACAAAATAACCTCATAACCTCATATAATCCTCTGAAACCCCTTTGTATACAGGAGTTTCAGAGCATGAGGTTTCTGTGAGATACCTCATGGATACCTCATAGGAACCTCATGGACGTCCTTTTTGGCGCGCTCGGCCATGCCCGAAACGGCGCTCGCCTTCTGAGGCAGAGAACATGTTCCTGTGCGTTTGTTCTTCCTCCTATATATATTGAGGAAGAACGAACGAACGGGAACAGTTATTCTGATGCTGCAAAACCAACTGAGTTGATTGTTGCGAAATATATTTACACTCAAAACACCATCAAAACCCTCTGAAACTTTGCTCCGGGCAAACTCCGGGTTTGAGTAGGGTAAACTGGGGGTTTGCTTACGGTAAACCCCGACTTTGCCCTACCTAAACTCTAAACCCCGTTTCTATGGCGTTTCAGGGCGGTTTCGGCAGTCTTCTACTAACGCGAAAATAGTTTACAAGTATTATTCGTGTTCCAATGGCGAATTTGGAAATTCTTGCGTCCTTGCAGTAGCAAGCGTCCCCAAGGGGCCGAGCGCGCCAAAACGGAGAACGGATGTCTATGAGATTTCCATGAGGTTCTATGAGGTATCCATGAGGTGTCTCAAATATACCTCATGCTCCGAAACCTCAGTGTACAAAGGGGATCCAGAAGATTATATGAGGTTATGAGGTGTCTTTGCGATTTCCCCTAAATGAAATTTCCAGCCTGATTTATTTGTTAGTTTCGAAACTTTTTCGTATCTTTGCCGCCGACTAAGCCAGTCCTTCGGTGACAGGGCGAGTCGAAACTTTTGAGGAAATCCAGAGGCCGACGATGCCATTCGTAGGGCAAGGCCAAAGGGAAAAAGCGTTTACGGACGTTACTATTCCACAGGAAATCAAAGCAGTTTGAAATGTGGAAGTTATTACATTGGTTTCCGTGTAAGTTTGCAAGTTGGAAAAGTACATGATGCAGTTGGTACAGATAATAAGCAAAGTGACGGAGTTGACAAATGAGTATAAAGAACGTGTAAATAGTAAGAAAATTGAAGATAAAAGCAATTTTTCTACTCAATATCACTAGAATTTTGCTCAAACAATAGTGAACTTGTGAAATTTTGTGTATATTTGTAGCCAAATTATTAGAATACAAATGGAGCGTAAAAGAATTAACCGCCTAAAAGTGGTACTTGCAGAGAAAGGAATGACCAATAAACAATTGTCGGAAATCCTAGATAAAGACCCAGCGGTTATGTCGAAGTGGGTGACTAATGCCGCCCAACCTAATGTGGAGATGTTCATCCAACTGGCAAAAATTCTTAGCGTCAGCGTGGATGACTTATTGTGGACTGAAAATGAATAGATGTATGGATCAACAGATAAAAGAAATAAAAGTTAAAGATTTGGTGCTGTGGACAGAAAATCCACGTGACCCTATTATCTCGACAGCAAAAGATCAAGATGTGGTAGACCGAGCTATAAGTGACCCTTATGCTAAATGGGAGTTAAACAAACTCGCCAAAGAAATGGGGGACTATTATGATTATAGTGAATTGCCAATCGTTGTTTTTAAAGAGGGAAAGCCTATCGTATATGATGGCAATCGCAGAGTCGTATTAGCAAAAATCAAATTAGGATATGTAAAAGGCGATGGGTTGAGTGTGATATTGCCAAACGTCCCAGAATTATTGCCATGCAATGTGTGCTCTGAAGATATCGCTTTAAAAAGTATTTATCGTAAACATGTCCAGCTTAGAAACACTTGGCAGCCACTTGAACGAGATATTTTTGCTTCAAAATATCTTGGTGAAGATAAAAGCACATTCCTTCGTTTTGATGAGTCCACGGGAGGATTTATTACAGAGCATCCAGAACTGAATCAAGGATTTGTGCGCAAGGAAATTCTCACAGACAGTATCCTGTCAAGAATGGGCTTTGAACTTGAAGGTGACAAACTCAAGACACGCCATTCTGATGAAGAGGTTTGGACGTTATTGAATGATATATATCAGAAAGTTAAAAACAAACAGATTACCACTCGTGTCAATCGTGGTAATCCGTTATTGGTGTTGGATCAGCGCTCTAAAGAGATTATTGAGAGTAACAAGCAGAAGTCTTTTCATTTCTACGACCCACCAGTGAAGAAGGATGAAACAGCCAAAGTCAATGCTCCCATGGCTCTATCACAAAGGAAAACACCAATAACAAGAAAGACTAAGCAAGTGTTTTTTGGTGAAAAACTTATCTTGAAGTCAGGTGATGTCAATAATTTGTATAGCGACATCTTGTCTCTTTATAATTATGTTGATAGTAACACAAAGGCTTTCTCCCCTAAGATATTTGCTATCTTTAGGATGAGTTTACGTTTGTTATGTGAAACGGCAGCTGCTGATTGTGGATATACTGGTAAAAAGGCTATAGACGAGTACATTGAACAATTCTATCCTCTCGCTAAGAAAAACCTAACCAAAGATGTGAAAACTTTTTTAAATGAACAGAATATCTTACAGGAGACACTTCCTCAATTGTTTCATACAGGTGCACATAATTATCAATCATCCATCTCCGCAGAAAAAGCAATGGGTATCTCCATCATTTTGGGTGCAATGTTAAAAGAATCACATGGAAAGGAATAGGCGTATATATAGGTCACCACTTCGTTATCCAGGCGGCAAAGGATGTATTTTCAAGTTTATGACCCAATTTCTTGAGGAAAACGACTTGATTGGAACAGACTATGCAGAACCTTATGCAGGTGGAGCTGGCCTTGCTTTACGGCTGATGATGGATGAATATGTTGGAGACATATTCATTAACGACTTAGACCCTTCTATTTATGCTTTTTGGTATGCCGTGCTTAATAGGGCTGATGCCCTATGCGAATGGATAGAACAAGTCCCTATAACAGTGGAACAATGGGTTGTTTATAAAAAAATTCAGGACAACTATAAAACTGCTGACATATTAGAATTAGCAAAATCAACATTCTTTTTGAATCGTACAAATGTGTCTGGGGTTATATCAGGTGGAATAATTGGAGGTATTAACCAAACAGGAAAATACAAAATCAATGCCCGCTTTAATAAAACTGAGTTGATAAGTCGCATTCGTGATATACAACGTTTCTCACATAGAGTACATCTTTCTAATTTCGATGGTATTGATTTTGTGAGACAACTTGAAAGGATGAAAAGGGATATATTCATTTATTTAGATCCGCCTTATTATAAAAAAGGTTCTGGTTTATATATGAATGCTTTTTGCGACGAAGATCATAAAAAATTAGCGGATTTTGTAAAAACCATGCGCAAGAAGTGGATTATATCTTATGATAATCAGAAATATATAATGCAACTCTATGAGAAGAGAAAAAAAGTGCTGTATCAGCTATCACAATGTGCTTCAAATAGAGTAGGTGACGAAATATTAATATTTGATGATAGGCTCCACTATAGCGAATCAATATCACAATTGAACAATGCATTATTTGTATAAGGATGAAGATCGAAAAAGTATACATAACAAAATTCAGGGGGTTCAAAGAACAGGAATTTGAACTCGGCAGTCAACTGACGGCAATTGCGGGTCAGAACGGAACACAGAAGTCAACACTCTTGGGAATGATAACACAAACGTTTTCCATTCCTAAGGATAACCCCATGTATGGAGAGAAACCATTATGTGGCGGTAGTTATCGTTCTGCATTTAGCGATAAGTTCCGTCTTTCCCCTATATTCGATAAGCCCAAAGAGCACGAATGGTCTTTGTTTTTCGATAATGGTCAGCAATTTGAGATTGAAAGTATTGTGCGTACAGGAGACCCCAATGTCCGCTTTTGGCGGAAAGGAAGCAGGGATAAAGGGGATGGTTACATCCAATTTCCAACAATATTTCTTAGCCTAAAGCGCTTGGTACCACTTGCAGAAGAAAATGTTGTTAAAACTGATGATGCGTTATTGACCCCTACTGAAGTAGCAATATTTAAGGAGTTACATAATAGAATTTTGATTTCCAATACAGAAATAACATCAACAACGGGAATATCTTCTACTAACAAGCAGTCAATGGGTATAAGTACATCATTGTATGACTGGAATCAAAATTCAATGGGGCAAGACAATCTTGCAAAAATTCTTCTGGCATTGTTTTCATTCAAAAGGCTTAAAGACAAGTATTCATCTTACAAAGGTGGAATTCTGGCCATTGACGAACTTGACGCGACTATGTATCCTGCATCTCAAGTAGAGTTATTGAAAGTCCTAAGGAAATATGCGTCAGATTTAAACTTGCAGATAATCTTCACAACCCATTCTATTTCTTTATTGAAAGTTGTAGATGAATTGTGCAAAGAGGTAAAACAGCGCCCCGAGACCTTCAATCAAATTAGAATGATTTACCTGAAGCGTTCTGACGATAACATTCTGATAAAAAGAGATGTCGATTTTAATGGCATTGTCTTGGATTTAAATGTAACAGCAATTGCGCCAAGAAAAAATAAAAATAAAATAACTGTATATGTAGAAGACAAAGAAACAGAATTGTTTGTGAAAGCCATTCTTAAAACAAGAGCCAACTGTCTGAAATTCGTTAATGCCACGTTGCCTTGTAGCATGCTTATTGAGATGGTAGCAAAAGACATTCCAGCTTTTTGCTATCCATATTCCATTATTTTTTTAGATGGAGATGTAAGAAAACATAATGCAGATATGCGAAAACTTGCTAATGCCAAAAATGTACTATTGCTTCCTGGTAATGAATCCCCGGAAAGATTGTTGGCAAGGTTCTTATTCAACATCTCTGATTCTGATGTATTATGGGGTAGTTTGTCTCTCGGTTACACTAAACAAGTTTGCTTTAGGGAAATCTCATATGAGCAAATTTTTGCAGCAGGCGAGCAAGGTCGACAAAATGCAAAGAAATGGTTTAACCTTCAGTTACAGCATTGGGGAAGAGGTGGCGTAAAAGTTCTTAATCCTTTCTTCTTGAAAATTCAACAAGATGTGGATATATTTAAGGCTGAATATGAAAAAATGATAACTCATTTTATCCATGACTGAGGAACTCATGTAGTTAGTGGGTAACTCGGAAAAGTTAGTGGGTAAGTTAAATATAGATAATACGATATATGATACATATAAATACGAAAGAACTAGCAAGACCATTTATTAAATGGGTCGGTGGAAAGGGGCAGCTTCTCCAGCAACTTGAGAGACAATTGCCGACTGATTTGCATGAGGAGGAATTTA
>CAMVLT010000031.1 GCA_947168395.1 uncultured Prevotellaceae bacterium | reverse complement strand
AAATATATAGTTAAATATCAATCAATGTTTGGAATTCAGCATAGAATGCGGTTCTCTTTGTGTACTTCTACACAAAGAGAACCGTCCCCGGCATGCGCGTTTGATGCGAGTCGATTTGAAAGGTATTTTGAACGGCCTTGGCTGAACGACGAGGCTCGGCGGTTCCTGTTCGAGGAGCGCAGGCTCGACCCAAGGGTGGTGCGCTGGTGCCGACTGACTTCTTGGAAAGACCGCCAGGGCACGCCCTGGCTGCAGACCCCTTACTACGACCGTGAGGGCCGTCTGGTAGGCGTGCAGAACCGCAACCTTATAAAGGGTGCCTTGCCCCGCTTCCGGTTCCCGTCCGGGTCACAATGCCATCTATATGGTTTGCCGATATTAAGTCTTTTGAAGCCCGGCGAGGCACTCTATATTACCGAGGGCTGCTCGGACTGCTGGTCCATGCTCTCGGCTGGACACAAAGCCATAGCCATCCCGTCGGCCACGCTGCTAAACAAGCAGGACGTGAAGTTGCTTGAATCCTTGAGCATGAAACTTGATACCAAGTTCCACATCTGGCCTGACAACGACGAGCCAGGCGAAGGGCTTTACATTCAGCTGATGCAGGTGCTGCCTAATCTGGAACGTCACCAGCTACCACCAGGGTACAAGGACTTTAGTGAATACTACATGAGCTGCCTTTAGGGTAACTTCTAATGAATTATGTTTACATTCAAAGCTATCAAAAACAGCCACGGAACTTTCCTCCGTCCAAACTCAGGGTTTCAGTAGGGTAAACTGGGGGTTTAGGTAGGGTAAACCTGAGGTTTACTTACGGTAAACTCCAGGGTCTATTTTTAGGGTGGTTTTGGGCAATTTCGGCTGACTTTCGTGTTTATGAAAAATATTAACAACACTCTACGGGATTGGGAATAAAAAGAGGTGGAACAGTTTTGCTCCACCTCTTTCTTTCATACGATATGCAGTATCAAATGATTACTGGCCAAGCATCTTCTCAATCTCAGAAGCCTTCTCGTTGTCGCCGAGTGAGTAGTACATCTGATAGAGGGCGTAGCGCCAGTCCACCGTCTCGTGGCTGGGGTCGAGCTCACGAACCTTCTCCAGATAGCTCTTGGCATCGTTCAGAACAGCCTTAATCTTGTTGGCGTTATCGACGGTCAGCTTGCCGGTCTTCTTGTCAGCCAGCTGGTCCTTCATGCTGATAGCCTTTGAGTTGAGCGACACACCAGCCTGATAAGCGGCAGCCACGTAGGTGGGGTCGATTTCGAAAGCCTTCTTGTAGCACTCCACAGCCTCGTCGAACTTGTTCGACATACGCAGGGCCTCGCCCTTGTAGGTGTAGCCAAACTTGTCGTCGGGACGCTTTGCAATCTCTTCCTCAGCCCACTTCAGCAGCTGCTCGGGGTTGCCCGACTGCAGATAGTAGTCGCCAATCCAAGCCGAGTAGCGGTTGTCCTGCGGGAACTTGGCGCTGGCATCCTTCAGCATGTCGATATACTCGAGGGTGTCCTGCTTGGTCTTCATGGTCTCCTTCTTCGAGAAGACGAGAATCTCGGTAGCATCCTTGGCCTTTGACTCGTCCTGGGCAGCAATCTTGGCATACTTGATGACGTTGGCATAGTCCTTCGACTGGTAGGCCGAGAGGCTGGCAAAGTAGGCCACCTCGTACTTGTACTCGTCCTTGCTCATGTCGATGCCGGTGAAGAGCGGAGAGTCACCACTGTCGACGTACATGGCGAAAGCCTTGAAGGCGCCGGCATAGTTCTTCTGGTTGTACTCATACTGTCCGGCATTGATGCACTGCAGACGTCCGTTCTGGTAGATCTGCTGATTGGCCTGACGGAACTTGGGCTTCACCTTGCCCTTCTCGTTGGGCATGTTGTCGAACTCGTCGCACTTCATGGCAGCCTCCAGGGCGGCAACGACGGCTTTGTTCATGGTAGCCTCGTCCACGGGCTCGTTGGTCTGCTTCACCTGGTTCTCAATCTTCTTGGCCTGAATATCCGAGAACTGCTTGTAGTAGGCTGAGCTGAGCAGATTCCATGCAGCGGCCTTATCCTCGTTAGTACCTGCGGTCAGGGCTGGCTGTACAGCCGAGATAGCTTCTGTCACACTGCCCTTATCCAAGAGCTTCTTTGCATTCTTCACCACGTCGGCCTGTGCAAAGGCTGAGGTCGTGGCAACGGCCATCATGGCCACCATCATTAACTTTTTCATAAGTGTCAATAATTATTGGTTAAACATATTATTTATTCTTCTGGTGCGAAGTCTACCAGTGGAGCCTCGTTCTCAGGGGCGTCGCCCTCGAGTATTTCCTCGTCCTGCAGCACTTCGGCCTCTTCGACGTCCTCTTCCTGGTTGGACATGACCTTGCAGACGCTGGCGATGCTGTCGTTCTTCTTCGTCAGGTTGATGAGACGTACACCCTGGGTGGCGCGGCCCATGACGCGGACGTCGGCCACCTTCAGGCGGATGAGCACGCCACTCTTGTTGATAATCATGAGGTCGTTCTCGTCGGTCACCACCTTGATGGCCACCAGACGGCCGGTCTTGTCGGTGATGTTGAGCGTCTTCACACCCTTGACGCCACGGGCGGTCTTGCGGTAGTCCTCAACCTCGGAGCGCTTGCCGTAGCCGTTCTCGGAGACAACCATGATGGTCTCTGTCTGCGGGTCGTTGACGCAGACCATGCCCACCACCTCGTCGTCGCCACCGTCGAGACGCATACCGATGTTACCAGTCGACACACGGCCCATCGAGCGAATTTCGCTCTCGTCGAAGCGCACGGCGCGACCGTTGCGGTTGGCCAGCAGCAGTTCGTTGTGGCCGTTGGTCAGGCGAACGCCTACCACCTCGTCGCCATCGTTGATATTGATGGCGCGGACACCGGCGGCACGCACGTTCTTGTATTGGTCGAGGCGGGTCTTCTTGATGATACCCTGCTTGGTGGCGAACACCACGTAGTGAGACTTCAGGAACTCCTCGTCGTTGAAGTTCTTGATGCGCAGCACGGCGTTGATGGCATCGTCGGGCTCGATGTTCAGCATGTTCTGGATGGCACGGCCCTTCGAGTTCTTGTCGCCCTCGGGTATCTCGTAGCACTTCTGCCAGTAGCAGCGTCCCTTCTGGGTGAAGAAGAGCAGCGTGTTGTGCATCGTGGCAGGATAGATATACTCGGTGAAGTCGTTGTCGCGATGACGGGCAGCCTTTGAGCCCATGCCGCCGCGTCCCTGCTCGTGGAACTCGTCGAGATGGGTGCGCTTGATGTAGCCCATGTGGCTGATGGTGATGACCACGGGATCGTCGGGATAGAAGTCCTCGGCGTTGAACTCATGGTCGAAGGGGATAATCTCGGTGCGGCGGTCGTCGCCGTACTTCTCCTTCACCTCCTGCAAATCCTGCTTCATCACTTCCTTGCAGCGCTCGGGGTTGTCAAGGATTTCCTGCAAGTCGGCAATGAGTTTCTGCAGGTCGTCGTACTCCTGGTGCAGCTGCTCCACACGCAGGCCGGTGAGCTGGGCCAGACGCATATCGACGATGGCCTTCGACTGCAGCTCGTCCAGTTCGAAGCGGGCCTCCAAGTTGCGCTGGGCATCGGTCGGGGTCTTCGAGTTGCGGATGATGCGCACCACCTCGTCAATGTTGTTGACGGCAATGATCAAGCCCTCCAGGATGTGGGCACGCTCCTGAGCCTTGCGCAGGTCGTACTTGGTACGGCGGATGGTCACGTCGTGGCGGTGCTCGATGAAGTATTTCACGCACTCCTTGAGCGTCAGCAGGCGGGGACGTCCCTTCACCAGTGCAATATTATTGACTGAGAATGAGCTCTGTAGAGCCGTCATCTTAAACAGCTTGTTCAGTAGCACGTTGGCATTGGCATCGCGCTTCACGTCGACTACGATACGCATGCCCTGACGGCCCGACTCGTCGTTGACGTTGGCCACGCCCTCAATCTTGTGCTGGTTGGCCAGTTCGGCAATGTAGGCCACGAGGTCGGCCTTGTTGACGCCGTAGGGAATCTCGGTGACCACTATCTTGTCGTGGGTGTCGCCGCTCTCAATCTCGGCCTTGGCACGCATCACAATGCGTCCGCGACCCGTCTCGTAGGCATCGCGTACACCCTGCAAGCCGTATATGTAGGCTCCCGTGGGGAAGTCGGGACCGGGAATGTACTGCATCAGCCCGTCGGTGTCGATGTCGGGGTTGTCGATGTAGGCACAGCAGCCGTCGATGACCTCACCCAGGTTGTGTGTGGGCATGTTGGTAGCCATACCGACGGCAATACCATTACCACCGTTCACCAACAGGTTGGGTATCTTGGTCGGCATGACGGTAGGCTCCACCAGTGAGTCGTCGAAGTTGTTCATCATGTCGACGGTTTCCTTGTCGAGGTCGTCCATGATGTGTTCACCCATCTTCGACAGGCGGCACTCGGTGTAACGCATGGCAGCGGGAGAGTCACCGTCCACGGAGCCAAAGTTACCCTGACCGTCGACCAGCGTGTAGCGCATGTTCCAGTCCTGGGCCATACGCACCAGTGCGCCGTAGACTGACGAGTCGCCATGAGGGTGGTACTTACCCAGCACCTCACCGACGACGCGGGCACACTTCTTGTAAGGTTGCGTCGAGACGTTGTTGATGTTCATCATACCGTAGAGGATACGGCGGTGGACGGGCTTGAAGCCGTCACGAACATCAGGGAGGGCACGAGCCACGATGACCGACATGGAGTAGTCGATGTACGAGGATTTCATTTCCTCCTCAATGTTGATTTTGATAATTCTGTCGTTGTCGAATGTCTGATCCATCAGTTTTATTTTACTATTTAACTATGTACTATTTCTGCTAATTTTGCGTTTAAGGCCATTTCCGTGGCCGCTGACGCATTTTTAACCGTGCAAAGGTACAAAGAAAAAACGGAATCGCCATCATTCGTTAAGTTATTTTAGTGCTTAATTTTGGCCATTTGTGCCCTTCTTTCAGAAATAATTCGTAACTTTGTGCGCGAGAAATCCAACAATAGCAATAAATTATGGTAAAGCACATCATTCTTTGGACTCTGAATCCTGAACTGTCGGAGGAGGAGAAACAGCAAGTGAAAGCCGGTATCAAGGCCGGATTGGAAGGTCTGGTAGGCAAGGTACCAGGACTCATCGACGTGAAAGTAAACATCAGCGGACGCCTGGCTTCGTCGAATGCCGACGTGATGCTCGACTCTACCTTGGAGTCGCCGGAAGCCCTGAAAGCCTATGCCCAGCATCCCGAGCATGTGGCCGTGGCCAATACGAAGGTGCGACCCTACACGGTGCAGCGTTCGTGCTTAGACTTTGAGGTGTAACTGGTAATTGACAATTGATAATTGACAATTGACTATTCATGGCAAGAAACAAGAAACCGTTGCCGCTGCTTGAGCGCGTGACGATAGAAGCTGTGGCGGCTGAGGGTAAGTGCCTGTTCCACTGGCAGGACATGGTGGTGTTCGTGCCTTGGTGTGTGCCCGGCGATGTCTGCGACGTACAACTGCGACGCAAGAAACATTCGTTTGCCGAGGGCGAAGTGGTAAGATTCATAGAATATAGTAAGGTACGCGCGACTCCCTTCTGCCAGCACTTCGGCGTGTGTGGCGGCTGCAAGTGGCAGAACCTGCCCTACGAAGAGCAGCTCAAGTTCAAGCAGCAGCAAGTGTACGACCAGCTGACTCGCATCGGCAAGGTGGAGCTGCCTGAGTTCCGTCCCATCCTGGGCAGCGTGAAGACGCAGGAATACCGCAACAAGCTCGACTTCGGCTGTGCCAACAAGCGGTACCTCACAAAGGAAGAGATAAAAACGGATATTGAAAAACAGGTGCCTGCCATAGGATTCCACATTACTGGAGCGTTCGACAAGATACTGCCCATCGAGAAATGCTGGCTGATGGACGACCTGCAGAACCAGATACGCAACGAGATACGCGACTACGCCATCAAGGCGGGGCTGTCGTTCTTCGACCTGCGCCAGCAGACCGGACTGCTGCGCGACATCATCTTCCGCAATTCAGCATCGGGCGAGCTGATGGTGATTGTGCAGTTCCACTACGACGAGACGGGTGGTGAACAGCAGGCCAAGGCTCTGCTGCAGCACATAGCCGACCAGTTCCCCCAGATTACGTCGCTGATGTACCTTGACAACCAGAAGTGCAACGACACCATCGGCGACCAGGACATCCTGACCTTCAAGGGGCCCGACCACATCTACGAACTGATGGAGGACCTGCGCTTCAAGGTTGGCCCGAAGTCGTTCTACCAGACGAACACCGAGCAGGCGTACCACCTCTACAGCGTGGCCCGCAACTTTGCCGGTCTGACAGGCGAGGAACTGGTGTACGACCTCTATACCGGTACTGGCACCATCGCCAACTTCGTAGCCAAGAAGGCCCGCAAGGTTATCGGTATAGAGTATGTGCCCGAGGCCATTGAGGATGCTAAGATCAACTCCGAGATTAACGGCATCACCAACACCCTATTCTTTGCAGGCGACATGAAGGATATCCTGAACGACGAGTTCATTGCCACATACGGGCGTCCCGATGTCATCATCACCGACCCGCCTCGTGCCGGCATGCACCCCGACGTGGTGAAGACCATTCTCAGGGCTGCCCCCCGCCGCATCGTCTACGTCAGCTGCAACCCAGCCACCCAGGCCCGCGACCTGCAAGTACTCGACGAAGCCTACAGCGTAGTGGAGGTGCAGCCTGTCGATATGTTCCCCCACACGCCGCATGTCGAGAATGTGGTGCTGTTGGAAGTGAGAAGTTAAAACGTTCAATGTTCAACGTTCAACGTTCAATGTTCAACGTTCAATGTTCAACGTTCAATGTTCAACGTTCAACGTTCAATGTTCAACGTTCAATGTTCAACGTAACAAACTGCGGAGGGTGAAATAGAGCCACTCCTGGCAGCGGAACAAGAGCCACGACTTACAGGGACGGTAGCCAAACTTGGTTGCCGTCTCTTTTTGTAGTGCCTGACGGTCGATGGTGGCCCAGACGCGCCGAAGCTCCTGCAGACCGTACCGCCGTTCGGCAGCCGTCAACTGGCGGCTGTGGACGTGGTAGAACATATAGACGCCGATAAGGTTCAGCCAACGGTGGTTCTCGTAGACGTTCAGCAACTGCCTGCCGACACCCAGCTCCAGCATCTGACGGCGCATGCTCTCGTTGGCACGCAGGTAGTCGAAGCGACGGACACTTACCTGATGGGTGACTGAGGCATCGTGCTGCCTATAATAGTAGACACCGTTGCAACGCCTGACCTGACGGGAACAAAGATAATGTATGCGGGTGGTGTTGTCGTCGCTGTAGGTACGGCACGTCTCGTCGTAGGGATGCTGCCGGTGGATGGAGGCACGCACGCCATAGAGGCCATGAATCTGCCACGTCAGACTCTTACGGAACGCTTCGTCGCCTGTCATGACGGTGAAGTCCTCCATCGGGTAGGGTTCCTCGTGGTCCGGGTAATGGTAAACGAGGTCGAACAGTACACTATCCGTCTGCTCGTCAAACGCCTCGACCAAGCGTTCCAAAGCATCAGCCGACAGCCAGTCGTCGGCATCCAGCATGCATACGATGTCGCCCTCGGCCTGCTTCAAGCCCTCATTGCGGGCATGAGCCTGACCACGGTTCTCCAGCAGCCTCACCACCTCAATACGCAAGTCGCGCAGGGCATAGGTGTTCAGTACCTGCAGGGAGCGGTCGGTGGAGGCATCGTCGATGCAAATGACCTGAAAGTCGCTCATGGTCTGTGCCAACAGCGAGTCGAGGCACTGGGGCAGAAACCGCTCGGCATTGTAGACAGCTACGAGGACGGTAACCTTAGGCATGACGGCTAAACTTGTTTTTCAGCTTCCCCATGAGCGATGCCCAAAGCGAAGTCTTGTGATGGAGTATATGGATGGATACAAGCAGGCTGACCAGACAAAGGAGTGAACCCAAAAGCCAGTAAACCAGCTTGTTGTCGACAAGCGAGACCAGATAGACCGCCACACCTAACGAGAACTGCACGGCGGCATAGCGCAGCACCGGAGCCGTGACTCGGTAATGGTAGCGGACGTAGGTATAGGTGCCCACCAGCAGCAAGTCGAACAGGTAGCTCAGCGACAAGGCCACACCTGTGCCGAACAGTCCCCAGTGCCGATAGCCGAACACTATGAGCAGCACCAGCGCCACGTCGTAAATGCCCTCCAACAGCATGTAGCCTATGGAGTCGCCTTTAGCCAGCGTGATGTACGACACGGGCAGCGAGATGGCTTTCAGATACATCGAGAATACTGCCACCTGAGCCATGCTGATGACGGGTAGGAACTTCTGGCTGAAGAGCAGGGGGATAAACACGGGCAGGCCCACGATGAGCACCGCCAGCATGGGCGACACGATGAGCAGCGACACCTCTATCTGCCTGTTGACGGTCAGGTTGGTGGTCTCCACGTTGTGGTGAACCGACGACAGCCTGGGAAAGTAGTCGGTCTCCATAGCCGAAAACACCATGCCGGCGTAGGTGACGGTCAGCATGAAGCCGGCATTGTAAAGTCCTACCACGTCCAAGTCGCCGCTGACATTGAGTATAGAGCGTATCAGCACTTCGGAACCACTGCCCATGACACCGGCAATGACGAAGGCCACGCCGAGCTTCACCATCTCCATGCCCTCGCCCAGTATGCCTTTCGCCCCACGCAGCTGTAACGGGTAGAGCCGGTAGGAGTGGCGGATGGTGAGCAGCATCGACGTCAGGGCCATCAGCACGATGACGGGCACGATGCCCGACTGGTTGAATACATAATAAATAGGTACGGCTACCACCAGCGCCGCCAGCACCGAGTACACCTGAATGACGGCCAGCTCGCGCAACCGGCGGGCACCTTTCAGTATAGCCGTCTCGCCGCCTGTAATAGCCAACAGCCCCACGGCAGGCGACAACAGTACGAAGTGTAGCGTGTGGTCGCCCCACGAGAAGGTGTAGTTGCTGAGCAACGGCCCTGCCACGATACACACCAGCATGCCCACCAGAGCCGTCAGCAACGACCACGCCCTGACCACTTTGACGAAATGGGCCACGGCAGCCTCGTCGCCGCTGTCGAAGAGTTCGGAAACGTGCTTCACCGCGCTGAACGAGATGCCAAAGTTGGTGGCTTGCGAGATGAAGGTGACGGTGGAGTTGAAAAGCGAGGCCAACCCCATGCCGCCAGGACCGAGAATCACGGCTATCAGCTTGTTGCGCACAAGGCCGACCAAGATGTTCAGACCCTGCACGCCCCCGAAAAGACCCGTGTATTTCAGCACGTGGCTATAGCTGTCGGTGGCTTCTTTCTTCATGCTTCTATCGCAAATCGGTTGCAAAATTACAAAAAAAACTCAAATCTCAATTCTCATTTGTCAATTATTTCGTATCTTTGTGCCGTGAAACTCAGTATCGTCATACCAGTCTATCGCGTGGAAACGACGCTCGACCGCTGCGTGGAGAGTGTCGTGACGCAGGATTACGATGATTTTGAAATCATCCTCGTCGACGACGGTTCCCCCGACCGCTGCCCCCAGTTATGCGATGAATGGGCACGGCGCGACCCTCGCATCAGCGTCATCCACAAGCCTAACGGCGGACTGAGCGACGCTCGCAATGCCGGCATCGACGTGGCGCGGGGCGACTTCCTCACCTTCATCGACAGCGATGACTACATTGCCCCGCATACCCTCAGCCAGGTAATGCCGCTGACCAACGAAGCCGACCTGATAGAATACCCCGTCTGCGAGTTTCCCGAAACCTCTTACATCTTCCATCTTCCATCTTCCATCTTACCTCTTACCTCTTACCTCTACACCGACGCCGACGATTACTGGCTCTCCACGAAAGCCTACGAGCACACCTACGCCTGGAACAAAATCTACCGCCGCACGCTGTTCGCCGACATACGGTTTCCCAAGGGCAAGGTGTTTGAGGATGCCTATACCCTGCCCCGCCTGCTGCACCTCCGGCCCCGCATCATGACCACCGACCGGGGAGCCTATTACTACTACCGCAACCCGAACGGCATAACGGCAACGGCCACCGGCAACGAACTGCGCATGCTGCTCGATGCACACCTGGCATCGGGCATGCCCGTCGACGACAGCTACTACCGCCATCTGCTCAACATCCAGTTGGACGTCTACCGCCTGACGGGCGATGCCCCGCGCTTGCAGCCGCGCCGCCTGAAGCTTCAGGGCGGCCTCAAACAGATACTGAAAGCACTTACACTCAACATGCTTGGAATCAAAGGAATATGCAAACTACACAAAGTAATACTACAACTCCGCCATTAGTGACGTTTATCGTCGCCTACTACAATTTGCCCGTCACGATGCTGTGCCAATGCTTGGACAGCATCCTGGCCCTGTCGCTGAGCAATGCCGAGCGCGAAATCATTGTCATCGACGACGGCTCCGACGACAATCCCCTGCCCTCGCTGGGCCGCTATCTGGCCGACATCATCTATGTGCGTCAGCGCAACAGCGGACTGAGCGAGGCCCGCAACCGGGGCATCCAGCTGGCCAACGGGCAGTATGTGCAGTTTGTCGATGCCGACGACTACCTGCTGCGCACGCCCTACGAGCATTGTCTCGACCTGGTACGCTACCAGAAGTCGGATGTCGTCATGTTCGACCTGACCGACGACAGCGAGTCATCCCCGTCAGCCGACTTCGACACCGACGACCTGAACAGCGGCACCGAGTACCTGAGCCATCACAACCTACATGCGTCGGCCTGCGGCTACCTGTTCCGTCGTGCCATCATCGGCCAGTTGCGCTTCACGCCAGGCATCCTGCACGAGGACGAGGAGTTCACTCCCCAGTTGCTGCTCAGGGCCGAAACCGTAGCCTCCACCAATGCCCAGGCCTACTACTACCGCCGCCGTCCCCACTCCATCACCACCGAGGCCGACCCCAGGCGCGTGGTCCGTCGGCTGAACGACAGCCTGCAAGTGATTCTCAAGCTCAACCGCATAGCCGACACCCTGCCCACGTCGGAACGGCTGGCACTCAGTAGGCGCGTGGCACAACTGACGATGGACTACATCTACAACGTCATCGTGCAGACCCGCTCACGCCACTACTTAGACCGCAAGCTCACTTTCCTGAGGAAAGGCGGACTGTTTCCCCTGCCCGACCGCGACTACACCACGAAGTACAAGTGGTTCCGCCGCCTCACCAACAGCAGCAT
This sequence comes from uncultured Prevotellaceae bacterium, assembly GCA_947168395.1. GTDB lineage: Bacteria > Bacteroidota > Bacteroidia > Bacteroidales > Bacteroidaceae > Prevotella. The sequence goes on along the minus strand of CAMVLT010000031.1, from coordinate 30,470 downwards.
GGGGCTGTCGCTACTTATGAACATACTACCAATGATTGACAAGGAACGATGAAGATACTACTGCTTGGCGAGTACAGCAACGTACACTGGACGCTGGCCGAGGGACTGCGCCAGCTTGGACACAAGGTGACCGTCGTCAGCAACGGCGACTTCTGGAAGAACTATCCGCGCGACATCGACGTCAGCCGCCACAGCAGCAGCTTCTTCGACGGAGTGAGGCTGGCCCTGCGCATTGCTTTGCTGCTGCCCCGGCTGCGCGGCTACGACGTGGTGCAGCTTATCAATCCCATGTTCTTCGAACTGCGTGCCGAACGGCTGCTGCCCATCTATCGTTACCTCAGGCGCCACAACCGCCACGTCGTGCTCGGTGCCTTCGGCATGGACTGGTACTGGGTACATACCTGTACCGTTGAGAAGCCCCTGCGCTACAGCGACTTCAACATAGGCGACCAAGTGCGTACCGACCCGCCCGCCGTACGTGAGCAGCGCGACTGGCTCGGCACCGCCAAGGAACGGCTGAACCGACTGATTGCCGCCGACTGCGACGCCATAGTCACCGGACTGTACGAGTACGACGTGTGCTACCGTCCCGTATTCCCCGACAAGACCACCTACATACCATTCCCCATCCGTCTGCCCGACACCTACGCCACGGAACGTTGCAAGCGGTCGAAGGTCATCATCTTCATCGGCATCAACCGCGAGCGCTCGGCCTACAAGGGCACCGACATCATGCTACAGGCCGCCCTCGACCTGCGCAACCGCTATGCCCACCGCATGAAGCTGGTAGTTGCCGAGAGCGTACCCTTCGACGAGTACCAGCAAATGATGGAGGGCAGCGACGCCCTGCTCGACCAGCTTTACGCCTACACCCCGTCCATGAATCCGCTGCTGGCCATGTCGAAAGGCATTATCTGCATCGGTGGCGGCGAGCCCGAAAACTATGAGATACTGGGTGAGACCGAGCTGCGCCCCATCATCAACGTGCAGCCCACCTACGAGAGCGTCTACCAGGAACTGGAGCAGCTCATACTGCATCCTGAACGCATAGCCCCGCTAAAGTGGCAGAGCCGCGAGTACGTCAGCCGCCACCACGACTACCTGAAAGTGGCCCGGCAGTATGAGAAGTTGTACAAACAGCTTCAAAAATCACCACGAAACCTTTGCGCTTTCGGTTCTTTTTCGTAACTTTGCAGCAAACATGTGCGAATAGACGAAAGAGAATATGAATATTATTGAACGAAACTTTTTCCGTCTGCTCCGTTCGGGAGCGTTCGGTAGCGAGGAACAGATTGAGGCGCTGTCGGCATGGAAGTGGAACAGGCTGTTCCAGCTGTCGGAAATGCACGACGTGTCACCTATTATATATAAAGGGATAGAGCGGTGCAGCGACCAGTTCTTCGTACAAGTGCCTGAGGCATTGAAGCAGCAGTGGAGCGAGGCAACGAGCCACGACACCGACGAAGGCAACGAACTGCTGATGGCCAACCACCTGACGAACCCCGTGCTGAACCACAAACTGCAGGACATACTGGACTCGGAAGACTCGAACACCGAGACGCGGACGGCGCTGCTGCACCTATCGGGCATCGTGCGATTTATCATGAACGCGGGAATACCGGTGAAAAGGGTGACAGAGTTTGGTATGTTCCTGCGAGAGTCGTCCGACAGGATTGACTTCATCACCCTCGGCGAATGGATAAGCAAGCTGAAGCTGGAGCCGATGACGCAGTTGACGGCCGTGATGCTGGTGAAGCTGATGCACTTCGTGCCAGAGGAGCTGCCGTTTATGAAGCCTATAACAGAGGAACAGATGGAGCAGCAGTTGCGCGAGATGTTCCAACAGAAGAACTCGCACGCCGAGGAGTGGTACTTCTCGCAGGGCAAGAACATCTTCATACATACCTCGAACTCGTCGGCCATGCTATGGCACGTGCGCCGCTCGGCGAAGTACTTCAGATACTACCCTTCAGAGACGATGACAAACTTCTTCACGTCGTTTGCCCATTCCCTGTCACACATTGAGGAATAGGCTGCCTATCAGACTGACCAGCGCAGAAACAACCCATGCCAGACCGGTGGTGTAGGCGCCCGAGATAACTGCCCAGCGCCACTTGCCCGTCTCGTTCTTGATGGCTACGAGGGTAGCCAAGCACGGGAAGTAAAGCAGCACGAACAGCAGATAGGCGTAGGCGCTGAGTGCCGTGATGCCCTCGAAGCCGCCGAGCACACCCATCGTGGAAGCCACAATCTCCTTAGCGCCAACGCCGGCAATGAGCGACACGTCGAGTTGCCAGTTAAAGCCCTGCAGGGCAAACAGCGGCTCAATGGTCTGTCCCATGCGACCGATAAAGCTTTCGCCCAACGACGGGGCAACGCCTGTAGGGCCGTAATAGCCTAAGGCCCAGACAATGATACTGGCCACGAGGATAACACCACCCATCTTCTTCAGATACTCTTTTCCCTTCTCCCACGTATGCCGGCATATAGCCTTGGCTGTAGGCCAGCGGTAGGGCGGCAGTTCCATGACGAAGGGGGTGTCCTCGCCTTTGAACACGAAGCGTGAGAGGACGTTGCTGACAATGCCGGCCATGAGGATGCCAACGGCATAGAGCGAAATCATGACTACCGACTGGTACTGACTGGCAAAGAAGATACCCGTAATCATGATGTAGATGGGCAAGCGTGCCGAGCACGACATAAAGGGCAACACGAGCATCGTGATAAGCCGCGAACGGCGGCTCTCGACGGTACGGGTGGCCATGACGGCAGGCACATTGCAGCCGAACCCCATGACCAGCGGGATGAACGACTTGCCGTGAAGTCCCATTTTGTGCATCAGCCGGTCCATGATGAAGGCGGCACGTGCCATATAGCCCGAATCCTCCATCAGCGATATGAAGAAGTAGAGAATCAGGATTTGCGGCAGAAAGACGATGACGGAGCCGACACCGCCAATGACGCCGTCGATTAGCATGGAGCGCAGCGGCCCCTCGGACATGCTGCTCCCTATCCAGTTGCCTAACCACTCGACGCCCCACTCTATCCAGTCCATAGGGTACTGGCCCAAGGAGAAAGTGGCCTGGAACATGACGTAGAGGATGAGGAAAAAGATGGGGAAGCCTACGAACTTGTTCGACAGCACACGGTCGATGAGGTGGGTCGTGCGGTAAATGTTATGCTTGGTCCCCGTCTGGAAACCAGCCTCCTTCAAGGCACCGTTGATAAAGCCGTACTTGGCATCCATGATGGCCGTCTCGGAGTCGCTGTTGGTCTCTTCTAACACACGGGCGGCAGCATGGTTGCGCACAGCCAACAACTGCTTGCGTTCCTCGGGACGGTGCTCGTCGGCCAAGTGCTGGCCAACGTACTTGGTGATGTTGGGGTCGTTCTCCAACAGTTTGATAGCCAAGTAGCGGGTGGAATAGCGCTGGCGGATGTGCTCGTCGGCCTTCAGGAATTTCTGAATCTCACGAATGCCGTCCTCTATCTCGTGGCCGTAGTTGATGTGGATGTGGCGCGAGGCACCCTGCGTGTTCTCGTAGACCTGGATGACGGCCTTGAACAGATCCTTGACGCCCTTGCCCGTCTTGAACGATGTGGGAACCATCGGCATACCGAAGAGCGTTGACAGGGTCTTGAGGTCGATGCTGTCGCCTCGGCGCTCGAACTCGTCGTACATATTCAGGGCACAGACCATGCGTATGTTCATATCGACCAGCTGCGTCGTGAGATAGAGGTTGCGCTCCAGGTTCGAGGCATCGATGACGTTGATGATGACGTCGGGGGTATGCTCCGTCAAGTGTTCCCTGACATACAGTTCCTCGGGTGAGTAGCAGGTTAGCGAATAGGTGCCAGGCAGGTCTGTCAGGCTGAAATCATAGCCGTAGAAATGAGCCTCGGCCAGCGAGGCATCCACCGTCACACCGCTGTAATTGCCCACACGGGCATGGGCCCCGGAGGCATAGTTGAAGAGTGACGTTTTGCCGCAGTTGGGATTGCCCACCAACGCCACGTTCAGGTGACGACGCTCCTTCAGGGCCTGGCTGCGCAGATAGCTCTCGGTAATGACCTCGGGCTCCGGAGCATCGCCACTGCCCATTTTCAGCTTTCGGGCCTCGGCCGTCGACACCACTTCTATCATGGCCGCCTCATGGTGCCGCAACGACACCTCGTAGCCCATAACCTTGTACTTCACAGGGTCTTGCAGAGGGGCATTCAGCAGTACCTCCACCTTCTTTCCCTTGATGAAGCCCATCTCAACGATGCGCTTGCGGAAGCCTCCGTGTCCTGTCACCTTGACAATGACCCCCTTCTCGCCTGTCTTTAGTTCTGATAGTTTCATGGTGCAAAGATACGATAAATATTTGGCAACTCGGCGGTATTATGCCATAAAAAATGATGAAATACCTATAATTGATGACACTTTTCTTTTGTCGTTCCAGTAAAAAAGCGTACCTTTGCACAAAATCTACGAATCGCAATGGAAACAAGAAACGAAGAACAACCCCTGAAAATACGCTCGGCCAGAGCTGTCATCGCAGCAGGTTTCCGTCTCTACATGGGAAACTTCCGCCGCATTTTCCGTACCACTTGGTTGCCCGCACTCATCGGGGCACTGGTCACCGCCTTGGAGTATTACCTCTCCATACAATCCATACCCCAACTGGGGAATGTGGCCCAGGCTCCGATGGGCGAGAATGTCGCCTACTTTCTTGTGCAGTCGTTTGTATCGCTGCTTAACCTTATAGTGACGATTGTGTTCCTCTCATACGGTTTCTCGATGCTGAGCCGCCACCGTGCCGAGGAAGCCATCCCCTACCCTGCACGTTGGCTGACACCGCCCGACGGCCGCTCTCTGATGCGGACAACAGCCGCGGTCATTGTGTGGATAGTGGCAACCTGCGTAGCCGCCATACCGCCCACCGCAGTCATCGCCATCGGATTAGGGGCCAAGTCGATGACCACCATCGGAGCCGGACTGATTATAGCGCTGGTGATGGGGGCTTTCCTGCTGCCGCTGGTCTATCCCAGCATGCGCTACGTCACGACCCGCGACACCCGACTGTTTGACTTGTTAGGCTCCGGCTACCGTCAAGGACTGCGCTACTGGGGCTACATTTTTGCCGTGCTATTCGTCATACTGCTGATTATTACGGTTATACTCGTCATCACCATGCTGCCGGCCATTGTACTCTTAATTGCCAACACGAAGGCACAGACGGGCGCCATCATGGGCGATCCGCTGAGCATGCCGTCCTATATGGGGTGGATGTCGTTCGTGGTGTTCACCCTGTCGGGCTTCATCCAGGCTTACGTCCTGCTGGCCGTGCTATTCCCGGCTTACTACATGGCCGGTTCCATAGAGCAACAAGAAATCCAAAGAAATGAAAAGACAAAGAATACTCTTTATTGACCGCGACGGCACACTCATACGTGAGCCAGAGGACGAACAGATAGACGCCTTCGAAAAGCTGCGCTTCACGGAAGGCATGTTCCAGCACCTGGGCTTCATACGCCGCAACCTGGACTTCCGCTTCGTCATGGTCAGCAACCAGGACGGTCTGGGCACGGCATCGTTCCCGGAGGACACCTTCTGGCCCGTCCACAACTTTATCATGCAGGCCTTGGAGGATGAGGGCATCACCTTCGACGAGCAGCTCATAGACCGCCACTTCCCCGAGGACAACGCCCCGACACGCAAGCCGGGAACGGGCATGGTGGAGAAATACATGAACGACCCGCAATACGACATTGCCAACAGCTACGTCATCGGCGACCGCGAGACCGACGCCCAGCTGGCCCGCAACATCGGATGCAAATGCCTGATATTGGGACGCGACGGCATGACTTGGGAAAAGATTGCCCAACTGCTGTTTGCCGGTGAGCGTATAGCCGAGACACGTCGCACCACCAAGGAGACTGACATCTATATCAAGGTGAACCTTGACGGCACCGGACAATGCGACATCCAGACAGGACTGGGATTCTTTGACCACATGCTGGAGCAGATAGGCCGTCACGGTATGATGGATCTCACGGTTCATACACAGGGCGACCTGCACGTGGACGAACACCATACCATTGAAGACACCGCTCTGGCCTTAGGTGACTGCCTGCTGCGTGCCCTCGGCGACAAACGCGGCATAGAGCGGTACGGCTACTCGCTGCCAATGGACGACTGTCTGTGCTCGGTCGCCCTCGACTTCGGCGGACGTCCGTGGCTGGTTTGGGATGCGGAGTTCAAGCGCGAACGTGTTGGCGACGTGCCTACGGAGATGTTCCTCCACTTCTTCAAAAGCCTGAGCGACGCCGCCAAGATGAATCTCAATATCAAGGCCGAGGGGCAGAACGAGCACCACAAGATTGAGGGAATATTCAAGGCCCTCGCCCGTTCGCTGCGCATGGCTGTCCACCGCGACATCTACCACTACCAACTGCCTTCCACGAAAGGAATGTTATAACAGACAAACGAATCAACTACTTACTATGAGGAGAAAACTAATGCTACTTTGGACCATACTGCCACTTTCAGCTATGGCCCAGACGTTTGACTTTGACATGACAAAGCCGCAACCTGTGTACAATGCCGAGTCGGGGTATGGTTACGACATCGTACCAGCCCCTGATAAGAAGAAACCTGGTGAGCCCTTCTACTTTTCCGTGAAGGTGGACGACGGCAACTACATGGTTCGGGTGGTGCTCGGCTCCAAGAAGAAAGCCGGCGAGACGACCGTCCGTGCCGAGGGCCGGAGACTGATGATTCACAACGCAGCTACACCTAAAGGCAAGTTCCAGACGTTTGATTTTGTGGTCAACAAGCGTTCGCCACGCATCGACGACAAGACACAGGTACGCATCAAAGACCGTGAGAAGGAGTATTTGGCTTGGGACGACAAGCTGACATTGGAGTTCAACGGTGACGCTCCGGCCGTACAGTCCATCCACATTGAGCGCAACGACCAAGTTCCTACCATCTATCTTTGCGGCAACTCCACCGTCGTCGACCAGAACAGCGAGCCGTGGGCATCGTGGGGACAAATGATTACCCGTTGGTTCGGCCCCGAGGTAGCTATCTCGAACCATGCCGAGAGCGGACTGACAGCCCGCACATTCATTGCCGGCGGTCGGTTGGACAAGATTATGACTACGCTGAAGAAAGGTGACATCGTAATAGCCGAATTTGGCCACAACGACGAGAAAGAGAAGCGGCCGGGCGACGGAGCGTGGTATCACTACGTCTACAATCTGAAAATATTCATCGACCAAGTGCGCTCGAAAGGTGCCGACATCGTATTCTGCACACCGACACAACGCCGTGCCTTTGAGGCCGACAACAAGACTATCAAGAATACTCACGGCGAATTCCCCGCTGCCATGAAGAGCGTCGCCGAGCGCGAGAAAGTGCCCGTCATCGACCTTAACCAGATGACGAAAACCTTCTTCGAGACCCTCGGATTCGAGGACTCCAAGCGGGCCCTCGTCCACTACCCCAAGGAGTTGTATGGCCGCGAACTGGCCGACAACACGCATTTCAATCCATACGGAGCCTACGAGGTGGCCAAGTGCGTGGTCATGGGCATGAAGCAGCTACAGCTGCCCATCGTTAAATACCTGCGCCCCGACTGGCAGGACTTCAACCCCGCCCACCCCGATGACTGGCAGACCTTCAAGTGGGCACCGTCACCAATAAAAGATATTGTTAAACCTGACGGAAACTAAGCGGGCTTCGCCCTAAATGAGAAATGAGAAATGAGAAATGAGAAATAGTTATGACTAAAAACAATATACTGCTGGATAAATCCATTTCTTTTGCTATCAGAATTGTTAATTGCTACAATTATCTTTGCAATGAGAAAAAGGAGTATGTTATGTCAAAGCAAGTATTCAGAAGCGGAACCAGTATTGGTGCTAATATTCATGAGGCCGTACAAGGACAGAGCAGGGCTGATTTTGTCAGTAAACTGGGAATTGCTCTGAAAGAAGCCAGTGAGACATCGTATTGGTTAGTGATTCTATATAGAACCAATCATTTAGAGGAGAAAATGTATATGTCTTTGAAGGAGGATGTAGATGAGATAATCCGAATTCTTATTTCGACCATTAAAACAACAAAAAACAATGACAATGAAGCAACCCGCTAACAAACTGATACTGTTAGTTTTATCATTTATCATTTATCATTTATCATTTAGCTACGCAGTAGCGCAATCCTGGTCAACGCCCACCCCAGAAGCCAAGCCCGGCGCCCGCTGGTGGTGGCTCGGTTCGGCAGTAGATAAGGAGAACCTGAAGTGGAACCTGAAGCAGTATGCCGACCACGGCATCGGGGCGGTGGAGATAACACCCATCTACGGGGTGCAGGGCAACGATGCGAACAACATTCCCTATCTGAGCGACAAGTGGATGGAAATGTTGCGCTACACGCAGGAACAATGCAAGGAGAACGGCATCGAGCTGGATATGGCAACGGGTACTGGCTGGCCATTCGGCGGGCCTTGGGTGCCGTTGGAGGAAAGTGCCTGCAAGGTGTTGTTCGTCGATACCACGTTCACAGGCAAGAAGGTAGAGGGTTTGCAGTTGCAAGTGCCAGAGAAAGACCGCAAGTACTCACGGCTGCAAAAGGTCATGGTTTATGGTGCTAATGGTGCCATTGATGTGACATCGGCCATGCAGAACGGCCAGTTGACGTGGAAGGCCCCCAAGGGCACGAAGAAGCAGGACGAGTGGCGTGTCATCGCCGTCTACATCCGCTACGGCGTGATGAAGGTAAAGCGTGCTGCGCCCGGTGGTGAAGGCTTGGTCATCGACCACTTCGACCGCCGTGCGGTGGCGAATTATCTTCGCCACATCGAGGAGGCCTTCGAGCGTACCCACACCCCCTACCCTCACACATTCTTCAACGATTCGTATGAGGTGGCCGACGCCACATGGACGCCCACGCTCTTCGAGGAATTTGAGAAGCGGCGTGGCTACAAGCTCGAAGAGCATTTGCCTGACCTGATAAATAATTCTCAAAACTCAAAACGCAAGCCTCAAACCATCAGCGACTACCGCGAGACGCTGGGCGACCTGCTCTTGGAGAACTTCACCGAGCAATGGACTGCGTGGGCACATAAGCATGGAGCCATTACCCGCAACCAGGCACACGGCTCGCCCGCCAACCTCATCGACTGCTACGCCGCCGTGGATATTCCTGAGATTGAGGGCTTCGGACTTTCCGATTTCGGCATCAAAGGCCTGCGAACCGACCCTGGCAAGACGCGCAAGAACGACTCCGACTACTCTATGTTCAAGTACGCCCCGTCGGCAGCCCATGTCTGTGGCAAGCCTTACACGTCGAGCGAGACCTTTACGTGGCTGACCGAGCACTTCCGTACGTCACTATCGCAGCTGAAACCCGACCTCGACCTGATGTTCTGCGCCGGCGTTAACCACATGTTCTTCCACGGTACGTGCTACTCGCCCAAGGACGACCCCTGGCCGGGCTGGAAGTTTTATGCCTCCATTGATATGTCGCCCACGAACTCGATTTGGCGCGATGCGCCCTATTTCATGCAGTATGTGGAACGCTGTCAGTCGTTCCTGCAGTGGGGAGAGCCCGATAATGACTTCCTCGTGCTGTTGCCTGTACGCGATATGTGGCAGAAGAACCTTGGTAAGCTGCTCATGCAGTTCTCCATTCACGCGATGGGCAGCCTGGCACCAGAGTTCATCAAGACCATCCTCGACATCGACCGCGCTGGCTTCGACTGCGACTACATCTCTGAGCGACTGCTGATGGGCGTCACTTGTCGGGATGGTATGCTCGTCACCAAAGCTGGCACCCATTACAAGGGACTCATCATCCCAGGCTCAGGCAATATGCCCGAGAACGTCAAAGCCCACATTGGCCAACTGAAGGCGCAGGGTGCTCACATCTTTTATAATATAGACGCCGCGACGCTACGGCAGGCTGCCACCCCTGAAGCCATCAAGACGGAATGTGGCCTGAAGGCTATCCGCCGCAGTAATCCGACGGGCTATCATTATTTCATGGCTAACCTTACGCCCGACGACATCAACACCATTGAGCCGTTAGCCGTCGACTTCAAGGATGCCGTGTGGTTCAATCCCCTGAATGGTGACACCACTCCCGCTACCTTCGACCAGCATGGTCTTGTCATCAGTCTAAGGTCTGGGGAGTCGAGGATTCTGCAAACATTTAATGAAGCAAACGGGGCTCATAAGTCCCATGATTCCCATACCCCCCAATGGACTGACGGTATATCATTACCCGGGCCTTGGACGCTCTCTTTCACCGAAGAAGCGCCAAAGGTAGAAAAGACCTTCACGCTCGACAAGTTACAGACTTGGGAGACGCTGGACGAATCGGCTGCAGTCACCATGGGCACCGGCATCTACACTACCCATGTCCGCCTGTCGGAAAAGGACATCAAGGGTACTGCTGGCTGGCTAATAGACCTCGGTGACGTGCGCGAGTCTGCCCGTGTCTATATCAATGGAGAGTTCATAGGCTGTGCCTGGAGCGTACCCTTCGTCCTCGACTGCAAGAACGCGCTGAAGAAGGGCGACAATGAAATCCGCATCGAGGTGACCAACCTCCCCGCCAACCGCATCGCCGACCTCGATCGCAAGGGTGTGAAATGGCGCAAGATGGAGGAAATCAATGTTGTGGACATCAACTACAAAAAGACCACTTACAACGAGTGGGAACCCGTTCCAAGTGGTCTTAACTCTGAGGTCAGACTCATTAAGTATTAACAGGACAGGACGGTCTCTATTAACTCGTCGGGTGACAATAGTTGTTGCTCGCCTGTCAGCATGTTCTTCAGGGTGAACTTGCCCTCGTTGATTTCGTTCTCACCGGCCAATGCCACAAAGGGAATCTGCTTGGCGTTGGCGTATGACATCTGCTTCTTCATCTTCGCAGCATCAGGAAACACTTCCGTGCGGATGCCAGCCTGTCGGGCCTTGGCCGCCACAGGCATGCAGTACGCCGTCTCGCTATCACCAAAGTTGATGAACAGCAGTCGGGTACCGTTGGTCGCATCCTTGGGATAGGCGTCGAGTGCGTTTAGCACGTCGTAGATGCGGTCCACGCCGAAACTGATGCCAACGCCTGAAATACCTGGCATGCCGAAGATTCCGGTGAGGTTGTCGTAGCGGCCACCGCCTGTGATAGAGCCTATCTCCACGTCGAGAGCCTTCACCTCGAAGATAGCACCGGTATAGTAGTTCAAGCCGCGAGCAAGGGTAAGGTCGAGCTGCAGCTCATTGTGAAGGGCAACGGCAGCACCGCCGCATAACGAACTGAGTATAAAGCGGATTTCCTCAACGCCTTTGAGACCGGTCTCGCTTTCTTTCAAGACATCGGCTATAGTGCTAAGCTTCTTCTCGTTCGTACCGTCAAGCAGGATGATGGGCTGCAGCTTCTGAATCTGCTCATCGGTAAGGCCGTCCTCACGCAGTTCGGCATTGACGTTATCGATGCCTATCTTGTCGAGCTTGTCGATAGCAACGGTGATATCTACAATCTTGTCGGCAGCACCAATGACCTCGGCAATGCCGCTGAGAATCTTGCGATTGTTAATCTTAATCTGTACACGAACACCGAAACGGGTGAACACGGCGTCGACAATCTGCATCAGCTCCACCTCGTTGAGCAGGGAGTCGGAGCCGACGATATCGCCATCGAACTGCCAAAACTCACGGTAGCGGCCTTTCTGCGGACGGTCGGCACGCCAGACGGGCTGCATTTGGTAGCGTTTGAAAGGCAGCTGCAGCTCCTCGCGGTGCATCACCACGTAGCGGGCAAAAGGTACGGTAAGGTCGTAACGCAAGCCTTTCTCGCACAGTTTGGCAGCCAGGTGCAGGGCATTGCGCTCGTGCAGTTCGTCGTCGCTAACCTTGTTCAGGAAATCGCCTGAGTTCAATACCTTGAACAGCAGTTTGTCACCCTCCTCGCCATACTTACCCATCAGCGTCTGAAGGGTTTCCATTGCTGGTGTCTCTATCTGCTGGAAGCCATAGAGTTCGTACACTTGCCGTATGGTATTGAAAATATAGTTGCGCTTGGCCATCTCCTGTGGCCCAAAATCACGCGTTCCTTTGGGAATTGAAGGTTTCATTTGCGGACAATGGTTTGGTCACGGTCGGGGCCGATGCTGATGATACAGATTGGAGTTTCGAGTTGCTCTTCGAGGAAAGCGATATAGTCAGAGAACTCCTTCGGGAACTGGTTCTCAGAGGTGAACTGCGTCATATCGGTCTTCCATCCGGGCAGCTCGCGGTAGACGGGTTCAATGCCGTCCTCAATGTTGTATGGGAAATAGTCAATCTCATGCCCGTTCTGCTTGTAGGCTACGCAGGCCTTGATGGTGTCGAAGCCGTCAAGCACGTCGCTCTTCATCATGATAAGCTTCGTCACGCCGTTGACCATAATGGAATATTTCAGGGCAACGAGGTCAATCCAGCCACAACGGCGCTCACGACCCGTAACGGCGCCATACTCATGGCCCAGGTCACGTATGAGCTTGCCCGTCTCGTCGAACAGTTCCGTGGGGAACGGCCCGGCACCGACGCGGGTACAATAAGCCTTCATAATACCGTAGACATCGCCAATCTTGTTGGGGCCGATACCAAGACCTGTGCAGGCTCCGGCGCAGATGGTATTAGAGGAAGTGACGAAGGGATACGAGCCAAAATCAACGTCGAGCATCGTGCCTTGGGCACCCTCGCAGAGCACGCTCTTGCCGCTGCGCAGGATATGGTTAATCTCGTGCTCGGAGTCAACGATGGGGAACTGGCGCAGGTAGTCAATACCTTCCAGCCACTTTTTCTCCACCTCCGCGATATCATACTCAAAGCCGAGCGACTGCAGGATAGCCTCGTGGCGGGCTTTGGCTGCGGCGTATTTTTCCTCAAAGTTCTCAAGGATGTCGCCTACACGCAGTCCGTTGCGGCTTACCTTGTCTGTATAGGTCGGACCAATGCCCTTTCCGGTGGTACCCACTTTGTTCTTGCCTTTCTGTGCCTCGTATGCGGCATCGAGCACGCGGTGTGTCGGCATGATAAGGTGTGCCTTCTTGGATATGTGCAGACGGCTTCTCAATTCGTGGCCGCTCTCTTCCAATGCCTTGGCTTCGTCCATGAAGAGGTCGGGAGCCAGCACCACACCATTGCCGATGATATTGACCTTACCACCCTGAAAGATACCCGAGGGGATAGAGCGCAACACGTACTTCTGGCCTTCGAACTCCAGCGTGTGGCCGGCATTTGGACCGCCCTGAAAACGGGCAATAACATCATACTTAGGGGTCAGCACATCGACCACCTTGCCTTTTCCTTCATCGCCCCACTGCAATCCCAGCAGGACGTCAACTTTACCTTGATTCATTTGTTATTTGTTTTTGTCGAATTCTTCAATTTTTTCTGTCGTGTTATCTTGCCCTGACAAGTCGAGCAAATGCCATAAATATATAAAGTAAAGCCATCTTTCCTGAAACGCTTCAAGTGCATATCTTCAATGGTCTTCACAATTTCGGGCGACCGCACCTCGGTGACCTTGCCGCAGACCGTACACATCTGGTGGCAATGGGAATTGTTGTCGTAGCAAGCCTCATATTTCGTTGTACCCTGGAAACGATGACGGATAACCAACCGCAATTCCATGAACAGGTTGAGCGTGTTGTACAACGTCGCCCTGCTGACAGGAAACTTATAGTCGCGTGCCAATTTCTCGCCTAACTCATCGAGTGTGAAATGCCCCGTCGTTTCATATACGGCATTCAAAATCGCATAACGCTCAGGAGTCCTGCGATGATTATTCATTTCCAAATAGCTGTCGAGAATACGCTCCACAGCAGTTTTAACACTTTCTTTCATCAGTATTCACTTCATAAACCCGTGCAAAGGTACGAAAAACATTGAACAATCAACAATGTATCGCCCAACAAATTGTGGTGCCTTGTTGTTTTTTAACTTTTCAACGTCACACATCATTCGGAACCGATATAGAGGAACACCATGCCGAGCAGCACCAGAACCATGTCGAATGCCTTGGCACGCAGGTTCTTCTCTTGGAAGAAAAGGGCTCCAAACAGGAAGCTGACCACAACACTGGCACGACGCACCATCGAAACGATGCTGATCATGGCCGACGGTAGTGACAGGGAATAGAAATAGAGGAAATCGGCCGTGGACAGAAACAAGCTAACCCCCAAGATAGACCATGCCCAATGGAACGGCGTGGTCTCCTTATGTTTCGGCCACCACAGCAGCAACAGCATGGCAAGCATCATGAGGCACTGGTAGAAGTTATACCACGACTGCACCAGCATGCGGTCAAGCCCCACCCCACCCTCGCTGACGGGGCCCATCAGGAACTTGTCGTATAGGGCGCTAACAGCACCAAGGGCTGCAGCTCCGACTATCATATAAATCCAGTGGTCGTGCTTGAAGTCGATGCCTTCACGCTTGCCGCTATGGCTCAGCAGGAAGAACGACACAATGGCCAACAGCACACCTATCCACTGCCACCCGTTCAGCCGTTCGCCGAACACCAGCAAGGCTCCGATGAGGACCATCACAGGCCGTGTGGCGTTGATGGGGCCGACGATAGTTAGCGGAAGATGTTTCATTCCGAAATATCCTAACACCCAACTCGACAACACGATGACAGCTTTCAGCACAATGTACTTGTGAGCCTCCCAACCAGCCGATGACACATAGAAGATGCTGCCATCGAGCACATCGGTCTTACTGCTCAACAAAATACATGGCAGGAAAATGAGCGACGAGAACAAAGTATTGAGAAACAGCACGGGAATTACCGCGTTGGCTTTCAAAGCTTGTTTCTTGAAAGAATCGTAACACCCTAAGAGGGCTGCTGACATAAATGCTAAAATCAGCCACATGGAGTTTCGTATTTAATAGGTTATGTCTTCTAAGAACAGGGCATGAGCGGGCATCGACTCGCCTGCTTCTGTTCGTTTTTTTCCTTCTACAATCTTCTTGAAGTCTTCCACAGTCACACGTCCACGCCCCACATCAATGAGCGTGCCTACCACAGCGCGCACCATGTTACGCAGAAAGCGGTTGGCTCGTATCTCGAAGTACCACGTCGATGGACCCGTCTGATGCCACTTGGCAACAGTAACGTGGCAAATGGTTGTCTTCACATCGGCATGGGCTTTACAGAAAGCGCCAAAGTCCTCATATTCAAGTAACAGACGAGCAGCATCGTTCATCTTGTTGAAATCTAAGGGATAATGCAGTTCGCATGAAGTAAAACTGAGAAAGGGATTCTTCTCAGTATGCAGGTAGTAACGGTACATACGACTGGTGGCCGAGAAACGGGCATGCAGATTGTCCTCCACACGTTGAACACGGCTGACAGCAATGTCGCGAGGCAACAGCTTATTGAGCTTATACGTCAGCTGCTGACCGTCAATCTCGTCGGGGAAATCAAAATGAGCCACCATCATGCGGGCATGTACACCAGCATCAGTACGGCCTGCTCCTGTCACGATAATTTCACTACGCAGAAGCAGCGACAACGCACGCTGTAGCTGAGCCTGAACTGAGTCGCCGTTGGGCTGTATCTGCCACCCGTGATAACGGCTGCCATCGTAGCTAAAAGTCACAAAATATCTCATTGCGGATGCAAAGGTACAAAGAAATTGAGAATTAAGCGTGAATAATTAAGAATTATTTCGTAACTTTGCGCCATGATATTCTATTTTTCAGGCACAGGCAACACCCGATGGGCTGCAGAACAATTAGCTGCCGCCACACAGGAGAAGCTGTACTTCATTCCCGACGAACTGAAGACGGCATGTGAATACACCCTTGAGCATGACGAGCGCATCGGCGTCTGCTTTCCCGTACATGGATGGCAGCCGCCACGTATTGTCCGCGAGTTCATCAGGAAACTGACTATCCGTCCAACAGCCGACCATCACTATGCCTACTGTGTTTGTACCTGTGGCGACAGCACAGGACTGGCCGTCAAGATGCTTAGTGAGGAGCTTCAGCCGAAGGGCATTGTGCTGCAGAGTTGCCTGTCGCTTGTCATGCCTGAAAGCTATGTCTGCCTGCCGTTTATGTATACAGATACGCCCAAACGTGAGCAAGAGAAGATAGCACAAGCCCAACAGGACTTATCGCTATATATAAATAAGGTAGTAAAAAACAGGGTAAGTGGTTATCAGCAACTGACCTTAGGACTCACCCCGTGGACCTTCAGCCACGTCATCGGAGCTTATTTTAACCGCTTCATGATTACCGACAGGAAATTCACTGTCGATGCCGATGTCTGCATCCATTGCGGCAAATGTGCAAAGGTGTGTCCCGTCAGCGACATAGAGTTTAGCGAAACGCCTAAATGGAAAAACGATAGCAGTTGCACATGTTGCCTCAGCTGCTATCATCATTGCCCCGTCCACGCCATCAACTACGGCCCAATCACTCGCAAGCGCGGACAGTATTACTTCGGACACCGATAGGCCTTCTGACCCGCGAACAGATTTTTGTCGGTTGTCGGAACCACATATATATATAGTGGTTCCGTCGACCGACGAGAATTCGCCACAAAAACGTACTACTTCCGCGACCAACCCCGACCTCGTCGACATCCTGCTCGGCGAGTCTGAGATTGAAAATTATGAAAAATACGGACAAACGGAATATCCTCCATAAGCAGAAAAACTTTGCTCCGGGCAAACTCTGAGTTTAAGTAGGGTAAACTGGGGGTTTAAGTAGGGTAAACCCGGGGTTTACTTACGGTAAACTCTAAAGACGCAGAAATGGGCTTTTCAGGCGGGTTTCTGCCATCGAAAGGTAGTATGAAAAACATTAACAAACACTACACAGGTAGTTTATACCCCTGTGTAGTGTAACTGTGTGCTATCGATGAGCACCGCTACCAGCACACCTATTTATATATATAGGGTGAAGCGGCTATTAGAACGGCAGGTCGTCGGCTGCACCCTCGGCCGGAGCCTCCTGTGCTGGAGGGAATGGAGCTGTAGCGGCAGCTGGGGCAGCAGCTTGCTGAGGCGGGAATGGTGCGGCACCAGCCACCGGGGCAGGGGCAACAGGAGGCACTTGGCCGCGAATGATGTTGTAAGCGCGGACATCGTTGAACCAACGGCCCTGATACTCGTGAGCATCAATGTCGAACTGAACGGTGACATCCTCGTTCATCTGAATGTTAAACTGCTTGATGCGGTCCTCGCCAAAAAGGCGGAATACGCAACGCCGGGGGAACTGTCCGGGAACTTCGATGACATAATCCTGTGACATCCACGAGTTACCTGTGCGTGATGACACGCCACTCTGTGCTGGTAATACAGCAATGATTCTACCTGTTAAATCCATATTATTATTTACCTGTTAAAATGTTGTTTTATGTGATTTGCGACCGCGAAAGTACTAAAAATAGTTTGAAAAGCAGAATTTTTAAGCATAAATTTTTCTAATAACGCTTTTTTTTGTATCTTTGTGCTCCAAATGGAGAAACTAAAAACAAAGAAATAATATGAGATTTACACTTTCAAGTACTGCACTGAGCAACAAGCTCGCCGCACTATCGCGAGTAATTAACAGTAAGAACGCCTTGCCCATACTTGGCGACTTCGTGTTCGAAATCAACGGACAGACCCTTCGTCTGACGGCCTCGGACAGTGAGAACACCATGCACACCACGGTGCCCCTGACCGAAAGTGACGGCGACGGCCGCTTTGCCATAGGCAACCACGACCTGTTGGAAGCCGTGAAGGGATTCTCGGAGCAGCCCATCACCTTTGATGCCGACCTGCAGGCCAACCTTGTGAAAATCACCTATCAGAACGGTTTGTTCTCGCTGCCCATCGAGAGTGCCGACGAATTTCCTATTCCCCAGACCGTTGGTGACAACGCGTCGGTCATTGTCATCAGCAACCAGCTGCTGGCCGAGAACATCAACCGCAGCATCTTCGCCACGGCTCAGGACGAGCTGCGCCCCGTGATGAACGGTATCTATTTTGACCTGACTCCCGACTACCTGGCTGTGGTGGCTTCCGACGGCCACAAGTTGGTGCGCAACAAGATTTTCTCGGTCAAGAGCGACGTGCCCGCTTCCTTCATCCTGCCGAAAAAGCCCGCTTCGCTGCTGAAGAACCTGTTGGGCAAGGACGGCGGCGACGTAATCATTCGCTTTGACGAGCGCAACGCTGAAATCTGTTTCGGCGACGACACCCTGCGCTGCCGCCTCATTGAGGGACGTTACCCCAACTACGGCTCAGTCATTCCGCAAAACAACCCCAACGAGCTGCGCGCCGACCGCAACGGGCTGCTGGCTGCGCTACGCCGCGTCCAGCCGTTTGCCAATGATTCGAGCAACCTCATTCGCTTCCACGTTGAAGGCAGCATGTTGCAGCTGGATGCCGAGGACTACGACTTCTCGAAGACAGCAACCGAGCGCATGACCTGCGACTACAACGGACAGCCCATGAGCATCGGCTTCAAGGGTTCGTCGTTCATCGAGGTGCTGAGTAATTTCGACTGTCCCGAGGTTATCATCCAGCTGGCCGACCCCAGCCGGGCAGGCCTCGTGCTGCCCTCCGAACAACCTGAGAACCAGGATGTGCTGATGCTGATGATGCCGATGCTGATTAACGAATGATTTGAGATAGCGAGGTTATGAAACTTAATCTGAAGAAGCCGCTGGTCATCTTCGACTTGGAGACCACAGGACTTGACTTGGTGAAAGACCGCGTCATACAGTTATCGTATATTAAGGTGTTCCCCGACGGCCGCGAGGTAAGGGGCAACGAGCTCATCAATCCCGAACGCCACATTGAGGACGTGATTACCCAACTGACAGGCATTTCGGATGACGACGTGAAGGACAAGCCTACCTTCAAGCAGCTGGCCGCCAAGCTGAGCGAGGTGTTCACGGGCTGCGACATCGCAGGCTTCAACTCCAACCACTTCGACGTGCCCTTGCTGGCCGAGGAATTCCTGCGTGCAGGCATTGACTTCGACTTCTCGAAGTGCCGTTTGGTGGACGTGCAGACCATCTTTCACAAGATGGAGCGCCGTAATCTGGCTGCCGCGTACAAATTTTACTGCGGACGCAAGATGGAGGACGACTTCGAGGCCCACCGTGCCGACCAAGACACCGAAGCCACGTACCGGGTGCTGATGGGTGAGCTCGACAAGTATGCCCCCGGGGCGAACGAAGACCCCGAGAAAGTGCTGGAGAACGATATTGACAAGCTGGCCGAGTTCTCGAAGATGAATGACAACGTCGACTTTGCCGGGCGCATCGTCTGGGGCGAGGTCAACGGCGTGAGGACGGAAATCTTCAACTTCGGCAAGCACAAGGGCAAGGCTGTGAGCGACGTGCTGCGCATCGACCCGGGCTACTACAGCTGGATTCTGGGCGGAGACTTCACCTATAACACCAAGCAAGTGCTGACACGCATCAGGTTGCGCGCCAGCGCGCTAAATGAGAAATGATAAGTGAGAAATGAGAAATGATAAATGATAAATGATAAATGATAAATAAGAAATGAGAAATAACGGTTACACATCCAGGCTATTCAATAGCAGCAGATCCATGCTGTTGTGTTTGTCATTTATCATTTGTCATTTATCATTTAGCCCCGCAGGGGCGCAGGAGCTTGATGCCAAGATTACCATCAACCACTCGAAGGTGCAGGGTTCCGACGCCTCGGTATTCGATAACCTGCAGCAGACGTTGGAGCAGTTTGTCAACGAGCGTCAATGGACTGAACTACAGTTCCAGAAGAACGAGCGCATCGTCTGCAACTTCAACATTACCGTCGACAAGTACGTGCAGGCTGAGAACCGCTTCGAGTGTTCGGCCATCATCCAGGCCAACCGTCCGGTCTACAACTCGGCCTACACCACCACCATCTACAACAACACCGACAAGAACTTCCAGTTCACGTTTGCCCAATTCGACCAGCTGAACTTCAACGACGAGGCGGTGGACAACCAGCTGACGGCACTTTTTGCCTATTACGCCTACCTCATCATTGGCATGGACCTCGACACGTTCTCGCCCTTGGGGGGCACCGATGTGCTGCAACGCTGCATGTACCTGGTGAACAATGCCCAGGACTTGGGCTTCCCCGGTTGGAAGTCGTTCGAGGACTCACGCAACCGCTTTGCCATCATCAACGACTATTTAGACGAGGCCATGAAGCCTTTCCGCCAGCTGCAGTACGACTACTACCGCAAGGGACTGGACGAAATGGCCAACAACGTGGAGCGTGGACGCACCGAAGTGACCACCGCCCTGGAAAACAACCTGAAAAAAGCCCACGAGGACAAGCCGCTCAGCATGCTGCCCCAAATATGGACAGACTACAAGAAGGACGAGCTGGCTAATATATATAAAGGTAAGGGGACGCAGAAGGAAAAGGAGACGGTCTATGAAATCCTTTTCGGCATTAACGCCTCTCAGAACAACTCGTGGGAGAAAATCAAACAATAAGACAAATGAAACCTACACCAATTAAGAAAGAGATTGTTGACGGACTGATAGCCCAGCTGGGTATTCAGGATTTCGCCAAGGCCACTATCCGCGAAGTGAAGCAAGTGGCCGCCATGGCCGAGCAGCAGAGCGGCGTGGAGTTTATCAAGATGGAAATGGGAATACCCGGACTGCCTGCCGCCAAGGTAGGCGTCGATGCCCAAATCAAGGCACTCGCGGACGGCATTGCCCACTCCTACCCCGACATTCAGGGCTATCCCGAACTGAAACGCCAAGCCTCGCGCTTCGTCAAGGCATTCATCGACGTCGACATCCAGCCCGAAGGCTGCGTGCCCGTCACTGGCTCTATGCAGGGCACGTTCGCCTCGTTCCTCACTTGCTCGCAATCCAACCATGCTAAGGACACGGTGCTATTCATCGACCCCGGATTCCCCGTACAGAAGATGCAGCTACAGGTTCAGGGCGTGAAGTACGAGACCTTCGACGTCTACGACTTCCGTGGCGACAAGCTCGGCCCGAAGCTGGAGTCCTACCTGAAAGTCAGAAATATATGTGCCATCGTTTACTCCAACCCCAACAACCCTTCATGGGTATGCCTGACTGAGGAAGAGCTTCAGACCATCGGCTCGTTGGCAACCAAGTACGACTGCATCGTCATGGAAGACCTGGCCTACTTTGCAATGGACTTCCGCCAGGATCTGTCCAAACCCTTCGAAGCCCCCTTCCAGCCGTCGGTAGCCCATTATACCGATAATTACATACTGCTCATCAGCGGCTCCAAGGCTTTCAGCTATGCCGGCGAGCGCATCGGTGTGGTGTGCATCAGCAACAAGCTGTTCCATCGCCACTACCCCGACCTGGCAGCACGTTACGAGGGGCTGCCCTTCGGCCTGGTATTCTCTACCCGCATGCTCTATGCACTCTCGTCGGGCACCAGCCACTCGGCGCAGTACGCCTTGGCAGCCATGTTCCGTGCTGCCTGCGACGGCGAATACAACTTCCGCAACGAGGTGAAGGTCTATGGCGACCGTGCCCACAAGCTGAAGGAGATATTCCTGCGTCACAATTTCCACATCGTCTACGACCGCGACCTTGACCGCCCCGTAGCCGACGGGTTCTATTTCACCATCGGCTATCCCGGCATGACGAGCGGTCAGCTGGCCCGTGAGCTCATGTACTATGGTGTGTCGGCTATCTGCCTCATCACTACGGGTTCGCATCAGGAGGGACTGCGGGTCTGCACCTCGTTCATTGAGGACCACCAGTACCAGCAGTTGGAGAAGCGCATGCAGGTATTTGCTGAGAATAACCCAATATAAACAATATGACAAGACGAAAATACGTATTATTACTGCTACTGGCTGTACTGACAACAGTACAGGCTCAGATGGTTGACCCCGTCCACTTCACAACAGAGCTGAAGACAGGCAAAGGTGCTGAAGGCGAGATTGTGTTCACCGCAAAGATTGACCCGGGATGGCACGTCTATTCCACCGACCTGGGACAGGATGGCCCCATCGAGGCTACATTCAACGCCGTGAAGATGGACGGTGTCGAGACCGTCGGCAAGCTGACTCCCAAGGGTAACGTCATCAAGAAGTTCGACAACATGTTCGGCATGGAGCTGAAGTACTTTGAGCATTCGGCCACCTTCGTGCAGAAAGTGAAGTTCACCAAGCCGAAATACACCATCGACTGCTACTTGGAGTACGGCGCCTGCAATGACCAGAGTTGCATGCCGCCAACGCAGGTGGAGTTCAAGAAGGAGGGGGAATCGCCGAAGGCCTCCCCAAGCCCCTCACCGGAAGACTCCCCAAGCCCCTCCGAAGGAGGGGATGTTCAGTTACCTAATGTTCCCGATACTGCCGCCGCTATAAGTAACCAGACACCCCCTCCTTCGGAGGGGCTTGGGGAGGCCTCTGGGGAGGTTTCTCTTTGGCAGCCCGTCATCAGCGAGCTTCAGGCCTTTTCCAGCAGCAAGCCGCTGAGCGACCATTCGCTGTTCTATATCCTGCTGATGGGCTTCGTGGGCGGTCTGCTGGCCGTGTGCATGCCCTGTATCTGGCCTATCATCCCGATGACCGTCTCGTTCTTCCTGAAGCGTGCCAAGACGGATAAACGCAAGGGCATCAAGGACGCCATTACCTACGGCCTCAGCATCATCGTCATCTACTTGGGATTAGGACTGCTGGTGACGGCCCTCTTCGGCAGCGACACGCTGAACGCCATGTCGACCAACGCCGTGTTCAACATCTTCCTGTTCCTGCTGCTGGTGGTCTTTGCCCTGTCGTTCTTCGGATGGTTTGAAATCAAGTTGCCCGATGGTTGGGCTAATGCCGTCGACTCGAAGGCCTCAGCCACAAGCGGCCTGATTTCCATCTTCCTCATGGCCTTCACGCTGGTACTGGTATCGTTCTCGTGCACGGCACCCATCATTGGCCTGTTGCTTGTCGAGACCACCACCAGCGGCAATTGGCTCGCCCCTACCCTCGGCATGTTGGGCTTTGCCTTGGCCCTCGCCCTGCCGTTCACGCTTTTCGCCATGTTCCCCTCGTGGCTCAAGCAGGCCCCGAAGTCAGGCTCATGGATGAACACGCTCAAGGTGGTGCTTGGCTTCGTCGAGCTGGCTTTCGCCCTGAAGTTCTTCAGCGTTGCTGACCTTGCCTACCGCTGGCATTTGCTCGACCGCGAGGTGTTCCTCTCGCTGTGGATTGTCATCTTCGGCCTGCTCGGAGCCTATCTCTGCGGCTGGCTCAAGTTCCAGAGCGACGAGGCAGGCGGTGAGCTCCAAAAGCCCATGCCCGTGCTGTGCATCATGGGCGGACTGGTGTCGTTGGCTTTTGCCGTTTACATGATTCCAGGACTCTGGGGTGCCCCCTGCAAGGCCGTCAGCGCCTTCGCCCCCCCCATGAACACCCAGGATTTCAACCTCAACACCAAGACCGTTGAGGCCGAGTTTACCGACTACGAGGCTGGTATGGCTGCCGCCCGTGCCCAAGGCAAGCCCGTGTTCATCGACTTCACCGGCTTCGGCTGCGTCAACTGCCGCAAGATGGAGGCCGCCGTATGGACCGATCCCCGTGTGGCCGACAAGCTGAAGCACCAGTTTGTGCTCGTCTCGTTGTTCGTCGACGACAAGACCCCGCTGCCCGAACCGTTCGAAGTGACCGACGAGCAGGGCAATACAAAGACGCTGCGCACGGTGGGTGCCAAGTGGAGTTATCTGCAAAGCCACAAGTTCGGAGCCAACGCCCAGCCGTTCTACGTCATTCTCGATCCCACAACGGGCAAGCCGCTCAGCGGCAGCTATGCCTACGATGAGGACATACAGAAGTTCCTGAATTTCATGGAGATAAAGAAATAGCAAACACAATGATTGAGAAAGAGACACGTGACCGCATCATCGCGCTGGTTCACAAGGAGGTAGTGCCCGCCATAGGTTGTACAGAGCCTATGGCGGTGGCTCTCTGTACCGCAAAGGCCACCGAGCAGTTAGGCTGCCGACCCGAACGGATAGAAGCCCTGCTCAGTGCCAACATTCTGAAGAACGCTATGGGTGTCGGCATTCCCGGCACGGGCATGATAGGTCTGCCCATAGCCATTGCCCTTGGAGCCCTCATCGGCAAGAGCGAGTATCAGCTTGAGGTGCTGAAAGACCTAACTCCCGAAGCATTGGAGGAGGGCAAGCAGTACGTCAACGAGAAGCGTATCGACATCCGCCTGAAGGAGGGTATCTGCGACAAGCTCTATATCGAGATTATCTGCTCGGCAGGCGACAAGCGTTCGGAGGCTATCATTGCCGGCAGCCATACCCACTTCGTGTCGGGCGATGCCAGTTACAGCCG
Organism: uncultured Prevotellaceae bacterium; assembly: GCA_947168395.1. Classification (GTDB taxonomy): domain Bacteria; phylum Bacteroidota; class Bacteroidia; order Bacteroidales; family Bacteroidaceae; genus Prevotella. Next base: position 6,116 of record CAMVLT010000031.1, on the reverse strand, counting down.
CACGTCGTCCAGCGGCAACGACGACGAGATAGCTCTCAACATGCGCTTGGTCTACGACTTTGCCACCACCGCACCACTCGACGAGATACGCTTCATCGAGGAAGCCCGCAGGCTGAACATGGACGCGGCCCGCGAGGCCCTGAAAGGCAACTACGGCCACAATCTCGGCAAGACCATTGACCGTCCCTTGTCGAAAGGCATCTTCGGCAACTCCATCTTCGCCCACATTATCTCGCGCACAGCCTCGGCCTGCGATGCCCGCATGGGGGGTGCTATGATTCCCGTCATGTCCAACTCAGGCAGCGGCAATCAGGGCATTTGCGCCACCAACCCCGTCTGCGTCTATGCCAAGGAGAACGAGAACACCGAGGAGGAGCTGCTGCGTGCCCTCATGCTCAGTCACCTCACCGCCATCTACATCAAGCAGTCGTTAGGCAAGTTGTCGGCGTTATGCGGTTGTGTGGTGGCATCCATAGGCTCCAGCTGTGGCATCACCTACCTCATGGGCGGCGATTACGAGCACATTTGCTACTCGGTGAAGAACATGATAGCCAACCTGACGGGCATGATTTGCGACGGCGCCAAGCCCTCGTGCTCGCTGAAGATTACAAGTGGGGTCAGCACCGCCCTGCTCTCGGCCCTGCTCTCGATAGAGGGCAAATGCGTGACGGCTGACGAAGGCATTGTCGACAACTGTGTGGACAAGAGCATCCACAACCTGACCGCCATCGGTGCCGACGCCATGACGAAGACCGACGAACTGGTGCTCGACATCATGACCTCGAAAGACGCGTAACCAACTCACATAATTTATTAACCCCTAAAACAAACTACACTTTTATGAAAGACCTGAAAATGTACATCAACGGCCAGTTCTGCGAAAGCTCGAACGGCCAGTGGATTGACGTGTTGAACCCCTCGACCGAGGAAGTGATTTCCCGCCAGCCCGAAGGCACCATTGACGACGTGAACCGTGCCCTCGATGCCGCAAGGGCCGCCCAGAAGTCGTGGGCCAAGACGCCTGCCATCGAGCGTGCCGGCTATCTGCTGAAGATGGCTGAGGGCATCAAGAAACGCGAGAACGAATTTACGGAAATCATTATGCGTGAGCAGGGTAAGACCCGCGCTTGGGCTGCCATCGAGGTGGGTGCCACCATCGCCTACTTCGAGTATATGGCTACCTTCGCCCGCCACATCGAGGGCGAGATTATTCCCTCCGACCGTCCCAACGAGACCATCCTGCTGACCAAGAAGCCCATCGGCGTGGTGGCAGGCATTCTGCCCTGGAACTTCCCGTTCTTCCTCATTGCCCGCAAGGCTGGCGCCTCGCTCATTGCCGGTTGTACCATCGTCATCAAGCCCTCGCAGCTGACGCCCGAGAACTGTACCGAGTTTGCCAAGGTGGTGGACGAGACGGGACTCCCCGCCGGTGTCATCAATATTGTGACGGGTAAGGGCAGCGTCATCGGCAACGAGATGGCTGGTTCGCCTAAGATTGACATCGTCTCTGTGACGGGCAGCGTCGCCGCTGGCGAGAGCATCATGGCGGCCGCCTCGAAGAACATCACCAAGGTAAGCCTGGAACTGGGTGGCAAGGCTCCCGCTATTGTCATGAAGGATGCCGACCTGGAGCGTGCCGCACAGTGGATTGTCGACAGCCGCATAGGCAACAACGGACAGATTTGCAACAACGCCGAGCGCGTCTATGTACAGAAGGAGGTGAAGGCTGCCTTCACGAAGATTCTGGTCGAGAAGATGAGTGCCGTAAAGGTGGGCGACCCCTGCGTGGACGAGACCGTCGATATGGGTCCGCTGGTTGAGCAGCGTGCCTTGGAGAGCGTCACCGAGAAAGTGGAGCGTGCCATCAGCCAGGGTGCCAAGTTGCTGTGCGGTGGCCACCGCGTCGGCGATAAGGGTTACTTCTATGCAGCAACCGTGCTCGACGACTGCCGTCAGGACATGGACATCATCCACGAGGAGACCTTCGGCCCCGTCATTCCCTTGGTGGAGTTCGAGACGCTGGACGAGGTCATCGGCTATGCCAACGACTGCGAGTACGGCCTGGCATCGAGCATCTTCACGAAGGACCTGAACGTGGCTGTGAAGGCTTGCCGCGAGCTGCAGTTTGGCGAGACCTACATCAACCGCGAGCACTTCGAGGCCATTCAGGGCTTCCATGCCGGCATGAAGAAGAGCGGCATTGGCGGTGCCGACGGTAAGCACGGCGTCGAGGAGTACCTCGTCACCCACGTCACCTACCTCGACACCTACGAGGACATGTAATTGATAATGTATAAGGAGACTATGAGGAAATTACTCGTTTTGTGTGCACTCTGCCTGTCGGCTTCTGGTGCATGGGCTGAACTGGTAGACGGCGTTCGGCAACGGCCGGGCGTCAGTACTACCGTCGATTTTCAGCCCGAAGTGGAATATTACCTTTTCAACGTTGGTGCCCGCCAGTTCTTCTGCGGCGCCAACGACTGGAACACCCGTGCCTCGGTATCACCCAAGGGTTATAGGGTGAAGCTCGTCGACATGGGCGATGGCACTTATGAGCTGACCGACTACGTCGAGACGCAGAGTACTTGGAAGTGTACCTTCTCCACAGCCGACGGTGGTGCCATCTGGGTAGACAACTCTACCGAGACCTACCGCTTCTGGACGTTCAACAAGGTGGGCGATGCCTACCAGATTGCCAACGACGTGAAGCCTGGCATGTTCTTAGGATGGAACGGCAACGAGGGCGACACGCGCCTCTACTTCATTGAGACGGCAACGCCCGGCACCAATTGGCAGTTCGTGACCGAAGACGTCTACAATGCCTATCAGGAGGAGTGGGCTCTTATCAAGGACCAGTACGAGCAGGCTGCCGAGCTGAAGACCTACCTCGACGCCGCCAAGGCCGAAGGTATCGATGTCAGCAAGTGGGAAGCCGTCTATCAGAACGAGGCTTCGTCCGTGGAGGAACTGGCAGCAGCCCTCTCTGCCGTGCAGACGGCCATCAACGACCATGCTGCAGGCGGGGCAACGGTTGCCAATCCGTCGGACATGACAGCCAGCATCCTGAACCCCACGTTCGAGAACGCCAGCTACGACGGCTGGAAGGGCACGGCCCCCAACATGACGGGCAGCGGTGCTCACGGACCCGCCAACGTGGCCGAGCACTACAACAAGACGTTCGACACCTATCAGGACCTGAACGGCATGCCCAAGGGAGTCTATGCTTTAAGTGCCAGCGCCGTGTTCCGCGGTTCTTGGAACGACCACGCCAACCACACCAACTACGTGGCCTACCTCTATGCCAAGGCTGACGGCGACACGCTGAAGGCTGAGATACCCAACCCGTGGGATGCCCTCAACACCGAGCCGATGGCAGGTTCTACCTCATGGGGCGTCGATGCCTACGAGGCTAACGAGACCCACGACGGCGTCACCTACTACGCACCCAACGACCCGTCGGCAGGCCGTCTCTATTTCGAGAAGGGCTATTACCAGAAGCAGGTGTTCTTCGCTCTCGACAGCGACGAGCCCGTGCGCATCGGTGTGATGAAGCAGCAGAAGGTGACCGACACCGACTGGGTGATGTTCGACAACTTCCACCTGACCTACTACGGCGGAGCCCCCGAGGCTTACCAGTTCTGGCTCAGCGAGATGAAGAAGGACGCTGCCGACTACAGCGAAGCCCTCGCCTCGAAGCAGTACAAGGATGCCTACCTGGCTGCCTACGACGTCGAGGTGAGCACCAAGGCCGAGGCCGTAGCTGCCATGAAGGCCATCGAGGCTGCTGCTGAAGCCATCAACATCAACAGCAATCTGTGGAAGCAGCTGATCGAGCTGCGCACCCAGGCTGAGGCTTTCGTCGTCGATGAATACCTGGATGCTGCTTACCTGTTGGGCGACTACATGGACCAGATAGACGAGGAGCTCATCAACGTCAGCGACGATGAGCGCACCGCTACGAACGAGGACCTGGAAGCTGCCGTTGCTACCATTCAGCAGTTGATAGAGGATGTGAAGACGGAAGCCAAAAACGCCATGAAGCCCGGCGACGATGCGACCAGCTACATGACGAACCCCAACTTCGACCAGGGCACCACAGGATGGACCGTCGTCAACAAGGGTGGTGGCAACGTGCAAAGTACGGCTGGCACCTTCGAGGCTTGGCACAGCACCAACTTCGACGTCTATCAGGAGGTGAAGGGACTGCCCGTCGGAGTCTACGAAATCTCCGTACAGGGCTACATGCGCTACTTGGACGGTCAGGAGGCTATCAACGCCAAGGGCAGCACGCCCGAGGATGTACCCATCTACGTCTACATGAACGACTCGAAGACGCAGTTTGCCAACTGGTTCGACTATCCGCAGGAGACTGGTTTCTATGAAGCAGTCAGCGGAGCCACGTTCCTGACCGACAATGAGGGTTACGAATATCCCGACAACACCACCGCAGCAGCCGCTGCCTTTGCCAAGGGCGACTACACCAAAAGCGCCTTCGGACTGGTGGCCAAGCGGGGCGACGTGCTTCGCGTCGGCGTGAAGGGCACACCTGCCACTCAGCAGTTCTGGCCCTGCTTCGACAACTTCCGTCTGACCTATCGAGGCTATGCCGCCGACGTGGTGAAGCCTGTACTGGAGAACCAGATAGCTGCTGCCAAGAACATGGCAGACCTTCCGACCACCAAGACGGCCAGACAGGCACTCTACGAGGCTATTAATAACGCCGAAGTTTCCGGCAGCGAGGATGGCCGCGCCATGTTCGACGCCCTGTCAGCCCTGACCAAGGCCATCAGCGACACAGAGCAGGGCTATGCGCTGTGCGCACAGCTCATGGTAGCTGCCAACCAACTGATCGACATTGCCAACGAGTATGCCACATCGGCCAAGGCCGCCGAGGGTAAGGAATTGGCAGCCCTCGCACAAGCCAAGGCCGATGCCTGTGAACTCGACGCCGATGAGATAGCCGACTACCTGAAGCAGATAGAAAAGCTGGCACTCGAAATCCAGCTGCCCGACGGCTACCAGAACGCCACCGACGAAAATCCTGCCAACGTGACTGCCTTCATCAAGACCCCAGGCTTCTCGAAGATTGTGGACGGCGTTGAGACCAACTCCATCGACGGTTGGGAGGCCACCGGACAGAAATTCGGTAACTCCGACCAGCTCTCGGCCTTGGCATTGGAGTCTTGGGAGAGCCGTCTCGACATCCATCAGGACATTGAGGGACTGCCCGACGGCATCTACGTGCTGAAGGTCAATGCCTGGCAGCGCACCTCGAATCCCACCTACCTGTTTGCCGAGTCGGGTGGCGAGACCTTCGCCAAGGAGATTATCACCCAGGCAGCCGGACTGCCCGAAGGTTTCTCGGCTCCCAACAGCCTCATCGAGTCGGTATCTATGTTCGACGAGACGACCTACATGAACGAGCTGACCATCCGGGTGACCGACGGCAAGCTGCGCATCGGCATCAAGAAGGAAGAGACCTCCAGCGCCGACTGGGTTGTCATGGACAACTTCCAGCTCGTCTACTACGGTGCCAACAGCTCGAAGACGGTTGATGGCGACGCCACGCCTGTTGTGGCTGCAGCTGCTGCCGCCCAGCCTGTGAAGGTGGAACTCTTCACCCTCGACGGACGCCGCACTACCCTTGCCAACAAGGGCATTGTCATTCAGCGCACAACCCTGAGCGACGGCTCAGTCGTAGTGAGGAAACTAAGGCAATAATCGTCATTCTCCCCCATAAAAAACTGCCGCCCTCCACAAGGAAGAGCGGCAGTTTTTAATAGGGTCACAATTGTCAATTGTCAATTGTCAATTACCAATTGCCTAAGGCTCCGGCTGGTCCTGCTCCTGCAGCGCAAGGCTCGCGATGGGCACGCGCGTCTGGTAACGCTTCACCTTGCCGTCGACCGTCACCTTGTGGACGGTAATCAGGTCGCGCATCTCGAACACGCAGTCGCCCTTCAGGTTCCTTGAGGTCAGTTCCTCACCCTTCGCTCCCTCGGGCAGGAAGCGCAGGTGGACGCCCTCAATCTGCACGTTCGGGTCGTAGGCCAGGGGAGACTCCACGCCACCCTTCTTGTTCTCGATGGTGGGGTAGAACGTGCCCAGCCCCTCCA
>CAMVLT010000030.1 GCA_947168395.1 uncultured Prevotellaceae bacterium | reverse complement strand
AAGGGCGACGTGCGGTTGCGGTCGGTATTGTCGATGATGAGGTCGGGAATCTGCGGAATGTCAATCTCCATGCTTTTCTTGTCTTTTACCTCCGACTTCTCACCTCTTTCTATCTTGTCGAGCAGTTCGGTCAGCTGGGTGCCGAGGAATGAGCTGATGATGGCGGGCGGAGCCTCGTTGCCGCCTAATCGGTGGGCATTGGTGGCACTCATGATAGATGCCTTCAGCAGTCCGTTATGCCGATAGACGGCCATCAGCGTCTCGACGATGAACACGACGAAGCGCAGGTTCTCCTCCGGCGTCCTGCCTGGCGCGTGCAGCAGCGATGAACAGGTAGAGCGTTCGGCCGTCAGGCTCCAGTTGTTGTGCTTGCCCGAGCCGTTGATGCCGTCGAAGGGCTTCTCGTGCAGCAGCACGCGGAAGCCGTGGTTGCGGGCCACCTTCTTCATGAGCGACATGAGCAGCATGTTATGGTCGACGGCCAGGTTGCACTCCTCGAAGATGGGAGCCAGCTCGAACTGGTTGGGAGCCACCTCGTTGTGGCGCGTCTTGCAGGGGATGGCCAGTTCCAGGGCCTGTATCTCAAGGTCTTTCATGAATGCCTGAACGCGGTCAGGGATGGTGCCGAAGTAGTGGTCGTCCATCTGCTGGTTCTTGGCACTCTCGTGCCCCATCAGGGTGCGGCCAGTCATCAGCAGGTCGGGACGGGCGGAGTAGAGTCCCTCGTCGACGAGGAAGTACTCTTGTTCCCAGCCGAGGTTCACCTGTACCTTCGTCACGTCGTCGTAGAAATACTGGCAGACGTCCTTGGCAGCGCGGGTGACGGCATGGATGGCCCTCAGCAGCGGAGCCTTGTAGTCAAGGGCCTCGCCGGTGTAAGCTATGAAGATGGTGGGTATGCACAGGGTGTCGTCGATGATGAATACGGGCGACGTGGGGTCCCAGGCCGAGTAGCCTCGGGCCTCGAAGGTGTTGCGTATGCCACCGTTGGGGAACGACGAGGCGTCGGGTTCCTGCTGCACCAGCAGCTTGCCGCTGAACTTCTCGATCATACCTCCCTTACCGTCGTGCTCCACGAAGGCGTCGTGCTTCTCGGCCGTGCCCTCGGTCAGCGGCTGGAACCAGTGGGTGTAGTGGGTGACGCCCATCTCCATAGCCCACTGCTTCATGCCGGCGGCCACGGCGTCGGCGATAGAGCGGTCGAGCCGTGCCCCGTTGTCCATCACGTCAATCATCTTGTCGTAGATGTCCTTGGGCAGGTACTTGTACATCTTCTCGCGGTTGAAAACGTATTTGCCAAAATACTCCGACGGTCTTGTGGCGGGTGCTTTCACGTCGAGTGCCTTCTTCTTGAAAGCCTCTTCCACCACCTGGAATCTCAAATTGTTTGCCATCTTCTGTTAGTCTATGTATCGTTTGGTAATATCTTTGTATTCATCGATGCGGCGGTCGCGCAGGAAGGGCCACCAGCGGCGCACCTGCTCGGAGTGCTCCAAGTCCATCTCGACGATGATGCTCTCCTCCTGGTCCTCCGAAGCTTCATAGATAATCTCGCCCTGCGGGCCGCAGACGAACGAGGTGCCCCAGAAAAGAGCTCCCTCCAACCTCTCACGACAGGAAGCCCCCTCCAACCTCCCCCCACTGGGGGAGGCTTCTTCCCATCCCACGCGGTTTACCGCTACGACGGGCAGACCGTTGGCTACGGCATGGCCGCGCATCACCGTCTGCCAGGCACGGCGCTGGCGCTGCTGCTCGTCGGGCGTGTCCTCTGGGGCATAGCCGATGGCAGTGGGGTAGATGAGAATCTCGGCACCCTGCAGAGCCATCAGTCGGGCAGCCTCAGGATACCACTGGTCCCAGCATACCATGACACCCAAGCGGCCTACGCTGGTGTCGATGGGATGGAAGCCCAGGTCGCCCGGTGTGAAGTAGAACTTCTCGTAGTAGCCGGGGTCGTCGGGTATGTGCATCTTGCGATACTTGCCGGCTATGGTTCCGTCCTTCTCGATGACGACAGCCGTGTTGTGGTACAGTCCGGCGGCACGACGCTCGAACAGCGAGGTGACAATGACCACGCCATACTGGCGGGCCAAGGCTCCGTAAATCTCGGTCGATGGACCGGGAATAGGTTCGGCCAGGTCGAAGTTGTTCACGTCCTCTACTTGGCAGAAGTAGAGCGAGTTGTGCAGTTCTTGCAGCACTATGAGCTGGGCGCCCCGCTTGGCGAGGTCGGCAATGCCGTCGGCCAGCCGTTCTATGTTGCCTTTCACGTCGGCCGTGTTGTGCTGTTGTAGGAATCCTATTTTCAGTTCTTTCATACAATGACGTTTTTGGGATATTGCATGGTGCAGCAATGCAGGGAGCCGTGCTGGCGGATGATGCTGCGGCAGTCGATGCCGATGATGTCGCGGCCGGGGAAGGCTTCGCCGATGAGTCGTAGTGCCTCGGCATCAAGGTCGGGCTGGCCGTAGGTGGGGCAGAGCACCGCCCCGTTGATGACCAGGAAGTTGGCGTAAGTGGCGGGCAGCCTGTCGCCTTCATCGTAGATGGGGCGGGGCATGGGCAGCTTCAACAGTCGGTAGGGGTGGTCACTGAGTGTCCGCAAACCGTACAACTCTTCTTCCATGCGGAGGAGGTCGGGGTGCTCGTCGTCGGCTGCTATATATAGTAAGGTGTCGTCAGGGCAGATGCGCACCAGGGTGTCGATGTGCCCGTCCGTGTCGTCGCCTATCAGGTTGCCGTGGTTAATCCATACCACGCGCTCGGCACATAGCGACTGCTTCAGCCGCTGTTCAATCTGCTCCTGCGTCATGGGCTGGTTGCGGTGGGGAGCCATCAGGCAGCCCGTAGTAGTGAAAATGGTACCTTGCCCGTCGCTCTCGATGCTGCCGCCTTCGAGCACGAAGTCCAGCTGGTTGACGTATTCGCCCCTAACGCGGCCTTCATCGTAGAGACGGCGGTTGATGGCGTTGTCCTGATCGGCAGGGAACTTCTGGCCCCATCCGTTGAACTGGAAGTCCAAGAGCCGTACTCCACCACAGTCGTTCACCAGGGTGATGAAGCCGTGGTCGCGCGCCCAGGTGTCGTCGGTTGTACATTGAACGTTGAACATTGAACGTTGAACGTTATCAACAGAAACCGACAGTACAGGCTCATATTTTTCTATGGCCTCGGCTATTTCGCGATAGGTCGCAGTAATCTCGTCGAGCATGGGTGCCCAGTCTGTTCCGGCGTGCGGCCAAGTCAGCTGCACACCGCTCTGAGGTTCCCATTCGGCGGGTAATCTGTAGCTATCTTTCAAAAACATGCTGCAAAGGTACAAATAAATTGATAATTGACAATTGATAATTGACAATTATTTAGTATCTTTGCACCAAAAAGTGCGATATGTTAGAATTAAAGGATGCTTCGCTGACCCTTGGAGGGCGTGAGTTGTTCAGAAAACTCTCGTTGATGGCACTCGACGGACAGATAACCTGCATCACCGGAAAACCGGGAACGGGGAAGACCGCCACCCTCCAAGCCATGTTAGGATTCCTGCTGTTGGACGAGGGACTTGTCAGTATTGACGGTGAACTGCTGACCCCGCAGTCGGCACCCACATTCCGTAAACTCATGGCCTACGTACCACAGAAGGAAGAGGTCGCCATCAGTCCCGTCGATGTCGATACCCACGGGCTTGAAGCCGTGTGGGCACCTTATCGGGTGCGCCGCTACCAGCTGACGGCCATCGACGAGCACTTAGACGTGGCCCCGATGGCCACGAAGCCGATTATCATAGCCGACGACCCCGCCCCCTCGTTGCTCGGGGTGCTGAGGTCGATGGCCGACGGTGGCCACACCGTCATCATTGCCTCCCGGCGCGAAGAGTATATCAACTTGTCAGACAAAATCATAACACTTGGAACATCATGACCATATCCTATCTTAATCTGTTATTGGGACTGCTGTTGCTTTTGGTCCCCGGCTATCTGCTCTATGCCTACGACCGCCTGACCTGCCGTAAGGCCGTCGTGGCTTTTGTGCGCATGATGGTGCAAATGGCTGCTATGGGTGGCTGCCTGTGGCTGCTTTATCGTTTCGACTCGCTGTGGCTCAACCTGTTGTGGCTGGTCATACTGGTGGCTGCAGCCTCGTTTCTGCTGGTCAGTCGCACGCAGTTGCAGAGCCGGGTACTGTTTCTGCCGTCCTGTGTGGGCATGTTCGTCAGTGTACTGGCCGTCAGCGCCTACCTGATCTATGCCGTGTTGCGCCCTGAAGCGTCGATGACAGTCCGCTGGTTTGTACCTGTTACGGGGGTGCTGATGGCTCATGTGCTACTGACCAACATACACGGTGTGCGCACTTACTTCGACAGTCTGCGGCAGGACAGCCAGCCCTACTTCACGCTGTTGGGCAACGGGGCAACGCGGCTACAGGCCTTGGCACCCTACATCACCCGTGCCCTGCGCAGCATAATGGTACCCGCCATGGCTAATTTGTCGGTCATGGGACTCTTCGTACTTCCTATGCTGCTGTCGGGCCTGCTTTTGGGAGGCATGCCGCCCGTTGTGGCTGTCAGCCTGTTTGTGGTGTTGGCAATAGCCTGTTTGGCAGCCTCCCTGTTGTCGCTGGTCCTCATTCTGTGGTTGGCCGACCGTCGTGCGTTCAACCGTCAAGGACAGCTGTCAGGCAATATCTTTACTTGATGCTTACCACTACTTTCTGCAGGGCGGCATCGGCACTTGACGGGCCGACCATCAGTTCGTAGCGGCCGGGTACCACGCGCATGGTGTTGGTCTGCACATCCCAGCCCTCGAAACGCTGGCGGGGTAGGGGAATCGTAACGGTCCTTGCCTCGCCTGGCTTCAGCTGCACCTGGCTGTAGGCACGGAGCGTCTTCAGCGGACCCTCCTTGTCGGCGGTGTTGCGGATGTAGACCTGTACGGTCTCCGTACCTTCGCGTGAGCCGGTATTCTTGACGCGCACCTGCACGTTGCCGTTCTTATACGCCGGTTTGCCGAATTCAAAGGTAGTGTACGACAACCCGTGGCCGAAGGGGAAGGCCGGTTCGCCCGTGAAGTAGCGGTAGGTACGGTCCTTCATCGTGTAGTCGAGGAAGTCGGGCAACTGGCTGACGTTCTTGTAGAACGTGACGGGCAGCTTGCCCGAGGGGTTGTAGTAGCCGAAGAGCACGTCGGCCAGGGCGCGTCCTCCCTGCTCGCCGGCGTACCACCATTGCAGGATGGCATCGCACGACTCCAGTTCGGGCACCAGTCCCACGGCACCTCCCGAACAGTTGACGAAGACCACGCGCTTGCCGGCTTCGTGGAGCGTGCGGAGCAAGTCGCGCTGGGCCTGCGGCAGTTCTATGTCGGTGCGGTCGCCGCCTTTGAAGCCAGGATCGCTGACCTTCATCTCCTCGCCTTCGACGCGGGGCGATATGCCGCCCACGAAGATGACGGTCTCGGCATCGCCCACCTGAGCGAGCAGTTGCTCGCGGGTAGGAGCAGTCCTGGTGCGGATGTCGAACTGCATGGCAGCAAATCCCGACTCCTGTACGTAGTCAATCTGTATGCGGTAGTTCTGGCCCGCCTTGACCTTCAATTCTGGCTTGGCTTCCTGTATGCGCTGGCGTGCCTTCCAGATGTCGACCAGCGTGTCGCCATTGACGATGAGGCGCACTCGGTCGTCGGCAGCAATGGCCAGTGTGACGGTCTCGTCACGGGTGGGGATGAAGGTGGCATCGTAGCGTGCCGAGAAGTTCTCGAGGTTCACGCCCGGAGCGAATACGGTGTTGCCGCCGTTGCTCAGGTTGAGGGGACTGGTGGTAAACACGGTGTTGGCGGGAGTGCCCTCCATCTCGGTGTTGTTCCAGTAGACGCATTGCATGCCCGGACTGCCCACAGGGGCGGTGAGGCAGTCGAAGCGACTCTCGAACACCTCGTTGCGGGTCAGTCCGCAAGCGGGAATATAGGGGATGTCGGACGTTGAGCGTTGACCTTTGACCGCTGAGCGGATGCCTTCGAGGGCGGTGATGGTGCGGGTGGGGTAGCCGGCGTAGTTGCCCCACATCATGACGGAGTCATTGGCATTGGGTCCCATGACTACTATCTTTCCTGTAGGCTGCGACTCAGTCGCAGCAGACGGCAAAGGCAGGATGCCGTTGTTCTTCAGCAGGACGATGCTCTTCTGGGCCATGCGGTAGGCTATGTCCTTGTGCTCTTGGGAGGCGATTGACGAAGATGGAATCTTCGTCCACACTACCAGGTCGTCGGCATCGAAGTCACCCACTTGGAAACGGGCGATGAGCAGGCGGCGCAGCGAGCGGTCGATGTCGGCCTCCTTGATGTCGCCACGCTTGACGGCCTCCGGCAACCGGCGGTAGACGGAGCCGCACTCCACGTCGGTTCCAGCCAGCACGGCTTTGGCTGAGGCCTCGGCACCATCCTTGGAGTAGCCGTGGCGACCAGCCACGTAGAAGTCGTTGATGGCTCCGCAGTCGCTGGTAATCAGTCCCTGAAAGCCCCATTCGTCGCGCAGTATCTGCTGCTCATAGCGCGTCTGTGCACAGCAGGGCTGGCCGTCGATGCGCTGGTAGGCACACATCACCTCGGCCACGTCGCCCTCCTGCACCAGCGACTTGAAGGCCGGCAGGTAGGTTTCCCAGAGGTCGCGCTCGGGCAGGTTCTCGATGTTGAAGCTGTGGCGGTTCCACTCGGGGCCGCTGTGAACGGCAAAGTGCTTGGCACAGGCCAGCAGCTTTTTCTTCTCGGCCAAAGGCTTGCCGTCGTAAGAATAGCCCTGCAGTCCACGGACTACGGCCAGTCCCATGCGCGATGTCAGGTAGGGGTCTTCGCCGTAGGTCTCCTGTCCGCGTCCCCAGCGGGGGTCACGGAAGATGTTGATGTTGGGCGTCCAGAACGAGAGGCTCTGGTAGCGCTTGATATTGCCGCTGTGCTTGGCCTGCTGGGCCTTTACACGGGCCTCGTCGCTAACCGCCGTAAACACTTGGTGCAGCAGCTGGTCGTCCCACGATGCAGCCATGCCCATAGTGATGGGGAAGACGGTGGCATAGCCGTTGCGGCCTACGCCGTGCAGGGCTTCGTTCCACCACTGGAACTGGGGTATGCCGAGGCGCGGGATAGCGGGCGAGGTGTCCATCATCAGTTTCACTTTCTCGTCGAGCGTCAGCCGCGAGAGCAGGTCGTCGGCACGTTGCTCGGCCTTGAGTTGCGGATTCTGGTAAGGCAGTTGCTGGGCGTTGGCCGTCAGTGCAGCTGTGGCCAACAGGATGGTCATTAGTCTCTTTCTCATGTTGGTATGTCTTAAGGGATTATTACTTTCTTTCCGTTGATGATGTACAGCCCTTTGCCGGGATGGCTCACCTTGTTGCCCATCATGTTGTAGATGCTACCGTCGGCCGACGGCAGGCGGAGCTGGCTGATGGCGGTGGTTGAGGCCATGTGAAGCGTCAGCTTGTAGCACGACTGGGCATCGCCCTTCGGGGTGAAGGTCAGCTTGCCAGCCACGGGGGTGGCAAAGTCTATCTTGTGGGTGGCGCGGTTGACGGCGGCGTCGCGGGGCGGATAGACGTAGTCGGTCGAGGCATAGTTGTTGCCCGCCAGTTCGGCTAAGTAGCCCGTGGCACCGTCGCCGTTGCAGTAGCCGTAGATGGTGACGGCCTCAATCAGCAGCCCATCGGGTATGGTGATGGTGTATTGCTTGTTGCGCGAATACTTGATGGTGCCGTCGCTGCCGTAGGCAGGGCTGGTGTTGTTCGACTTGAAACCGCCCGTAAAGGTACCGTCGCCGTTGGATGTCTGCTGGCCTATGTCGTAGGCCGTGAGCTCGGGCTCGGCTCCCACCTCCACGATGTAGCCCATCTGCTGGCCGCCCTCGTACTGACGGCCGGTGATGTCGGCAACCAGTGAGTTGAGGTACACCTCGAGGTTGGTATAGCCGTCGGCACCCACCGTGTTGCCGTCGGCGGCACTGCTCGGGTTCAGCCCGTGGGCGGTCTCCCATTCGTCGGGCATGCCGTCGCCGTCGGTGTCGGCAGGGGCCTCGGTGGCGTTCAGCGTGGGCCAGGCATTCCAGTCGGCAGTGGCGCCGGCCGGCTTGTTGTCCTCCTGCGAGTTGATGAAGCCCTTGCTCAGCCCCTTGCCGGTGTAGGTGGCCGTGCCGCTGCGGGTGTCGCTGACCATCAGTTCGTCGAACGAGTCGCGGTGCAGCGAGGCCCCGGCGTAGTCGAGCACCCGCTGGTAGGCATCGGCGGCACTGTGGGTGGTAGTCAGCACAAAGTCCATCGGCTTGTCGAGCTTGATGCTGTCCTTGGTAGCCTGGGTGAACGTGCCGTCGCAGCTGTTGGCGTCAATCTGGTTGATGATGCCAATGGTCCAGTTGTTGCTGGTTACGTCGCTGTATTTGGAGTTGACGTTGCCCGTGACGTAGTACTTGCCCCAAAGGTGCAGGGCCGGAGCGTAGGCGGGGTAGGTGGCTATGTAGGAGTTGGTGCGTATGCCGATGCCGGCTATGCGCTTGGCTTTATTGTCGGTAGGCGAGCCGGGACCAAGCTTGTAGTAGTTGTTGACTATGTTCACCGTCATGCCTTCGCCGCCGTAACAGCCGTTGCTGCCATAGTTGTAAATGACGTTGTTGCGCATGTCCATCCGCTCGTCCAACTGCGTTGTGGGGCGCGGGCCGAGACGTGGTGTGCGGCTGGTGTGGTGGGCTATGAGGTTATGGTGGAACGAGGCCCCGCTGCCGCCCCAGTTGCCCCCGTAGCCGTGGGCACCCTTCGAGTGGCCGCTGTTGACCAGGCTCTGGGCCACGAGGCACCACTGCACGGTGGTGTTCTTATTTCCTAAGACGGAGAGGCACTCGTCGATAGACCACGACACCGAGCAGTGGTCGATCATCCAGTCCTGCTGGTCGAAGCCGCCGAAGCCGTCCCATCCGTCGGCACCGTCGAGCGTCACGTTCTTGTTGCCTAAGCGGAAGCGCATGTAGCGCACGATGACGTTGTTGCCCTTGATGCTGCAAGGATAGTCGGCCACGCAGATGCCGTCGCCGGGAGCCGTCTGTCCGGCGATGGTGGTGTTGCTGGGAATGGTGAGCTGCGACTGCAGGTGGATGGTGCCCGACACGTCGAACACGATGGTCTTGGCCCCCGTCTGCTGCAAGGCCCATCTGAGGGAGTAGGCCCCGCTGTCGTTCAGGTTCTTGACATGTATTACCTTGCCGCCACGTCCGCCCGTCACATAGCGTCCGAAGCCCTCGGCTCCGGGGAATGCCGGCGTTTTCTCCTCAGCCGTGCCTGCCAAGTTGGTCTGAGCATTCGTCTTAGCCCATAGTCCTGCGGTGAGGACGCATAGTAGAATCAGTCTTCTCATTGTATTTATCCTTTAATTTGTTTGTAAGTTCACTTCCTCTCTGCGGCCGGTCAGTATCAGGTAGCGGGTCTTGGCCTGCAGGTATTCGCTATTGGCGGCATTGCGTGAGGTGAGTGCCTGCTGCCACTGGCGTTGGGCATCGAGCAGGTCGGTCATGTTCGTCAAGCCGTTGAGGTAGTGTTCGCGGTTGATGCGCAGGTTCTCCTCTGAACGTTCCACGCTTTTCTTCGCGATTTGCGTCTGACGGTAGGTACTTTCCAGATTGTCCCAGGCGTCTTGTATTTGCAGGGAGATGAGTTCGCGTTTGTCCTGGCGGAAGTCTTTTGCCTTCTCTACTTCCACCTTTTTCCAATTGTACATGCGCCGTTCGCTCCAGAAGGCACTGATGGGTATCTGGACGGTAGCGAAGGCGATGGCCTTGCTGCTCCATTCGGCGAGCAGCTTGCTGTAATTGGCCGTTCCGCCTATCAGCAGGACGGGTTGCATGGAGGCTCGGGCTATTTTCTTCTCCAGCACCGACTTTTCCACCCAGATGTCGAGCAGTTGGGTCTCCGTGCGGTTCTCAACGGCTGTGAGATGCGGCATCAGATACTCCTGCGGGTCGACGATGGCGTCGTCGGAAATGGTCGCATCGATGTCAATATCCTGATCGGCCATGCCCATATACTTAGCCAGCGCACGTCGCAACAGCCGACAGGCATTGGCAGTCTTGATGCGCAGCGCCGAGAGCTGGTCTTGAGCCAGTTCGACGCTGAGGACGTCGTTCTTGTTGACGATGCCGTTCTCGTAGATGTTGACCGCATCGCGGTGTATGCTCTCCGTTTCCTTCTCCATCACGTCAAGCATCTTGTCGGTCTCATGGAGTTCCAGGATCTTGTAAAACAGGAATTCCGTGGTCATCACAATCTCGTCGTCAGTTACCTGTTGCAGTTTCTGCCGGGCATCAACCTGCATGTCGGCCAGTTTGTTGTAATTGCGTATTCTGCCGCCAGTATATAGTGGTTCGAGGACGGTGAGGCCCAGCGACGTACCGCGCTTGATGGCGTGGATGCCTCCGTTTTGGAAGAAATCCGACCCTTCGGTGAGCGCCTCGATGATTTCTTGCAGTTCGGGTGAGAACAATTGCTGTTTCAGCAGATAGTCGCTGGCCTCGAAATGGGTGGCCGACGCTCCTACTATGGGAAAGTATTTCGTGCGGGCGTAGCGTTGCTGTTCCTTGGCAATGAGCAGGTCGTTGCGTGCATCCTTTGCGCTGACGTTGTTGACACGAGCCTCACTGATGCACTCCTGCAGGGTCATGATGCGCTGGGCATAAAGAGTGAAGAGTGAAGAGTGAAGAGTGAAGAGTATCAGGAATATCTTTTTCATACTGTTGGCTTTTTACTTTTTTACCTTTTTACCTTTTAAACCTTTCTCTTACCACGCTGTAGCCGACGGGTATCATGGTAATGATAAACAGCATCGAGACCAGTGCTCCTATGCAGATGATAACGCCCATCGGTCCCCACAGCGGCGTGTCCTTGATAACCATCGGTATGACACCCATCGATGCTGCCATCGAAGTGAGGAATACCGGTCGGAAGCGACGTTTGGCCGACAGCAGTGCGGCCTCGTTTGTGGGGTGCTCGTGCCTCAGTTCCTCGGCATAGTCAATCATGATGATGCCGCAGCGGGTGATGATGCCCATGAGTGAGACGAAGCCGAGTACACCCGTAGCGCCAAACTCCTGACCGAACAGCAGGAGTCCCAGTGCACCACCTAACATCGAGAATCCCAATGACAACATGATGAGCAGCGTGAGCGGTATGCTCTTCAGGTGGAACACGATGATGAAGAATATCAGTACGATGGCTATCTGCATGCCCATATACATCTGCGGACGGTATGTCCGTTCGGTCTCGGCCTGTCCGCCCTCTTCGAGCGTGATGCCGTCGGGCAGTCGCAGCGTCTGTAGGTCCTGATAGATGTTCTCCGTCAGTTCGCCTATCTTCACACCCTGACGTCCCATCATGCCATAGACTGAGGCCGTCCGTTCGCCGTTGATGCGAGTGATGGTGCCCGAGCCCCAGCCTGGCTTTACGTCGGCTATCTGCGACAGCGGTGCTGCCGTAATGGTGGGTATCAAGCCCGTCACGCGAATGTTCTTGAATTCGTCGATGTCGTGCTTCCCCTTTTCGGCATCCTTTACTGTGATGCCCAGTTCGTGGTCGCCCTCCCAGATGGTGGCTACAGGGATGCCGCCACCATAGCGCAAGGCGAAATTCAGCGAGAGCAGCGATTTGCTCATGCCTATGCGGTTGGCCTCTTCGGGCTTCATGGTTACCTCTAACCGGTTGCCCGTCGTGCCGAAGCTGGTGGTCAGCACGTCTATGTCCTTGTTTCTCGACAATCGGTGGTGTATGCTGTCAATGGCCACGTGCAGGCTGTCGAGGTTGTCGCCCTTCACCACCACTTCCACGGGGTATTGGTGGTCGGAGTATTCTATCTGTCGGAACAGTATCTGTGCCTCAGGAAAGTAGTAGGAGTAGCGGTGGGCATAGTCGTCCAGCATCTCCTGCGTCTCCTTGTCGTTATGGGTGTTCACGATGAACTGCGCAAAGTGGGTACCGCCGAAGTTGGGCAGGAACGTGGCATGGAATCGCGGTGAGCCGCTGCCATAGAACGTGGTCAGGTTAACCACCCGTTCGTCCTTTCGCATGATGCTGGCCAGCGAGTCGGCCACCTGTGCGGTGTAGTCCAGGTCGGTGCCTGTAGGCAGTATGATGTCGACGGCAAACTGGTTGCGCTCGGCCCTGGGCATCAGTCTGATGGGCAGCATCAGGATGAACACGGCACCCAGCACTATGCTTGCCAGTCCGATGGCCAGGGTGGCGCGACGGTGGCGGAAGCACCATTCTATCAGCCTGTCGTAGTGGCCCTGTATCCGTTCGAGCATGGTCTTCCGCTCTTCCTGCCGGTTGGCAGAACCCGTGCGGATTCCGCTCTTGATAAACTGATGCTGCAGTATGGGCACCACGAAGATGGCGACCACTAACGATACCGTCAGTACGATGCTGATAGCGTAGGGGAACCATTGTATGAAGTCGTGTATCATCTTGTCCGTGGTAAAGAGGAAGGGGAAGAACGTGATGCTGATGACCAGCGTTGCCGTAATGATGCTCTTCACAAATTCCCGCGATGACTCCACGGCAGCCTGCCACCGATTCAGCCCCGAGTCTAACTTGTCCAAATAGCAGTCCACAACCACCACGCTGTCGTCGACAATCATACCCAGCGACACCAGCAGGGCTGCCAGCGTTACGCTGTTGATCTCGACTCCCGTCACCAGGAATATGGCAATCGAGGCAAAGATGGTGATGGGGATGGTGACCACAGCTACGCCCGCCACCCTCAGCGGCAGCATCAGACACACCACAATGATGACCGACACGATGGCGATGAGCATCTCGAGCATGAAGTCCTGTATGGAGTGGTCTACCACCTGGCTCTGGTCGCTGATGACGTTGATGTGTACATCCTTGGGCAACGTCTGCTGGTAGTCGCTGATGACCTGCTTCACTTCTGTACCGAAGTCGATGATGTTCTTGCCCCTGATCATCTGCAGCGACATCAGCAGGCACTGGCGCCCGTTGTTCTTGATGTATTGTCGTGGCTCAGGGTATTCACGCTGTATGGTGGCAATGTCGCTCAGTCGTGTCACTTCGCCCGTGGGGGCATTGCTGACGATGGTTTGCGCCAGGTCCTGTTCGGTATTGAGCGACGACTTGATGTGTATCTTCCTGCTCAGCTTGCCGTCCTCCAGACTGCCTGTATAAAGTGTGCCAGTAAGTCCGGAAACCTTGCTCATCAGCATTGCCGTGTTGATGCCGTACATCGAGAGGCGGTCACGGTCCAGGTAGATGCTCAGCTGTTCATTCTGGCCACCCATGCGTATCACGTTGGCCAGGCTCTCCACTGTCCTCAGTTTGTCGCCCAGTCCGTCGGCGTAGTCGCCCAGCTCACGAAATGTCTTGCTGTCGCTTTCGATGGTCAGCAGCATGGCCGACGAGTCGCCGAAGTCGTCGTTGGCCACCACACCCAGTACGCCCGCTGGCAGTGTCATGCGGAACAGTGTAAGCCGCTCTTTCAGCTTGTTCCAGAATTCCGTCTTGCTGCTCTCCGTCCCGTTGAGCCATACGATGGCAGCACAGCCGTCGTTCATGCTCATCGTCAGGGTTTTTCCCCTGTCTATCTCCTTGAATGTCCAGAGGAAATCTTCCAAGGGCTTTGTCAGCTGCTGCTCCACTTCCAGCTCCGAGGCTCCAGGATAGACCCCAACCACCAGTCCCACAGGCAGGTCTACCTGCGGAAACTCATCCTTTGGTATATAGATCAGCGAGACAAAGCCGGCCAGCATCATGACCAGCACCAGCAGCAGCGTGATGCTTTTATGCCTCATGGCACTCGCCACCAAGTTTGTCTTTTCACTTTTCATTCTTCACTCTTCACTACCATTCCTTCGCTGACTTTGTTCTGCCCCTGGACGATGATGACATCGCCGTTGGTCAGTCCTGTCTCTATCACCACTCCGCTGCTGTATATCTCGCCTGTGGTGACAGCCTGGCGGTGAGCCTTCCCTTGACTGACCATCCATACAAAGGTTTCCCCGCCGCTGACCTGAATGGCATCCTGCGGCACCAGTATGGAATAGTCGGCACTCACGTCCTTGATGTTTACCTTGCACACCATGCCTGGCAGCAATGTGTGGCTTCTGTTCTCTACCAGAACCTTTACCGTGTAGGTGTGGTTGATGATGTTCGCCACCACTCCCTTGTTCACTACTCTGCCCGTAAACACGCTGTCGCCTAAGGCAGACACCGTAAACTTCACGTCCGTGCCCTTCTTAATCTTGCTTATCTCTTTCTCAGGAACCGATACGCTGACTTTCACCCTGTCGATTTTCACCAGTTTGAACCCCGTCACGCCAGGCATTACGCTGCTACCCTCATGTACGGCATTCTGTGCCACGTAGCCATCAAAGGGGGCACGCAGCACGATGTCGTCCACATTCTTCCGCGACATGGCTTCCGCAGCTCTTGCCTTCACCAGCATCGACTCCATCTCCACCATTCTTATCTCAGGCAGCGTACCCTTGTCGTACAGGTTCTTCAGGCGCCGATAGGCATCCTCAGTCTGGGCCAGGGTCGAGGCACTCATTTCGTAGGCACTCCTTACGTTCTGTCCGTCGGTCTCGGCCATAGCCTGGCCTTTTCGCACGAATTGTCCTTCATCGACCATCACGCGAATAACCGTACCCAAGACCCCGAATGTGACGTTGGCACCGTCTTCCTCCTCTATCACTCCCATGAAACTCTTGTTCACACTCTGAGCTCCAGCCTCCACTTTCTGGGTTCTCACGCTGACAGCCTCCTCCTGCGTCTGCGCCTCCTTCTTGTTGCACGACCCAAGCAGTAGAGCTGCCGTAGCTAATATAACGATTCTCAGATTCATATTTACGCTATTGACGATTCATACCGCTGCAAAGATACAACAAATTTCCGAGAATCAGCACGATTCCCTCAAAAAATAGGGGTGAAACAGGTGTCGGTCCCCCTGTTCCTCTCGAGGCAGTGCCGCTATCATTATTATTGCTTTGTTGAATATTTTCACAATATGTAAAATTGCAGAAACCGCCCCAAACCGCCCTAAAAACGGGCTTCTGAGTTTAGGTAGGGTAAAGTCGGAGTTTACCGTAACCAAACCCTGGGTTTACCCTACTGAAACTCCGGGTTTGCCCGGAGCAAAATCCGGAGTGCATACCGGCTGATTCTTGATGTAAACAATTTTGATAGAATTCTTTTAACGAAAGTAGGAATACTTTCCAAAAAGGAGGGCAGGCTATCATAGCCTGCCCTCTTTTTGTTATTGTAAGGTGATAAGTCTTACTTCTGGAGCATCTTCTTACCGTTCATGATGACGATGCCCTTGTAGCTGTCGTCAACGCGCTTACCAGCGAGGTTGTAGCGTACGCCATCCTCAGGATTGATACGATACATCTCGGTGATGCCAGTGGGCTTAATCACGTAAACAACCATGTCGTCGAAGTAGATGGTGTTCTCCTCGCCCTTGGCCAGGTTGAATGCGATGGTCCAGCAACCCTCAGCAGTCTTGCCCCAACCGGGATCGCCGCTGACAACGTCGACCTCAGCAGAAACGAAGTCGGTCCACTCAGTGGTAACGTTGATGTCGCCAACAGCATACCAGTGAACGTAAGCACCGGGAGCCTTGTGCAGCTGTGATGCAATGGCCTGAGCCTTGTCGGCCTTCACCTTCATCTTCAGCTGGAGCTTGTCGCCGGCAGCAGTAGCCTTGGCCTCATCCCATGTGATGAAGAACTGGCTGTCCCAGTCGGCGAAGTTGTCGAGAGTCACGTTTTCCTTATTGCCGTCTTTGAGCGTGGCATTGCCAGCAGCGGCAGCCTGTTCGAAGCTACGTACATAGACCATAGCAGCACCGTTAACGAGGTTGGCAGGACCGTCGGTCTGAGTGTCCATCGTTCTCCACTCGTGTACCCAGAAGCTTGAAGCGTCGTCACCAGAGCAATCCCAGTTCTTTACGAGGTTGTCAGGATCGGCGGGAACGGGCTCGTCGCCACCCTTCTTGACGAGGTAGACACGCTTGATGGTGATGGTCGTAGCATCGGCAGCCTGGAGGGCAACCTGCTCTACCGTGCTCATGTCAAGACCCTCGAACGAGCACTCTAAAGAAGTGATGCCTGCATCACCCCAAGCCTTTGCCTCAGTGCCGCTAACGAGAATCTGAGTGCTGACAGTGGTAGGCTCAGCATACTCGAACACGAGCTTGCTGTAATCTGACCAGTCGGCAGGATTGTCGCCGTCCTTCAGCCAAGCAGCCAAACCACCCCACTGTACGGCGTTGAACGTGATGCTGCCGTCAGCGTTGTTGACAAATGACTCGGATGCGTTCCATGTATAGGTGAACTTGCTTGTGATGTCAACTTCATTGCCCTCGACGGGTTCCTCAGCGGGTCCGTAGTACATAATCTCGAAGTTATCCCAAACAGTCCAGTCGGTGCCCGGATGCTCGGTCTTCTTGATACCAATGGTCAGCTTGCCGTCGGTGACATACACCTCAGCACTCTGAGCATAGAGACCCTGACCGAAGGCAGCGCTTGCATCAGCCTGCGAGAACGGCAGCTTGCCCTCCAGGGCTGCAGAAGCAGCGTCGTCGGCAATACTGCAGAGAGGATAGTCCTTACCGTTGATGTAGACGAAGCTATTGATGACCTCCGTACCGTCAGCATGAGCAGCAACGGCCACGTCGTTGGTGTTGTCGGCAGTGTTGTTGTAACGATAGAAGCCGTTCCAGCTGATGACGTACTTACCATTAGGAGCGTCAACCGTCTGGCTGATGTCGAAGTTCTGTGAGTTACCACCCCACTTCTCAGCGTTCATGTTGGTGTTGTCACCGCCAACGTTGAATTCGTCACCCGTCCAGGCGCTCTTGTTACGGTTGTTGCGACCGAAGTTCGGGTCGAGCAGCAGGAAGGTAGCATCCATGGGATCCTCAGCGGTTGCCTGAGCGAGTCCGGCAACGGCCAGCTCATGAGAACCGATAATCCACATTGCATTCCTGTCGCCAGCAGCAAGGTTGCGTGCAAGCACGGTGTTCTCAGTGCCGTCCCAGCCGTAGTAGTTGGTGCCGTCGGCTGTGATGTAGTAAACATAAACGGGGTTGCCGTTCACGTCTTTGCCAAGTTCCTCACCCTGAGTGATGGTCAGGGCAACGGGAGAACCGTCCATGTACTCACCGCCGAAGTAGTAGCTTTCGCCACCATTGCTGACCTGAGTCTCCATGAAGTAGGTACCGTCCTCCTGCTTGTGCAGGGTAACGTATTCGGGATGCTTGACAAGCGAGCCCTGAGTGCCCCAGCTGTTGCCGGCGCCCCATGACAGTGTGCTGGCTATGTTCTGGATGTAGTAGTTGCCATCAGCAAAGTCGGCAAGCGGGAGAGTCTTGTTAGCAGGAGTAATCTCGATAGACGAAATCAGGATGTTACCCGTGCCAGAATACTTCTGGAAGGTGAAGATAGAACCACCCTCGGCACCCTTCAGACCGAACTCGATGATGTTGGCATCGGGGAAGAGCTTCTGGTCAGCAGCAACGCCACCCAGTTGGTCCAGATGGCAGTAGTTGGTACCGCTCACGTTCACGTAGCAGCTGCGGTCGGGCGTACAGCCGTTGACCAGCTTGTCTTCTGCTGCATCGTCAGCGTCGATGTTCTTACAAGCGTTCTTCGAGCAGATGACCTTTACGGTGACAGAGTCGCCTTCAGCCACCATGAAGGTGATGTTGGTGTTGCTCATCTGGATGTAAGCCTCCTGACCGGCAGGAACCTGATACTGAGCCTTAGCGGCGTCGGCATTGGCCAGAGCTGCGAAGGTAAGGTTCTTCACGAAGAAGTCAGCTTTGTCGACGGTGATGATACCGTCCTCAATCTTGTAGATGGTGCTGCCGTCAGTAGAAGCGGCAGTAGCCTCCTCGTCGACAACGGCAGAACCGGCGACGGTGATGGTCTTCTTTTCCTTGATGGGATTCAGCACATAGACGTCCTTAGTGGTTGACTTGGAGGTGAAGGTACCGTACACGCCGTTATCAATCTTTGTGAAGGCTGTAACGGTAGCCGACTCGGTAAGCGTAGCCTCGTTGTCCTCAATCTCGAAACCATCGTTGAGCTTGAAGAAGTTAATGGCACCCTGTCCTTCGTAGGGAGACACAACCTTAATCTTGGCACCATCGGCCTCGATGGAGGGAGCGTCGAACAGGAAGTTGACGTTTGCCTCGTTGTCAGCACCGTCGCAGATGAAGCCTTCGTCAGCACCGACACCCCAGTCCTGATATGCCTGGAACTTCACGGTCATGTCCTTGAAGCACTTGATAGGCTCTGTGTAGACAGGGCTGGTAGCGGTAGGAGTAGAGCCATCGGTGGTGTAGGTGACGATGGTGGGAATACCCTCGTCGGAACCTTCCATCTTGTAGTCGTTAGCCTTGACGCTGACCTCGCGGAACCAGAGTCCGTCCTCGAACTTCTGCTCGCCCACCTTTACGGTAGGAGTACCGGGAGCCTCGTTGGCCTCGATAATGATGTAGCTCATGAACATGTCGCCGTTGTTGTCGCCAACATAGACCACACCGTCGTCGGTAGCAGTCCACTCAATTCTTCTGAGGTTAACGGCAGGCATGCCTTCCTCGCCAGAGCTTCTCTCAGAACGTACACCGTCGGCAAAGCGGTCGCTCAGGCCAGCGTCCTTGGCGAACACGGGATAGCGGTCGTCCTTGTTGTTGTCCTGATAGAAGATAATCACCTTCGACTTGGCAGTAACGCTCATGGCAATCACGTCCTGCGTCTTCTTCAGACGGAGGAAGTTCAGGTGCTTGCCATACTCGCCGTACTTGGCGGCGATTTCCTCAGTAACCAGCACACCGTCGGCTACAGACAGGTCGACAGAACCCTTGTTGGTTGCCGTCGAACCGCCGGTAACATCCAGGAAGTGGTTGTCACCAAACAAATTGCCCTTGCCAGGACGTGCTCCCAAGTCCTCGCACACCAGCACATAACTGTGCTTCAGGGGCGCAATGTCAGCTACCGTTGCTGCATTGGCAGCACCGATAAAGCCCATAAGGGCCAGCGCTAAAGTAAATAATTTTTTCATAAAACTAATTAGTTAAATTAATAAAAAGTGAGGTTAATAACTCATTATCTGATTAAGAGAAACCCCACCCCCTCCCTTTAGCGGAGAGAGGGCGGGGTGGGGATTATTGCTTCACAAGATAGGTTTGGGCAGGCGTGTCACCATAGTGTACGATGGTGATGGTCTCCTGGCTTCCGCTGACGGCTACGCCGATGAAGATAGCCTTCTTGGTGACGGTACCCTTGTTCTCAGTGCGCTGCAGAATCTGGATTCTGCCAGTTGAAGTGCTGTAGGAATACTCGTAGAGGGGCAGAGCCTCCGTGTTGGAGTCGTCGACCCAAGTACCTTGGGTAGCACCCTGGCTCATCTTGACGGCTACAGAGTCGGCCGACACGAAACTGAGGCTCTCGACAAAGCCCTGCACGTCCTGTCCGTAGGCATTGGTCTTGATGCCTGAGCCACGTACCCACCTGGTGTTGGCCAGCGTTTCGGGATGGGGCACTGCCGTGGAGTCGTTGTAATTGCTTACCCACGACTTGTTGTTGGTGTCGGAGTGCTCATACTCGTTGGCTTCGCTGCAGGCAGTGGTCAGGCCGATGCCTGCCACTACTGCCAATGCTGCAAATATAGATTTCTTGAATGTCGTCATAATTATCAATTGTCAATTATCAATTATCAATTATTATTTCCTCCAACGTGCGGCACCTACATTGTTCTTATAGATGTCGTTGTCCTTGTTCTTGAAATAGAGGTTCACGTTATACTGGGTAGTGGCAGTGCCGTCCAAAGCGTCGGCGCGATGCATGTTCTGGTCTTCTGCCGTAGCAGCGATGTGCGGCGGACAGGGGCTGATCAGCAGGTCGGTGGCCGAGATGTCGGCAACAGCTACCTTCAGCGAACCGTTCAGCGTGGCCTTGCCGTTGGCTACGAGGAAGCCGAAGCCGTCCTTCTCGTTATCCCAGGCACGCGAGCTGAAGATGGAACCGTTGGTCAGGTCGTTGTTGGTCGACCAGTTGTTGTTGAAGTTCAGCGAAGCCACACCTGAAGAACCATCAGCCTGCGTCTCGGTATCGGCAATGTAGGCACCCCATTGTGCCAGCACGCGCTGGTCGCCAGCCTGCTTGCACAGGATGATGAGGT
This sequence comes from uncultured Prevotellaceae bacterium, assembly GCA_947168395.1. GTDB lineage: Bacteria > Bacteroidota > Bacteroidia > Bacteroidales > Bacteroidaceae > Prevotella. The sequence goes on along the minus strand of CAMVLT010000030.1, from coordinate 21,793 downwards.
TGTTCTCTACGTTGAATACCGAACCGTTGGGAACGCGGGTCAGCTTGAAGATGGCACCGTCGCCACGGGTGTTGTAGTTCACGAGCGTATTGTTCGAGAAGGTGATGTTCCACCTGGAGTTGCCTTCGTACTTGAACTCTTCGCTGAGTTGCTGCTTGATGAAGGCAGGGAACGGACAGTCGTAGAACGTGTTCTCGACGGCCTTGAAGTCGGCCAGCATGTTGGTCTTGCCGTTGTTGCCAGCACCGTCAATCCAGCAGTAGCCGCCGGCACCGTTGGAGTAGTAGCCGCAGTCGTAGAACATGTTGTTCTTGATAAGCACGTGGTTCCACAGCTTGTAATTGGGACCCTGTTCGCGGACGAAGCCACGGACAATGCGTTTGAACGAGCAGTTCTCGATAACCAGCGAGTCGAGCGTCACGGCCATACCGTCGCTGAACATGTTGAAGAAGTAGTTACCGGTAGCGTTACCGATGCCGGCCTTCTGGTCGCCATAGTTGAAGCACTCGGGGTTGTCGAAGTCGATGTCGTAGAAGGCCAGTTTCTTCATGTAGATTTCACCGCCTTCACCAGCTTCGGGCGAACGGCCGAAGGTGAACATGGAGTAGGGGCAACCATCCCACTGACGACCCTCGGTGCCCTGGGTAAATACGGCAGGACTGTTGCCGATACCGCATATAACCTTGGCACGCTTTCCTTCAGCAACGTCCTTGGGGTCGGTACGCAGCACGAAGCCTTTACAGGTGATGTCGTTGCCGTCGAGATAGTAGGTCTTTCCACCTTCCAGCATGAAGGTCTGTCCCTCAGCATAGTCGGTGTTCGAGATAAAGTTGTAGAGCGTCGGCGTGATAGGGGCAGCGTTGTACTTCTCGGCCATCGGACCGAACACGTCTGCACGCTTGGCGTCGTTCTTGGGAATCTCCAGACTGCCGGCCTGAGCTAACAGCTCGTCGTGCGACAGCAGGATGGGAGCACCAGGCTGTCCGTCAGAACGGGCGGTACAGGTGTTGTACTTCGAGTCGATGGCCACAGGCACGCGAGGATCAATGACGTCGATGACGTACACGGAGTTAGGCGTCAGGCCGGTCACAACCACATAGCCTCGGGCACGGTCTTCGTCGGTAATCTCGTACTTCTTCCATTTCTCGTCAACAGTCGAGTTGGGATTGTTGGGCGAGGGCTGTACGGTGAGGTACTTATAGCCGAAGTTGCCGTCAGCGTCGATGTTGAAGTTCTCGTGGTAGGCATCGTACTTGTCCTTGTCGTCTTCATCGCTCAGGTTGAGCCCCAACTGACTGATATTGGTGTTGAAGTAGACGTGCATGTCCTTCTCGGTGGTCTCAGCCTGGTTGACGTAGATGGCCATCGGGGTGGGGTAGCGGTCGTTGGTGGTAATGCCAAGGTACTCCTGCCACTGGCGTCCATTGCCGTGTCCGTACCAGTTGGAGGCGTGGGCGAAGGTTGACTCGTCGCCCAGAATGTTCTTGTCGAGCTTCGACAGGGCACGGATGGCGAAACGGTAGTTGGTAGAGTACTGCAGGTCCTTGAGGAGCAGGTCGAGCTGCTTGGGGCCAACGATGGTGTCGAGCAGCAGGTCGCTGGTGCCCTGCACCTTCTTCCAGGCCTCGGCACCGCCGCTCACCTTGATTTGCAGGCCCATCTGTATCTGGTAGCCGGCACAGTCGTTCACGCCGTACCAGTAGAGGTGGATGGTGTTGCCGTGGGGATAGGCACCGTCAAGTCCGCTGTTGTAAGGGTAGTCGGTTCCCTTGCCGCGAGTGTTGTCGCAAATGAACATGGTCATAAACTCTCTGTCGGTGCCAGGGGCGGCATTGTTGTCGTCGTCCTTGCACGACACCATCAGTGCCGAGGTGCCTGCCAGCAGGAGTAGCATGATGCTATTCAGTATCTTTTTCATATCTTATGAATGCTTAGTGTTATTAATAGCCATAGTAGTTCTTATAGACACCAGACGAACGCTGGATGACCTGATTAGGATACGGGAGAATGTAGCGGACGGCAGGCAACGTTTGGGTTGAGGGAATGGAGTTGAACTGCTCCTGCACACCGTTGCGGATAATCCAGATGTTGCCGTTGTCGTCGGTTCGGATGTAGCCGTAGAAACTGTACTTGCACTGGTTGTTGGGCTGCGCTGTGGCATCGTTGAACCAGTTGTAGAACTTGGCGTTGCTCCAGCCTTCAGCAGCAAAACCGAAAGTGCGGATCTGGCTGGTCGTCGGCTGGCTGAGGCGCGTGTAGGGATTGTACAGACGCAGGCTGGGAAGCGACTGGTTGGGGTATGTCAGGTCAAAACTGTAGGCCTCGTTCACGACATAGCCATACAGCTGGTTCTTGATCATACGGTGGGCAATCAGCTTCTGCTGGTCGGTGCCTTCCGAAGCGTAGTACTTGTGGTAGTACATGGTCAGCGGCTTGTAGTTGAACGTGTTGCCATCGTGCTCGTTGATAGCCTCTTCGAAGCCTGAGTCACCAGCCATGCCGGCTGCGTGGTAGCGCAGGAAACTGTACATCAGCTCCTCGGAAAGGGTGTTGGTGCGCACGAGGTCACGCCAGCGGACGTTCTCACCGGCAAACTCCCATTTGCGCTCGTCCATCACTGCCTTCTGGAAAGCTTCCTTGCTGCCGACAGCTTCCGAGATGAAGGCCGCATCGCCATCGGTGAAGGCACGGCTGTGTACCTTGGTCAGGCAGTAGACTGCCTTGGGGTCGGAGGGACCGCCATCCAGTTCGTTGGCAGCCTCGGCGTACATCAGCAGTACGTCAGCATAGCGCATGTAGGGGAAGTTGATACCGGTGGAGCCGGTAGAGACATTGCCAAGCGCAGAACCCTCTGCAGTCCACAGCTTCGACCACTTGTTGTTGTGTACGGAGTAGTCGTTGCGGATAATGATGGAGTCAACCTGCGTGTTGGTATCGTCAATGCGGTAGGTGTAGTACCAGAGTCCGTTGACAAACTCGCGGCGCTTGTCATTGTCGCGGAACAGGAAACGGTAGAAGGCGTGCAGACGGCCGTTGCCTTTCGTTTCACCCCAGACGCCTGTAGTCTTGTTCTCGTATGACGAGTAGGTGGGTCCCTGAATATAGCCGGTGTTGCCTGTCGACTCCTTTGCAAAAGGTATCTCGAAGATGGGGTCGTCGTTGTTGACTATCTGGTAGTTGCACTCATTGACGAACACGTTCTGATACTCGGCTCTCAGGTCGTGCGAACCCGACGAGATGACAGAGTCGGCGTAGGCACGTGCCGTCTGGTAGTAATCCCGGTAGTTGTCAGGACGCTGCATCGTTCCGTAATTACGCACGTCGCTCTTGTCGGGACGAAGCGAATAGCCGCCGGCAGTCAGGGCAATACGGGCAATCATGGCCTGGGCAAACTCCTTCGAGCAATGCTCGACGGTGACGCTGCTGGCAGGTGACATGCTGCGTGAAGCCTCCTTCAGGTCGGCAATCAGGGCATCCTGAATAACCTGACGGTCAGTGACGGGAATAACATATTCATCGCGCTTGGAAGCAGGCGTGAAGGTGAAGGGGACGTCGCCGAACATCACCACAAGGTCGTGGTAAATCATGGCACGCAGGCACTTGGCCTCGCCAATCCACTGCAGCACCTGGCCATCCTGACTCCATTCGGGGTCGTTGTCGATATTGAGATAGAACTTGCTGTTCTCGGCTGAACTGATGAACTTGTTGCAATATTCCACCAGGCTGTAGGCCGCAGTCCAGAACTTCAGGATGTCGCTGCCTTCGTCGTCACAGTCGTAGCGGGAGTAGGAGTTGTGCTCGTGGCTGCCGTCGGAACTGATTTGTATGTCTACATCACTGTTGTAGATAAAGGTCAGCTGATAGGCATTGCCGTACAGGTCGCCGACAAGGGCATGAGCGTAGACGCCGTTGAGAGCACGCTCAATCTCTGACTTCTGACTGTAGACGAACTCTTCAGAGTAAGCGGAGGGGGCGTCAACGTTCAGATAATTGTTGCAGGAAGTCAGTACCAAGGCGGCAATTCCAGTCAATAGGATATTCTTGATTCTCATAATTATCAATTGTCAATTATCAATTATCAGTTAAAATGTGATGTTAGTACCGAATACAAAGGTACGGCTACGCGGGTAGCGGTTGTAGTCCATACCCGGCACAAGGCCAGTCTGAATGTCAACCTCAGGATCGTAACCTGTGTACTTGGTGATGATGAACAGGTTGGAGCCTGACACGTAGAAGCGGGCTTTCGATATGCCGGCCTTTTCGGTCAGCTTCTTCGGCAGCGTATAACCAATGGTTACGTCCGAGCAGCGCAGGAACGAACCGTCCTCAATGAAGTAGGAGTGGCACACTTTCTTGGTCACGTCGGTTGGGTTCCACAGACTGCGGTTCTGGTTGCCGCTCTTGTACAGACTGACAGGGTCGGTGAGATAGTAGGCCTTGTAGAGAATGTCACCCTTTGTGCCTGTGATGCTTCCGTCAATATCATTATACTGCCAACCATCGGCAAAGTCTGCCAGAACGTTGAAGAAGCGGTTCTTGTTGCTCTCCGACGACGACAGGGTGTAGGCAGTAGCGTTGTTAATGTCGAAGTCGAGCATATAGGTGAAGTTGGCAGTGAAGTCGAAGTCCTTGTACTGTCCGCTCAGACCGAAACCACCCTGATACTTCGGGTTGGTGTTACCGATAACGGTACGGTCGTTTTCTGTGATGCGTCCGTCACCGTCCAAGTCCTTGAACTTAATCTTGCCGGGCAGAGTGGCGATACCGCTGTTTGACTCACCAGAAATGTCGTTGATAACCGTCACGTAGCCGTCCTCACGGGGAGCGCAGTTGCTGCTGGTACCGTTGTCGGCTGCACTCGAACCCCAGGGAACTGCCTGATAGTTGTTCTGAGGGTCGAAGTAGAACTCGTCAAAGGTGTAGAGACCGTCGTAAACGAAACCATAAATCAAGCCGACTTCATCGCCTACACGCAGCAGGTAGTCCTTGTAGCTTGACTTCCAGCGCTTGCCTTCCTCGAAACGCTCGTCATCTGTACCGTTCAGCTTGTCAATCTTCATCTTGTTGTGGCCGAAGGTCAGACTGCCAGAGAGTACGTAGTCCTTGCCCTGGATGATGTCGCCGCTGATGCTCAACTCGACACCCTTGTTGGTCACCTGACCGATGTTCCTCATCTGGCTGGTATAGCCCACCGGCAGCAAGTTCTGCTTGTAGAGCAGGTCGCGGGTGGTGTTCCAGTAAACCTCGGGCGTGATGGTCAGTCGTCCGTTGAACAGCGAGATGTCGGCAGCCAGGTTGCGGGTGATGGTGGTCTCCCACTTGATTTCGTGGTTGTAGAACTCATCGTCATTGTAGTTTCCATAGTACTGCTCGCCCAGCGGGGTTACTTCACCAAAGCCAGGGCCACCTGATGAATTAATCTTATAGAGTTCGCGATACAGGTCGGCATCGATGCGGTTGTTACCGGCCAGACCGATGGCGGCACGCAGCTTCAGTTGGGTAATCCAGTCGATGTCCTTCATGAAGGGCTCTTCTGAGAGTACCCATGCACCGCTGATGGAGGGGAAGTAGCCCCACTGATAGCCAGGAGCGAAGCGGGTGGAGGCATCGGCACGCATTGTTCCCGAAACCAGGTACTTGTGCTTGTAGTTATAGCTGGCCTGTCCGAAGAATGACGCTGTGCGGTCCGGGGTTGAGAGCGAAGAGGTCGTCTCGTAGGGCGTACCGAAGTTCATGTTGTTCCAAGCCTCACCAGCAGTGAATGCAGCGGGGAAGAGATGGTTGGTCACATCGTTCTTGCGTATCTGAGTCTCATAAATTTCCTGGCCTAACAGGAACGACAGATTGTGGTCTTCCTTCAGCGTCATGTTGTAAGCAGCCGTGTTTGTCCAAACGTATCTTGTACGTTTCGTGTTGCTGAGGCTTGCCAAAGGCTGGTTCTTGTGAATAGCTTTCTGGCCTTCACTGGTGTAACCGCCGTAGAAACGGCTCTGGTCCGTCCATGCCAGACCAAGCGTAGCCTCCGAGCGAAGGTTCAGACCCTTGATGGGCTTCCACTCCAATGCAACGGCATTGGTATAGGTATAAGCATGCTTGATGAGCTGGTTGATGGCGATGTCGCTCTTCGGGTTGGTGTAGTTGAACAGCTCCTCCTCAGCAGGGTCGGCGTAGGCTGGGTCAACATAGCCAAATTCACGCAGACCGTTGGTGGGACGATACTTCAAGACGTCAATGATACCGCCGGTTCCCACATGCTCACCACCGGCTCCTTCGTCACGACGGAACGAGAATTTGGGGTTGAACTGAATGCTGAAGTTCTTCGTTACCTGGACGTTGGTCTTGAAGTTAATATTGGTACGACGCACACCCGAACCTAATATAATACCCTTGTCCTCGCTCTGGGTCAGTGACAGGTTGAACTTCACTTTGTCCGAGCCACCGCCGATAGTCACGTTAGCCGAGTAGTTGACGGGAGTCTCGCCCATTACCTCGTCCTGCCAATCGTGAGAGGGCAGGGAACTGTACATGTCAAGGTCGTAGGGGTTACCGAAATTGGCACGGAAGAACTTACCATTGGTTGAACGCGTACCGTTACACGAGTGCCACTGGTACTGATAGTTGGCAAACTGCTGGGCATCCATCAGGTCGAGCGTCTTCGAGATGTGGCTGATTTTCAGGTCACCGTTGAACGTCACCTGCACCTTGCCCTCCTTGGCACTCTTGGTGGTTACCACAACTACGCCGTTACCACCCTTCGCACCGTAGATGGCTGTCAGCGAAGCGTCTTTCAGCACGTCAATAGAGGCAATGTCCGAAGGGGGAATGTCGTTGATGTTGTCAACTTGGAAACCGTCCACAATAAACAGCGGGTGGTTTTCCTGGGTTACCGAGGTGCCGCCACGTACGCGGATGTTGACATCGGCACCTGGCTGACCGTCAACCGTCGTCACCTGCACACCGGAAATCTTACCTTGCAGGGCTACAGCAGCCGATGTTACCGGCACAATCTCCAACTTGGCACCACTGATGGAACCCACCGAGCCGGTCAGGTCCTTACGTGCCTTACTGGTGTAACCCACCACCACCACCTCTTCCAAGGCGGCGTTGTCGTCCTTCAGCACCACCTGCATGTTAGCCGACGCAGCAACGTCCTGGCTTACCATGCCGACGTAAGAGATGGTGACTGTCTTACCCTTCTGCAGCTTCAGCGTGAAGTTTCCGTCGAAATCGGTCACTGCTGCATTCTTGGGATTCCCCTTCTCTACCACGGTTGCGCCGATGACGGCTTCGCCGTTAGAGTCTGTAACCGTACCCTTGGCAGTGGTCTGTGCTTTCACACTTGCCGTGACCAAGAGCAGACACAGTAGGAGTGTCGTTCGAAAAGTACTCTTGAATTTAACAGACATAGATTTTAGTAGTTTTAATTAAATAATGTAATATTTTGGCGCAAAGTTACAAATATTATTTCAATAACGGAAATCTTTCTTAAGCTTTTTTTCGTAAACGTTTGCGACTTTCCGGGTGTTACCCTATACCTTATTATATATATATAAGGTGGAGAGGCTTTTTCAATTTTTTTTAGGAAAAGTCGGGAATATTTTTGGTCGTTCCAAAAAGATTTACTAACTTTGCGACATAGAACTAACCTTTAAAACGTAACGCTATGAACAAGGAGGAGAAATTCGTCATAACCATTAGCCGCCAGTTTGGTACCGGCGGACATGAGATTGGCGCCGAGTTGGCGCGGAGACTGGGTGTGAAATTGCTCGACAAGCAGATTCTGAACGAGGTGGCACGTCGTGTCAGTGCCGTTGAGGATGCGGTGGAGAAGATTGAGGCGCGCAACCCTTTGTGGCGCGATGACTTCACCAATTTCTATCGCACGTATATGGCTGGTGCCGAGTACAACGGTGCTGAACATGACCAGACGAGCCGTGAATTGTTCAAGGCACAGGCCGAAGCTATCCGGATGATTGCTGCCGAGGAGTCGTGCATCATTATCGGACGCTGCGGCTTCGACATCTTCAGGAACCATCCCAATGCGCTGAAAATCTTTATCCATTCCTCGCTCGACTGCCGCAAGCGCCGTATTGCTGAGAAGTATGACCTCGACGAGCAGGCTGCCGCCGCTATGGTTGTCGACAACGACTACAGCCGTGAACTCTATACGAAGACGTTCACGGGTAGTGACTGGACCGATGCGCGCAACTACGACATTTCGCTCGATGTGCGCAAGTTTGGTGTCAACGGTGCCGTTGACTTCCTCATGAAAGCAATTGAGTGAGGCGGGCTATGTACTTGCCGAGGATATCGAACTCGAGGTTGACGACGCTTCCTACGCGGATGTCCTGGAAGTTGGTGTGCTCAAACGTGTAGGGGATGATTGCCACCTGGAAACTGTCTTGGGTGGGGTTGCAGACGGTGAGAGATACGCCGTTGACGGTGACCGACCCTTTGTCGACGGTGAAGTAGCCCCGCTTCGCTTTCTCAGCGTCGAAATCATAGCTGAAAGTGAAGTAGGTGCTGCCGTCAGCATCCTCCATAGCGGTACAGCGGGCTGTCATGTCGACGTGACCCTGTACGATGTGGCCGTCTAATCGTCCGTTCATCAGCATCGAGCGTTCTACGTTCACTTTGTCGCCCACCTTCAGCAGTCCTAAATTGGAACGGTCGAGGGTCTCCTTCATGGCGGTGACGGTATAGACCCCCTTTGACTCCCCCTGTCTAAGGGGAAAACAAGTCTCCTCCCCTGAACAGGGGAGGGTGGGAGGGGTCTTGCTGACAACGGTCAGGCAGACGCCATTATGGGCAACACTCTGATCGATACTTAGTTCGTCAACAAACGAGCAGGTAAGGGTAAAGTCAAGGTTCTCGCGGTCACGCTTAATAGCTACGACGGTAGCAAATTCTTCAATAATACCAGAAAACATGATGATGATTAGTTTTGAGTTATGAATTATCAACGTTCAATGTTCAACGTTCAATGTTCAACGTAAAAAGGGGTCGTACCGATGATTTGGTGAAAACTCCAGTTTCACACGATGTGGGCGCTCTCCGTCTTTGTAATCCACCGGCTTTTTCAAAGCTCCCCTATACAGGGTAATAACATGGCCCGCCATTGGCAAGAGAAGTCATCCCGGTTTTTTGATTTTATTGTAGAGTATCCCGATCTATCAGGTACGACCCTTATTGTTTCTCCTTTTCGGTTGCAAAGATACAAAAAATTATTCTACTATCAGCTCATAATTGTCAGTTTTTTCTTCAACGGCCGTTTTTTTCTTCCAAATTGGGCCTCTTGAAAGGGCTGAAGCCTTTTTTGCAGGTTCTGCTTGTGGGTGTTTCTTCCGTATTTGTTCCTGTCTGAAGTACATGATGCCGATGGAGAGTGCCGCAATAATCAGCATGTATAACCATACGGCTTGTGAGGAGAGTAGGAAGTAGGGAGGCACTACAACTTCGATGACTCGCATGTCAAACTTGTCGGGCGACTCCAGTAGGAATGCCTTCACCTTGAACCGGTATGTACCCGTAGGCACCCCTGAATAGCGGGCCATGCGGTCCTTGTCGGCGTTTTTCCAGTTAGTGTCATGGCCTTCCAGCATGTACTGGTAGTGTATGCGGTGCTGCAACTGGTAGTTCATGGCTGTGAACCGGAAGGCAAACTCGGTGTTATGCTGTGGCAGCACCACTTTCTTGGCGTCAGGCACGTAGTAGTCAAAGTAGTTGTTCAGCTGGGGACTTATTAGCTCGTCGTTCATGAAGAAGTCGGTGATGCGAAGCTTCAGCATCGAGCCGTTGTCCGTGATGAGCTTCTTGCGGTCTACGGTATAGTAGCCGTTGAGTGTGCCGAAGAGTATGTGGCCGTTAGGCAGGGTGATAGCCGAACCTTCAGAACACATGGTCTCGTCCACACCGTCAAGGTTGGAGAAGGTGGTGAATATCTTCTTCGAGATGTTATACGAGCACAAAATGTGCTCGGTGGCAAACCATACGTTGCCCGACAGGTCGAAGGTGATGCTCTTGATTTCCTCGGAAGGCAGTCCGTCGCTGCTGTTGAACGAGTTGAACAGCCATTCGCCATCCGAGTCCTTGCCGGTGGTGTGGGCCAGTCCACCACCGTTGGTTCCCACCCACATGGTGCCTTTGCTGTCACGGGCTAAATAAACGATGTCGGTACTCTGCAGTATGCTCTCAGGCTGCTGTTTCGAGTTCTCCATCTTCCTGATGTTCACCTTGCGGCCTTCGAGCGACATGATGAGTATGCCGTCGGTGCTGCCTGCCCAGATTCTCCCTTCACTGTCCATGGCGATAGTCCTCACCTTCATGAACGAGTTGCGCGGGTAGTTCCTCATCTCGTTCTTGGCATGCAGGAAGATGGGCTTGCCCTGCTTGTCGTGGGTCAGCACGTTGACGCCTCCACCATAGGTGGCTATCCAGATGTTGCCCTGTTTGTCCTCTACGGTCTGGTAGGCAGCGTTCGAACTAAGACTGTATTTGTCGTCATCGTTGTGGCAGTAGTTTTGCAGGGTGAATCCTCCGCTGGAAGTGGGGTTCATCTTGAACAGTCCGTGGTCCTTCGAACTGAGCCAGTAGTTGCCCTTCGAGTCCTGGGAGATGCCGTAGGTACGGCCTATGGGATTGCCGTTCTGGTCTTGGGTAATGGTGGTGCGGCTTCCGTCGGGACGTATGACAAACAGTGTGTTGTTCTTGTTGCCCATGAGCAGCAGTCGTCGTTGCTTGTCGTAGAACATGCCGCGTATCTCGTTGACAATGGGTGATTCCGCCTCGGGAACAAGTAAGGTACGGGTGATGTTGTTCTTGAGGATTTCCAGTTTCTCTAATCCGCGTCGGCTGGTCGACATGAATACCACGCCCTCGGGCAACTCGACAGAGGCATTTACCGTGTTCGACAAGTTCCACGGGTTTGACGGGTCGTTGTGGAAGTACTCCACGTCGTCGGTCTCGCGATTATAATAGCCGTAGCCGCCGTGGTTCATCCGGATCCATACGGTGCCGTCGGTCTCGTTGAACACGCCGCCCGTTCCGTCGTGTTCGGGCACCGGAACCCGCTGCTCGAAGTGTTTCTCGGTGCCGGTTTCCCTGTTGAGCCTGGATGCTCCGAAACGGTCATCGGCAAACCAGACGATACCACGGCTGTCAACGAAGACACTCAGGATGCCGATACTCGACGGACGTCGCAGCAAGGTTGGCTCCTGACCGTAGGAGTAGAGGTAGATGCTGCCACTCTTGCATCCGGCGAATACGTTGTAGCCATTGGAATAGAGGGCGGTGATCTCCTCGTCCTCAAACAGTCCCTTGCGCTCAATACTCAGGTTGCCGAAGTCGACGCGGTGCAATCCCTTGTCGGTGCCCACCCAGATGTCGTCATGATAGCCTTCGGCAATACAGTTGACTGTCATGCCTGCGGTGGTGATGAGCTGCATGTCAAACTGCCCGGCCTTGTCCATCCGCATCTTGTACATGCCTACTCCGTCGATGGCTCCCAACACGTCACCGCCACTCATCACAAACAGGGGGAAGGAGGCCCGGTATTCCTCGCTGCCGCTGACGTTCTCGAAGGGATTCACAATCTTGTCAGTCTGACGGTTCAGCACAAACACGCGCCCGTCATACATTCTCATCCAGATGTTCTGCGAGAGGTCGGTCGCCAAACTGTAGATGCGGTTGTGCAGATTGGGTATGTGACTTGCGTTGCCCGTGCGGTGGTTGTAGAAGTTGTAGCCGTCAAATCGGGAAAGACCGTTCCAGGTCGCTATCCACAGATAGCCGTAGTCGTCCTGTATGATATGTGCGATGGCGTTGCTGGCCAGTCCGTCGTCTGTCGAAAAGTGCGACAACGAGGCCTGTAACTGCTGGGCTTTCAAGGGCGAAGCGGCAAGCAGTGCTGTTATGACAGTGCTTAGTAGTGCTCGGTAAATATGCATAGTATCAATCTGCATCATGAAATTTGTGCAAAGGTACAAATATTATTTGGTTCTGCCAAAAGAAAAGAGATATTTGCGCACGTTTTATTTTCTTAACGTTTTTTTTTTTTGTGTTCGCGCTTTCTTTGCTACCTTTGCCTGCGAATATCGGATAAAGGGCATGCCCAAACGACCCTCTTGACGTTACTTTTGATGTATTATGTTACCTAACGTATTGAAAATCAGATTGTTTTTCTTATCCGTTAGGAACTTTGATTATGTTTCTTAATCAAAAAAGTCCCTGCCATCGGCAGGAGCCGATAACAGGGAACTATAATATAAGGTATTGCACATCAGAGGAATCTCTACAACTCGGCGTACTCCTTGCTGGGCAGGAAGCACGGGCAGTGCTTGGCAACATGGGGCAACTCGCAGTGACCGATAATCTGGGCGTCGGGGTAGTCCGCACGTAGTGAACGGAGCAGATGCCAGAGGGCAGCTTTCTGAGCCTCGGTGCGAGTGTCCTTAGGATGACCGTCCTTGTCGAGTCCGCCCTCATAGCACACCCCGATCGAGTGCTGGTTGTAGTGCCGGGCATGTGCCCCCGGCAGATTCTCATGACGAGTTTGGTACACCTTTCCATCACGAGTGATGTAGTAGTGGTAACCAGTGAATCCAAATCGAGCCTGGTGGCAGGCAATCAGCGACGTAACAGGAAAGTCCCTATCCTCACGGGTCGCCGAACAGTGAATGACAATAAGATTGATGCTACGCATTTTTTGTAATTGATAATTGATAATTGACAATTGAACGTGAACCTTTACAGACAAGACTGTACGAAGAACGTGGTGATGACGAGGGTGATGAGCGACCCGGTAAACTTCAGGATCTTCCCAATCGTCTGTCGTTTATTTTTGATGAATTTTAGCATGGTGGTAATGTTTAAAGGTAAAAAGGTTTAAAGCCTCCCCAAGCCCCTCCCAAGGAGGGGGTGTCGGTATAGATGCCGCGGATTCATCTTTCCAAACTCCCCTCCCTTTGGGAGGGGTAGGGGGTGGGTTTTAGGTATTAGGGCTCACTTGGCACATCCCCTGACTCTCCGCCCGTTCCGGTCTGCTTACCGCTGATGGCCGTGGCACGCTTCAGGGTGGCTTCCAGGTTCAGGTTCTTGGCCATAAGGGTGCCGGTGGCACGGGCACGGAGCTTCACGCCGGTGATGTTCTTCGAGACGGTGAAATCGTCCTCCGACTCAGCGCCTCCCTTCGTGTTCTTGATACCGAGCGAGAAGATGGCGAGCTCATCAATCTTCACGTTCTTGCCCTCCAAGAGGAGTTCCTTGATACACGAGATCATGTCGGTCAGCAGACCCCTGATGACGCCCTTCGAGTAGGGACTGTTGTGGTTACTCATGTGCTCGGCAAGTCCATCCAAGTCGATGGTCTCTTCGATGACCGGGTAGGCAAACCACATGCCGAATACCCGCGATGCAGTGTTCTTGATTTTTTTGAGTACGTAACGAACCATAGTTGAAAAGTGATAAGTGAAAAGTGAAAAGTGATAAGTGAAAAGTGAATAATTTGCTACCGCGCGACTTGCAAATCATGTCACCCATCAGAGTTTTTCTCTGACAGTGCAAAGGTACTACATCTCAGAACGCCGTTTCAAGCTTCCGCAAGCTTTCTGACGATTCTGCCGATTAAACATCAATAGCAAACTTTTCGGCGATGAATTTCACGATGTTGGGTGGCAACACCTTCATGTTACGCTGCATGCCCAACGCCTCCAACTCCTTGTGAAACGGCCGACACCAGTTCATCAGCGTCTGCACTCGTATTCCGGCCTTGTCGGCCAACTCTGATTTCGTCATTGCTTTCATTTTGGAAATTGATAATTGACAATTGATAATTGATAATTTTTATGATTATCCGCATGTATCCGACAGACGGCCTGAAAGGCCAGCACGCAAATAGCCCAGGGCAACGCCCTGGGTATAGAGGTTGTGCCGCCATCGCCCTGTAAGGGCAAAAGCATTGCTTCCTACTATGGCTTTTGCCCTTTCAGGGCGGGGGTTAAACGTCCTGTCACCCAGGGCGCTGCCCTGGGCTGATGGCTCATTGCCCCTTTGGGGCGTTATCGGATACATACGTATAATCATTAATTTTTTCCTGTTAACGTTATCGTTATGGTTCTCGTTAAAAACTCGGTGACTTTTCCCCAAAAAGTCGGTGAGTTTTTGCCAAAAAGTCGGTGAACTTTAAGCTCTTATTTCTTGACTCGAAATAGATATTTCAAGATGTCAATGCCGTCCTCCTTCTGCTCAGGCGATGCACGCCGCTCCAGGAAGTCGCTGACTGTGATGTCTATGCCGTAATGAGACTGAGCCTGCCGCGCCGTCTCAACCCAGAGGAGGTAGTTGTCACCGCTCGTGTCGGTAGCAGGAAAACAGATGACCTTATGTCCCTTGAGTGGCCGGAACTGCCATTCGTTCAGATTAGCCAGCAACATGGTTGCCATCCAGGTGTATTTCGGAAACAGTTCGGAGAGTACGACCGCCGACCATGCTGACTCCACCACCGCCACAGCCCCTGATTCTTCCCTTAGACAAGGGGTGTCAGAAGGGGACTTCAATAGGTGCTCTCCAAACAGGCAGGGCGTGGAGTGCCAGCACTCCGACAGCCGTCCGTTGGCCTTCATCAGCAGCGACACCCAGGTGTCCCCCACTTGTCCGTCCCGCATGATGCCGTATCTGTCAATCATCCAGAACACGGTCTCGCCTCTGCGGCTGCGGCCCAAGAGGTATTGTGCAGCCGCCCTTAGCATCTGTTCTTCCGTGAGCAGTCCCGATGCCACCACTTCGCGGCAGAAGCGGCTGTCGGTGGAGAGGCACCGGGAGACCAGTTTCCGCGACATCCCGACAGGCTTCTTGAATGCAGGCGTAAGAATATCTTTTAGCTTCACCATCTTGATTTGTGCTTTTGCTTGCTAAGCAAGCTAAGCTATATATATATTATTAGCTATTAAGCTTTAAGCTATTAAGCTAAAGAGTATAGCGGGCGGTTGTAGCTGTCGAACGACTGCGAGACGATGCCCTCCTTGATAGCCTTCTTGAGTACAGAGTAATACAGGTTCGGCGACGTCATGCAAGCCATCTCCATCACCCGGTCCCGCAGTTTGATGTCCTCCACGCTGGTACATCCGGCGAGCGCATCGCCGAAGAGCAGTCTCAGGTCGAACGTCACGAAGTTCTGCTTGCGTTCCAGGACATACCGCTCGTTGAATGTCGGTCTCACCACGCTCTCCGCTGATGGAGCATTGCCGGTGGTGGCCGTTCCTGACCGTACCTCCTGTTCCGTAAGCATCCTGGGCAGTCCCCGCTCATCGACCGAGAACTGCAGCAGGTCTGCTATCTCCTGCTTTCGTGAGTCAAGCTGCTTGACGCTGAATATGCCCTCCTTCTTTGAGCACTCATACGTCTCGAAGGCCTTGTTCTTGAGTTCCGTGCCCATCCATCCGCGCATCGACCGGTCTTCCTGCGCCTTGTTCTGGTGCAGTATGCAGACAATGCAGCAGTGCCATTTGGAGGCTAAGTTCATGAGCCGTTCAAGGATGTTCTGTGCCTTTGCCCCGTCGTTGATGTCGTCCACCAGGTCGCGTATGCCGTCGAGCATCACCAGGTCAGGCTGGAATTTGCCGATGGCAGCCTCGAGCAGGGGCAGACGCTCCTGCCAGAACGCGCAGCGGACGTTGAAAACATCGAACATCCCAGGTGGAATAGAGTCCTCTCCAAAGACAGACGGGGTATCCTCCGACGGGTTGGACCGGGCCAGTCTCATAATCCTGTTGCGCAGGATGTCCTGTGTCGACTCGTCGCTCTGCTCGGTGTCAAACCACAGGGCGTGGAGGGGTGGCGTGAGCCGTCTGACTCCTAACACCTTTTCCTGAAAGCATAGAGCCATGAGGATGGACGACAGGAATGTCTTTCCCGATTTCGCCTTGCCGGTGACCGCCACCAGCTCCCCCCGGGGGAAACAAGGTTTGTGAAACATCTCAAACAGGAATTCCATGGGCGGTATCTCCATCTCGGGAGTGATACGGAGTTTCTCCAGTTTCGTCCATCGGGCCAGCAGCTGTTTGTCAGTCGCTGCCTGTTGCAGTTCATTCTCGACGGCCATCAGGCCCTCTTCGTTCGATTCTAAGTTTACTGTCATACATTTCGGTTTTGGTTAAACGTATAGATTTTCGTTGCGAAATTAAGCATTTTCCCCAAAACCGCACTTTCCTTATGTGGAAAGCGTTTTTAATGAAATTAAGAATATTAACATATATTTATATCAAAAAATGGATTGTACTACAGATTTTTACCGTTCTTTCGGTGAGTTGCTGACTAAATACGCAGCACTTTCCAAAGTCACTTACAAGGAAGTCTCTGCCGAGCTTGGCATCAGCAGTAAGACTTATGCAAAAGTCTGAAAAGGACAAGTCCAGAACTTCAGCTATTACCGTGCCCTCTATGCCTACATTTATCACGACCTGCCCAACGACAAGCAGCGTCAACAAATGGACACTCACCTACAGAACTTGTTTCATCAAGTTTAAACCAACCTCTTCCCTCATCCTTCATCCATCATCCCTCATCCATCATCCCTCATCCATCATCCCTCATCCATCTTCCCTCTTCCCTCTTCCCTCTTCCTTCATCCTATATTTGCACCGCTAATAATGATCCCGATTATGACGCAACTATCAGATAAAGAGCATAACGTGCAGATGGAGGACATGAAGTCCTTCGACGAGCAGATGCCGTGCGTAGGCATTTTCTGGTATGATCCGGAGGACAATACGCTGTTTGGTGTACGCAAGAAGGAACTGACACCTCAGATGGTTGAAGAGGCTGCCGAGAAGGGCATGCCGTTCATCAACTATCCGCAGCTGCATAGGATGGTGTGGGCAAAGGAGTATTTCTGTGCTCAGGCAAAGCACCTGGATACCAAGTTCAAGGGCGACTACACGCAGGTGCCCCGTGGCCGAGTGGCGTGGACTATTGATAAGTTCATCGTGCTGGTGGGCAAGTGGGCCGAGCCGATTCAGGAGAAGCTCACCGAGTTGCTGGAGCAAGAGTTCTCGCTGCCGTACTTCGAGTTCGTGTACGACGAGCCTCGACAGTCACGACAGTTTACTTCCATGGGTCAGTAGAACCGTCCTCCAGATCCTAACCGGAAATGAGTCACATAATGGGCAATGAGGATATCGCTTCAGCCATCCTACTTCAGTCATCAGACATCATAATATGACACGAACCTGTATCCTGTCACTCAAATAATTTTTGAAATACGCAAGTTATAATGTCACAACAAGAACTTACATCTTACAGACTGTCGTCCTTGCAGGAGCCAACAGACGATATGCTGCACGCCATTATGGAACAGGTGGCTGAGTCTGCCAGACGTTCTACAGTCAAGTTCCAGGCTGAGTTACATCGTCGCTTCGAACAAATCCGCAACTCAAGCAAACAGTAGTTATGGCAGAACAAAAGCCCACCTTATGCGCAGTGGCCGGACCTAATGGTTCTGGCAAGACAACGACAACGGAATTGCTTCTGGCTAATGAGTGGGGAGCAAATAGCCTATATATCAATCCTGACAACATTGCCGAGCAGGAGTTCGGAGGTTGGAACAATGTTGAGGCGGTTCTGAAAGCAGCCCAGCGCGCTACAGAGATGCGCTATCAATGCCTTGATGAACGTCGCGATTTTGTATTCGAAACAGTATTCTCATCCAAAGAGAAGCTCGAGTTTCTTCGCAAGGCCCATGAGGAAGGTTTCTTCATTCGTTTGTTCTATGTTTGCACGAAGTCTCCTGAGATTAACGTGGCTCGAATTGCAAAACGCTACATGAATGGTGGCCACGAGGTGCCCATATCGAAGGTCATTTCACGTTACTTTAAGTCTCTTGAGCAAGCAAAACAAGCCATCAGATTTGTGGATAGGGCTTACATATATGATAATAGTATAGAGAACCATCTGCCACAGTTGCTCTATCGTACGACAGATGGTAACCTTGCCAAGCAGTATGTCGCTGATATCCCCGAATGGGCACAAATCCTTATATAACGTTCAGAAATCATTCCTCGGCTTTTCCAAGATTCCTAATATTTTGGTTACAAATATGGACTACAAATACATTCCTATGATGTCAGTGACCTGTCCCCTGCCATCCGTCCCCTGCCATCCGTCCCCTGCCATCCAAGAAACATCCTCAAACAACTCAAGGACAGCGGAGCCTCCCACCGACAGTCGGAACGACTCACAGGAGTAGGAAGAGGACTTATTCAAAAGTTATAAAAAAGAAAACAAGGTGTGAGGGAATATCTGATTCTGATGTCAGTGACCTGTCCCCTGCCATCACTGCCATCACGGCGAGGAGGTGCTCGCTTCTCTCATAAAAATTAAGGTTAAATAAAGTGTTCCCTCATCTTTTATACGAAAGAATTATGAGTAGCATAGCAGACGCAATCCAAGACAAATGCTTGTCATTTGGAGATAGAATAATCAAACTGAATGACTATTTGCTGGAGCAAGCAAGTCAGAAGTATGATGCAGGACGTCAAAAGTATGGTATGAGGAAAGGAAAATCATCTTTCAGCCATCAGACATCCGACCTCTCTCAGCCATCATCCTTCAGCCATCAGACATCACGAGTTCCCGTACACCTTCAATCGGTGGCGGCTTTAGCCAACCAGCTATTGAGGTCGGGAACGAGTATCGGAGCAAACAATGCAGAAGCGTCAAGCGCCATTAGTAAAGCAGACTTCAAATCAAAGTCATATATAGCCTTAAAAGAGGCCCGGGAATCACTCTATTGGCTGGATTTGTTACATAGGAGCGGTTACTTGACAGATGTCCAATTCAATAGTCTCTATGCAGATGCAGAGGAATTAGTTAAGGTATTAACTCACAGATGTAAGAAACTTGATAATGTAGGCGGTAGTGAGAAATGAAGACATCATCCATTATACTTCATCCATCATACATCTCTTATTACATCATCCATCATCCATAAAACATCACACATCTTCCTTCCCTCTTCCCTCTTCCATCTTCCCTCTTTCCGTGAGTTCTGTGCTTTCCGTGTGACATTTCTCATTTAGCAAGCGCAAATAGCAGAAAAATAAGAAATTATTTGGCGGTTACGTAGAAAAGTAGTATATTTGCATATTGAAATAGGACAGATAATTATGGCAAAAGACAAGGCACAATATATTGTAGCACTGATAGCGGAGTTCGCTGAGCATTTCGGAATGACCACTTCGCAGGCGGTGAAGTACCTTAGTCGGTACAAAGCACTGGAGCTTTACGACCGACAATACGGCTACTTGCATACGCAGTCTTTTGCGTCCAATGTACGTGACCTTTCTGCCTATTGCCGTAGAATGGGAGGTTCGCTATGATTACGCTCTATCACGGTTCCAATGTATGCATTGACAAGATTGACTTGGACAAATGCAACCCTTATAAAGACTTTGGACAAGCATTTTACCTGACTACTGTCCGTGCTCAGGCTATGGATGTAGCCCTGGCAAGGGTTGATATCTTTGGCGGTGAGCCGATGGTCAATGCCTACAACTTTGACGAGAAGCTGCTTTCCGATGGTACGCTGACGTTCAAGTCGTTCGATGGCTATACCGATGAGTGGGGTGATTTTGTCTATATGCATCGTGACGAAACCAATGTGCCACCATATATGCACCCTTTCGATGTGGTGTATGGGCCGATAGCCAACGATCGTGTTGGACTTCAGATCCGTAACTATCGTCTGGGCAATATTGACAAGCAAGAGTTTCTGCGCCGGTTGCACTATATGAAAGGCATCACTTTTCAGTATGCTTTCTGCACCCAGCGTTCCATTGAAAAGCTGAAGCTGTATGAATGTAAGTGAGCAAGAGTTCAAATTTATGACCGAGGGTATTACCTCCGACCTGATTCAGCTGTTGATGGATCGTGAGGGTTACACTTTGCCCCGGGCTGTAGAAATAGTATACGATTCTAATATCTATGCTGCACTTCTGCGTCCCACATCAGGCCTCTATGCCCAGAGCAGCGGTTATGTGTACGCCCTACTCAGCAAAGAGCTGGAGGCCAAAAGTTAGTCTAAAAAATGGTTGATGCGACGCATTGAATATAAGGCAATATTTGGTGTGAACACATCATCCATCTGACCTCTTCCTTCTTACGTCTTCCATCAATTCTCTTCCCTCCGCCCTCAGACTTCAGCCCTCGTTCTTCCCTCTTCCGTCTTCCCTCAATCCTCTTCCATCATCCCTCTTACATAGGTTATGTCAATAATCTCAGACACGATACAAGCGAAATGCCTCGCATTTGGCGATAGAATAATCAAGTTGAATGATTACCTCCTCAAAGAGGCAGCTAACAAAAAGCCTGCTTGCAAGATTGTCAATGGTAAAAGAGTATACGAGAAGACAGTTCCAGTGTATCTCCAGTCAGTATCCAATTTGTGCAACCAGTTGCTCAGAGCAGGTACAAGCATCGGAGCCAATAATGCTGAAGCTACCAGTGCGATAAGTACAGCAGATTTCAAAAGTAAAAGTTATATAGCGTTAAAGGAGGCACGTGAGAGCCTGTATTGGTTGGAACTGTTACATAGAAACAATTATCTTACAGATGTCCAATTCAATAGTCTGTATAGAGACTGTGAGGAGTTGGTAAAGGTATTGACACATAGGTGCAAGAAAATAGATGAGAATAGAACGGAGAAGTAAACATCATCCATCCCCCATCATCCATCATCCATCCCCCATCATCCATCTGACATCATCCATCATACATCATCCATCTTTCTGTGAGAATATGTGTCAGAATCCCGTCCCCTGCCACCACCAAACTTAATCTATGAAATGAGTACAGTTCCGTCGGGAAACAGAGGGACAAGTAACATCTTCCCTCTTCCCTCTGGAATGTTAATTTCAAGAATGGTGGCTGAGGTGACTGAAGGGGTGTCTAAGAGGATAATGAGAGAAAATCAAGAAAATGCAGGTTACGGCCTGTAAGGATTGACGACGATGAGGACTGAGGACGGTGGTGTCTGAATCCAAAACAAAATAAACGTTTCGATACAAAATTTAAACTTCAGATAAAAATTCCGTGCAAAAATGAACAAGTTTGCTAAACTTTTTGTACCTTTGCACCGAAGAGATAAATGAGAGGAGATATATTATGTCACAGATAGAGTACATAACAGTTAAGAATGCCTCACGCAAGGTGTTGAACCGTATGCGCCAGATTGGTATAGAAAAAGCCCAGCGGCTTCAGAAGATTCAGGAGCGTTGGGAAAATGGCGAGTACAAAAACGTTGAGGTTATTCAGTTGTAAGCGATGGAAGATGCTTTGCTGAAAGAGGCTGATATGCTGATAGAAAAGGCAAAGAGTCAGGGAGAGAAAGCCCTGTACAACCTTTTCAAGTCAGCTATCTTGAAGAAATATAAGAATCAGTATGACGTCGATATTCAGCAAGGAGAAGTAAAGAAAGAAACTGTTGACAAGAGCATTGACTTCCTCTTTGAAAACGCATGTGTCAGTTTCAGAACGCTTCCCAATATAAAGGATTCCGATAAAGAAAATGTGATAAGGCAAGCACAGGCCGCTTTACCCTCTTGGAAGGCAATGGTAATACAGAATCTAACTAATAAAGGAATAAAGGTTGTTTAACCAATGCCTCGCCAACCTCGAACATCCTCAGGAACTGGCATCTACCATGTGATGCTTCGTGGCATCAACAGACAAGATATCTTTGAAGAGCAGGAGGATTATCAACAGTTTCTCATCCGTCTTCAGAACCTCGTAGATCCTATAGATG
>CAMVLT010000029.1 GCA_947168395.1 uncultured Prevotellaceae bacterium | reverse complement strand
TTGGCAAAATGCTGACGGTATATGTCTTCAAATTCTTTTTTCGTCATAATTATCACTCATACACAACAAGGACGATTCAGCGAGCCGAAAAACTAAGCAAAACGATAACTTTTTTCAAATTTCCTTCATTTTTTTATTGTCTTTATTCATTTTGAGCCACAAAATTACAGAAAGTCCCACGAAAAAGCCCCCGACAAGACCGAAAAAATATCTGCCGAGGTGAAAGTCTGAACAAATGTTCAGAGGTTTTGTGAATATTTGGAATTATTTCTCCGAAAACGTGACGGCCTTGCGGATGCGTGACAACTGTTGGGGAGTGACGCAAAGGAACGAGGCGATGGCATTCAGGGGGAGATGGCGGGCGATGCCCGGGCAGCGGCGGAGCAGCAACTCGTAGCGTTCGAGGGGCGTGGCGCGGTGGAGGTCGGTGTAGCGGGCACGGGCCTGACTGAGCAGGTGCTCGGCAATGAGGCAGCGCAGATCCATCGACTTCTTATCCTGACTGAACCGCTTCACCAGCTGTTCGCCGCTCACACGGATGATGCGGGTGGGCACCATCGCCTCGATCGTGGTCAGTGCGGGGCCACCGTCGAGGCAGGCGGGATAGTCGCCCGCAAACTCGCCCTCGAACGAGAACCATGTGATGTGCTCCTTGTCGTCGCTGATGCCGTGTGTCACGTACTTGAAGCACCCTTCGGTGACGAAGCCGAATCATCGTGCGGGGTCGCCCTCGCGCTCCAGCTGTTCGCCCTTGCGGTACTCCACCATCTTGCCCTCGCGCTCGCAAAACTCGCGCAGCGCCTTGATGTCAATGCTATTTTTCCCGAATTTCTGTTCCATACTTCACCGAATTTGGTTGCAAAGGTAGTGAATTTTGGCGAGATATAATGAAAAACCGCCTGATAATTAACGATAATTGAGCATCGTTACAATGGGTTACCCTCTCCTTAATTTATACCTCGGTGCATGCATGGCCTTGGCCATCTGATGACATCTGCGGGCGAAGGAGAGTTCGTCCTCGTTGTCCTTCTTCTTGGGCAGTTCGTTATTACCGCCGCCACCGCCATAGGACTCTGAGATGGTGGTGGCCTCGTCGAGGAAACCAAAGAAGAGACAGGCGGTGGTTGCAGCGACTTGTTCCACATTCTCGGCCACGCCTTCGGCCAAGTCCAGTCCGAGTTTCTCCAGATAGCTGACACCCGACTCTGCACCAATCTGATAGACCCCTGCCTTCGTGTCGTCGCATATATCGCGGAAAACAGCTGCGTTCTTCAGCAACCAGCCCGCATCAGTCAGACGGTCTTTCGGATTCTCACGGATGGCATTCCTGATAATTTCTTTTTCCTTATCGTTCATGACGTACTCGTCGAGTCGCGGATTGGCTATGGCTTTCGCTGCATCCCATAATCCAGACCAGACGGTCTCTAACATCTGACGTGAATGGTCGTATTCATCTGCCTTCTCCTTGGCTTTTTCGTAGGATTCAACGGTTATGCCCTTACGCTGCATTTCATCATACTGCTGAATCTTGCGGATGGCGATGGCATTCTGGCGCAGTTCCTGCTTGACTATCGCCCGACTCCTGCGTGTCAGTTCTGCCACGTGAGCACTGTCGAAGCTGCGCAGGATGGTCTGCATGTCGGTCATGATGCTCTTGATTTCATTGTTCTGCTGCCTCCTGAACTCATCGGCATTAGTGAAGATTGATTTCTTCTGGCTCTTGACCTTATCCACCTCCTCAAATGCCGCCATAATCACGTCCATCATCGTCATCTTCGTCTTGCCCTTTGCTCTCAGGTTCTCGATAACGGCACCGTTGCTTTTCGCGTTATAGGTGAAGACAGCATCGCAGAAGCCCTTGATTGCCACCGACTCCGACGGGTCGCCAACGGCATCGGCCAGTTCCCTGGCTTTCTGCTCCAATGCGGTCTTCTCGCTCTTCGCAGATTCTTTCTCCTTGTTGATTCTGTTCAGTTCCTGGCGGGCATTGTCTATCGAATCATCCAGTTTTGACGATACTTCCCGTTTCTCGGCCAGTGATGACTCAAAATTGTTGAGCGCCCAAGCTGCCTGATCGACTTTCTTTTCAGTTTCCAGAGCCTTCTTCTCTGACTCCTGAGCCTTTTTCTCGGCCTCTTCCGCTTTCTCCAGAGCCAGCAGTCGTTCGCGCTCTAACTGTCGTTTGTTCTTCTTCCGATGCTCCTTCCGTTCCTCCACCGTCATCAGCGAAGTATCCTCGCCACGCTCCAGTCCCCATCTATAGTTGACCTCATCGTGCAGCATGTCGTGCCAATTCCTGAACGACTGCGATTCTTCATACTTCGTCTCGCCGAAATAGTGGGAATAGCTGACGGTGAGCACCTTCTTCGGGGTTGCAGGTCTGTAGAAGGATTGGTCTTCCTCCTTCAGCCGTTCAAACTGTCGGGTGGTGATGTGCTCCGGGCGTTCCTTGCCGTCGCTCTCCACGTCCGGGTCGAGTTCATAGCCGCCAACCCTGCCGCGCTTCACCCGCTCGGCAACGGGAATCACCAGCGCATGGAAATGCGGGGTGGTCTCGTCGAGGTGGCATTCGAGGCCGATGACATTCTCCTCGCCGAACTTGCGGCAGAGGAAGTCGTAGTAGTCCATGGCCATTGTCTCGATCATCTTCATGCCAGGGTGGTTGGGATCGTCGGCAAGACTGACCCAACTGTTGTCCTCCTGCCAGTCGAAGTCCATCGGCTTGCCGAAAGCAATCTCCGTCATACGGTCGTGGTCACCGCTAAGTACGAAATCGACGCAGGTGTTCGGCTGGTTCGGCGCGTCCTCCCTCCAAGGTTTGAAGTTCAGTTCCTTCAGTCGCTGCTCGTATCTTTTCTTCAAAGACTTCCGTTGAGTGCCCAGACGGACAATCCTTGGTGGGATATAAACCGTCTTGCCGTTCCTCGTAGTTATCTTCTTACCACTCATTACCTCAAAGTTGAGATGTTTTCTCGACCAGTCGTAGCGGTTGCCCGGCTGCTTGTTCTTGGCCTGATAGGTTTCCTCTGTCCAGTCACGACGCTCGTTCTCCCGGCCTTGGGCAGTAGAGAACGAAGCGGATGCCGATATGTTCAGCGACTGGTATTGTTTCAATGATATGTCCATAGTCGAAATCAATTGATGTTCATGATTGTGGGGTACTTAGGGGCAGACCCCTGAGCGGAGGTCCAGGAGAGGGTCACTCCTGGTCGGGTCCCGAGGGCTGACGAGCCTTCGGCATATTGGGGTGATATGGCAGCATTGACATTATGACCCCTAATATGTTGTGGATTCATCATTGAATCCCTGCCGTAAGCAAATGGACGAGAGCGATAAAGGCTGTAAGCCTGCCCGTAAATAGTGCTGTAGCAATTGTAGCAAACCGATGCAGCAAAGGCTGTGGGATGCAACCTGCTGGTTCTCAGCATCTCCTTATTTCTATCAGTAATAAAGGGAATAGATAGATTGCTCAGAATTGCTACCATACTACTACAAGAACAGACAACTGCCTTTCCCGTTGCTACAGATTGACACCATCTTGTTACATCTGAAAATGTAGATAAGTGTCTGATTATCTGCAATGCACATTTTGCTACATTTGCTACATCCATATTCGTACCTCTTCAAATTTGCAATTGTCAGAAAGGTAAGTCGTCCGTCGGTTTCCCAAAGGGAATTTCTGCCTCTACAGGATCGGCAGGCTTCTCATCGCCGGAGTCCACACACGAGTCAAGGTTGATGCCGAACTTCTCGCTCACCATCTTATAGTCGAAGCACAGAGGGCGGTCTTGCTCGTAGATGGTTCTGTAGCCCTTGATGTTGCACCCTTCCATGATAGGTTCCTGCATGGGCTGACCGTTGGAGTTGAATTTCTTGAACCGTTCAGGGGCATAGGACACGCCAAGATACTCAGTCGAAATCTGGAGGTAGTGGAGCATAGACTCTGTTGACAGCAGCTTCTCGTCCATCTTCTTTCCGAGTTCGCGGTAGGTGGTGAGCATGATGTCCTTTCGGATCATCAGTATCTGTCTGACATCGCCAAACTCAATAGCCTCCTTCTGCGCATTGGTCTTGATGCTCTTCTTCCCCTTGATGACATAGTGCTGGCCGTTCATGATGGTTCCTTTCTGCTGTGCGCTGCTGATGATACGCCAGAAGCCGGACACTTCATCGGTCTTGGAGCACAAGTCGTTCTGACGAATCACGCACTTCACGCAGAAGTCCAAGAGCGCTTCGTAACGGAAAGGAATCTTTATTACGTCCTCCAAAGCGAGGTAGGCAGACAACGGAACATACCAGTTGCGCTCGATACGGTCCATGACATCATAGCCCTTCAGACGATAGGACAGGTCAACCTCGGCCTTCTTCCATGCTTCATCGAAACAGGCTTCGAACTTGTCGCGGTGTGACAGGATTTCCAAAGTGATATGCGTGGCACCCATCAGGCGGTAGTGAACCAGATCTTTCCAGCGTTCGCGCTCTTCCTGGGTGTGGTGCTGCCGGTCATAGGTCAGATAGATCAGGCGGGTGAATAGTGCAATGTCAGCAGTGGGCATCTCTTGACCAGTGATGATCACCCCACTATCCACCCTGGCCTGTTCACGCTCTTTCTTGTCGAGATTCATCTTGCTCCTACCGATACCAGCCCACAAGCCTTTCAGCCACTCAATCCTCTTGATGTCGATGTTGTTGGAATACTCATCAATCTGGACGAGTGCATTGCTATAGCTCGACACCGCATCAGACAGTGCAGGAAGAGAGTCGGAAACGATGCTCTGAGGGTCGTTCTCGCTGATGAAGAATGACATGAGCGAATGACCCAGTTCGGTCTTACCGGAACCCTTTGGCCCGAAGAGGTCAAGGATGGGGAAACAGCGTGCCTTGGTTCTTACAATGTCGCGGAAAAGCGTCGCCATATAGAAGCAAAGGCCCACCATCGCATTGTCGCCATGAACCTGCACCATCTTCTGGAAATAGTCGTGGAGTGAAATGTTGGTATGAGGCTTGTGGCGGAACTTTCTCTCGTTGGCAAACAACTCCACACTATTCCTGTAGATGCTCGACATGGCAGGGAGATAGTAGTTGCCTGAGTTCAGCCTTACAATACCATAACCATCGACCTCATGCCACTCTCCATCCTCGTATGCGCCATTACAAAAGCAGTAGAAGCCCTGTTTCTGCCAGCCCAGTTGTTTGATTTCAACGGCTGTCTCCGTCACCTGTGCCAGGTATCTCTGCAGTTGGATCAAGGCTTCCTCGCCAGCCAGCCAAGTGTAATTGCCGATACCCAGCAGCTTCTTTCTGAATGTCTTTGCCGAGGTTATCGCTTCCATATCCAACTCTATGATTTCAGGAGGAGTTGACGGGTCTGTGTTGTTGATTTCAAACAGTCGCACAGGCTGAATATCATCTTTGATGTGGTACAACGGTTTCAAGGTAAAGTTTGACAGCTGCACCTCGTCGCCATGCTTGTCACAGCCATAGTAGCAACCATGCTGCACCGTGAAGCCAAAGGAACGGAGCATGTCGATACCGCTTTCCTTGTTCTTCTCGGAACGACGCTGCTGTTCACGAACCTTGGCAGAGTTGAGAGCCTGATGCCACAAGGCCTTGGAGCCGTCAATCTTGGAGAGTTGGGTGATGTACTGTTCCTTCACATCCTCATTCTTGATATGAAGGAGCAAGTCGCAGACTTCCTCCACCACCTTCTGTTTCTCTTCTGTCGTACCCTCCTTATTCAGTTTCTTGGAGAAGAACCAGACGATGAACTCCTTTTCCTGTAGTCCTGAGAGGTCAGATCTGTCGTTGATGAACTCATCCGGGTCGAGCTTCTTCGCATGTTCTGCATGAATGTCGTTGGGAATCTCTTTCACGCTGACCGTAAAGCCCTGCAGTATGGCGATGGCGCCGTTTCGCAGCACGTTCTTGAATCCTGCGCCCAAGGTCTCGCCTTCTTTCGGCAGGTCAGAATCGGGAATGAAGCAGAGCGTACAACTCTTCAAGCGGTAGTCCTTCAGCATCTGGAACTGTTCCTTCGTCCATCCTGCACCTAACGAGGCAATAGTATTATGAATGCCAAGAGACTGGAGCTTGACCACATCGGGGCCACCCTCCACCAGATAGAGTTTTTCTTCCTGTCGTGCGGCTTTGACGGCTGCATCTATGCCAAAGATGGACTCAGACTTGTTGTAGAGAATGCTGTCAGAAGAGTTGATGTACTTGCGCTCTGCCTTGTCATCCAAAGCTCTTGCCGTGAAGCCCTCGATATTGGAATAGCGGTCGCGGATAGGAATCATGAGGCGGTTCTTATAGACGCAGTACAGCTTGGCGGTCTTCTCGCTCATCTTCAGGATGCCCATCTCCTGCATCAGGTCAAGGCTCAGTCCTGCCTTGGTAGCGAAATCGACCACTGATGTCCAGTCGTCAGGAGCGAAGCCTATCTGCTGCTCATGGCAGTATTCCTCATTCCAGCGGCCAAGCATGTATTCCCTCGCCAACTTGGCGACGGGCGTGTCCTTCTGAATCTCCTCGAAGAAGAAAGCGCACAACTTCGCGTTGATGATGCGCATGGACTCCTTCTTCTTGTATTTCTCCTCTTCCTCCGGCGTGGACTGGAGTTCATTTTCAGTCAGCGAGATGTTCTTCTTTTCCTTCAGCAGCTTCCTGACGGCAAGAGGAAAGGGCAGGTTCTCCATCTTCATGACGAAGGTAATCACGTTGCCGCCCTCATGACAGGCACCGTGGCAGAACCAAAGGTTCTTGGCGGTATCGACGCAGAACGAAGCGGTCTTCTCGTTGTGGAATGGGCAGCATCCCCAGGCACGATGACCTTTCACCTTCAACGCAATCCCATAGTCTGAGACCACCTCCTGAAGATCCACCGTGTCGAGGATCAAATCAATGTATTTCTTATCAATCATGTTCAATAATTGTATTATATAATCGTATAATATAAGTATATAACGGGGCTGAGAGGCTATAGACCCTGCAACTCCCTGCGGTGCTCGGCTATAAAGGCCATAATCATCGCTGCGGCAATGGCACGGATGGGGATGTTCGCCTTTGCATTAGCGCGGATGAATTCTATCTGCTTCTTCACCTCGGTGGGAATCCAGACGGCAGCACCTTGCCCCTTCACGCCTGTATAGTCGTCGAGCAGCGTCATGAACTTCTTCCACTCCCTGGCCTTGCTGTAGTTTCCTTCGTTACCACTATTCACAGTGCCTTCAAGAGGCTCTGCGTGTGCCGAGCTATCAGCAACAACTGACATTACACTTTCTGCCAGACTGATGTCCCCACCACTCTTTGAGAAGAATGGGTTAACTGGTTTATTCTCTTTCTTTGTCATAACTCTTACAACTTATTGATTTCTTCTATGATTCGGTCGAAAGCATGCTCAACGGCAGCGTACTGGTATTTGTCGAGCGGATAGAGGGTGGAGTATCGCTTGATGACTACGCTCTGCTTGATTCTCGGCGTGACAGTACCGAGTTTGCCAAGAATGGAAATGGTCTCTTCGCGCATCTCCTTCTCATGCGCCTTGCCTTCCGTAGTGTTGATGCGGTTAGGCAGGAACACCAGACGGGCAGATGTCATCTTGCCGATGACGGAAACAAAGATGCCCGTCGCGTCGATGGTGTCAACAT
Source organism: uncultured Prevotellaceae bacterium (assembly GCA_947168395.1). Classification (GTDB taxonomy): domain Bacteria; phylum Bacteroidota; class Bacteroidia; order Bacteroidales; family Bacteroidaceae; genus Prevotella. The sequence goes on along the minus strand of CAMVLT010000029.1, from coordinate 35,061 downwards.
CGTAGGCCATTGGAACCACGATAAGGTCAGCCTGTGAGTAGATGATGGCGAGGTTGTTGTCGTTGAGGTTACCCGGACAGTCAATCACCACGATGCCATCTTTCTGTCGAAGCTTCTTCATGTCAGCCTTCAACTTGCCGGCATCGAGTGTATTGAGCTTTACGATCTCCCATGATACAGCATGTTCCGGGTCTGCTTCTATCTCACGCTCGCGGTGTCTGGTCAACGATGCCTGGATATCTGCATCCGCAGCACTCACCGACATGCCCTTTTCGTTCAGGTACTCAGAAAAATGGGCGCATAACGTGGTCTTACCAACACCACCCTTGATATTCGAAAACAGTACAACTTTACTCATCTTATATAATATATTTGAATTATGATTTTATATTATGTTATTACGAGTATAGCCCTCACAATGAGGACATTACTCTTACTTCTTGCTTTCACAAAGACGGTCAATGTCAGCCTTGTGATAAAACACTTTCCGACCAACTTTTACTGGTACGAGGTAGTTCTTGTTCGCCCAATTCCAAAGCGTCGCATGTGTTACACCAAGCTTCGACATCACCTCCTGCTTAGGCATGAGGGAATCCTCTTCCTCCTGTTGCACGACTCTTGGTTCCCTTTCATCAACGTACTTCACAAGTGCTCTTGCAAACGCCAAAGCACCTTCGCCCGTAAAGGTCAAATCGATGCGATCACCAGAATTCTTAATTTGAGACACCAGCCGATTTGCATACAAATCAGCGAACAAAGCAGAATTGTTATCTGCCACTCCTGAAGTCATTGTAGACTTTTCAATTAAATTATCAGTTCTCATATATTTTTTATTATTAAATTTGTTATATTCGAATTATTTTATTATATTTGCACCGAAATTCAGCGCTTAATCCTGAGAATGATTCTCAAATTCGAGTGCAAAGTTAATCAAATATACCATAACTGACAAGTTTTTGGTATTCAAATTAAGTTTATTTAACTATATTATGGTTATAAGTGGCAATTTTCCCGTAGATATCAATATCGGTTCCCTTATCGAGAGCCGAATGGAAACAATGCACATATCAAAGGCAGAATTTGCCAGAAGGATGCAAATGCCTCAGTCAAATGCAAGCAGAATCCTGAAAAAAGAAACGATGGACACTTCCAAGCTTCAAGTTATATGCGAAAAGCTGGACTACAATTTCTTTGAAGAATTCTGTGGACGGGAAGACGGCCATTCAGGTGAAGAGGGCCGTCGATGGCCAACTGTTCACATAGGTTCGTCTATCGAAAGGCAGTTGAAAGAATCAAAAATGACCCAATCCGAGTTTGCCCATCAATTAGGAGTAAAGCAACCCGAAGTGAGCCGATTATTGAAAAGAGCAGATTTAGATACGGGCAAACTAGTCGTCATATCCAACCTGCTAAAATACAATTTCTTTGAAGAGTTCTGCGTTGTTAAAAAAGCGACATCTGCCGCAGATCTCATTGAGGAAATACAAAGTAAAATGACCCCAATACAACCAATTTATCAAATGCAATTCACATCAGAACAATACAAAAAGTTCCTCATGCAGCAACTGGAACTGCCTGAGGAAGAACGTATCATCAAGATTACAGTTACCCCTAAGGATCAGAACAAGAAATAAGGAACTTAGGAATACCGCTTATAGAACAGACTGTATTGCATTCCAATAGAAGAAGGCCTCTGGATGGGTCTTCTTTAGTTTGTTTAGCTTTGTGGGAAGCGGCTGCTGAATGGTTTGTGCCGCCAAATCGCCCAATTTGTCAGGGTCATAATGATGCACCTCATTTATGTCGTATTCCAAAAGCTTGCTGAGATAAGCGGCTTTGGCGGCATTGATGATGGCAGAGTCGAGGGTATATTTCTCGCTGTGAATGAAGTTCCCAATACGGATGATGCCATCCTGCAACAACTTGAATTCGTCAGGACTCTCCACGCCACGCATACTTATGCATAGAGCGGTATGGTAGATGTCATCAAGAACCTGCTGGATGTTGTCTGTCGGCAGGTGACGATACTCTAATTCAATGACAGCAAACTTCGTGAAGGTGCTCCTCGTGACAGAGAGGTTTTCAGTGATGTCAAACAATGATGCCACATCAAAGAGTTGTTTGATAATCTCCATCGTACACTTCTTCTCACCTTTGAAGAATGGAATGCCTGTAGTGTGAGGAGCAAAAGCTGTCAGTTTATCGCCAAGCAAATCTTCGTGACTTGGGAGGTTTACCATAACCAGAGGTTCCTCGGTAAGTAGTAGCGGGCTTTGGATGGGTAGAGAAACAACTTTGGAGTAGTGCGTTTCCTCAAAGAGAACGTCGAGCAAGATCTTATCTTGACCGCCATTGCCGGGATAGCTCACCTCATAGTAGAATTTGGCATGCTTTTTGGGAACATCGGTGCGCGAGATTCGCTCAACCAGTTCCACTTTACCAAATCCGTATTCCTCAGCATATTTGCCGAGGTAATCCTCGATGACGGTGCCTGGTGGGCAGATAATATCTATATCTATGGACAGACGTTTGCTGGTATTCAGGTGAAGCATCAATGAACTACCGCCTTTGAAAAGGAAAGGACAGCCAGAACGGGCCAGAGCCTCTAACAACGAGAAAGCCCGGATGGTTTTCTCCATTAATGCCTTATCGCGAACACCCATCTTCTGAGCTACCTCCGTTATCCATTCAAGGGATCTGCTTCTTGGATTTATCATTGTCTATGCTGTTTATGATTTGTTCTACTTTTGTTTTACGGTTACGGCGAGAGGCGTATCTCAATAGTTTGCTCATGTTGACATGGTTCCTTTCACGCGCGTATTCAAATATATTATATATCTCTGAGCCACTGGCGAAAAAGAGTTCATTGTCGCCAATGGCATCAACCATGATTTTCTCGATACGTGGTACGGTGCAACCATCGACTTCCGTCAACGGCGACTGACCTATCAGCTGACGGACGACAATAGCATCCGTGCCCGTCAGATAACGGTCGCAGTCCATGAGTGACGGCGAAAGGAGAATGTTTCTGTTTAGCTCCATTCCCTGTAAGGCGTTAAAGACTGACTCCATACCGTCCTTTTCGACATCAACAAAGGTATAGCCTATATTTGGAACATGGAGCATGAATGAAGCCAGCACCTTCGGACTCCAGATGCAGAAATCGAGAAATGGAAATTGCCGTTTGAGTTTGCCATAGATTTCTTTCTCAGCTTCTGATGGCCGATAGACGAACTCCGGCAAGCTGTTGTCGGTTAGTTCATATTCCCCATGTCCTACTCGACGCAGCATCCCAGAAGCAATAAGACGATTGATTTGCAAATCAATGGCCTCTACCCTGATATCCTCTTTCCGACGAGCGACATCAAGCAGAAGGTCTTTCCGATGGAAAGTCCTTCCTTGCATGGTTGCATAGTTCAATATCGCCTCTGTCGCTGTCATAAATTCTCTGTTTTGGCTGCAAAATTATATCTTTTTTGTCAAATATCCAAATAATTTGTCTAAAATGATATACTTTTGCGCGTTTTTTATTATAATCCTACCTTATTATAATACTACTTTATATTCCTTTGGGGCAAATTTAGCCAATTAAGTTAATAACGCTCTTCAAAGTTTCATCCTCGATGTTGCGGTATCGCTTGAACGCCCTACTTCCGTCAACGTGGCCACTCATCTTGCCAATCAGATTTGGATCGCTGACTTTGAAATAAGCATTGCCGATGAATGTGCGTCGCGCAAGGTGGCTCGATGCCACGGTATCAATGGGAACCAGCTCATTCTCTCCCGTGCGGGCATTGCGGATGATAACATTCCTGGTTATACCAGCCATTTTAAAGACCTTCTTGATGGAGTCGTTATATTTCTGAGCACTGATGAATGGGAAGAGCATACCCTGTTTGCTGACGCCTTCATACTTCTTCACCAGTTCCATGGCTTTAGGGTGGAGTGGCACACGAGCCTGAACAGCCTGGTCGCCATTGTCCTTTGTCTTGTGTGGGGTATAAGTCAGGATTCCATCAACGATATTGCCTGGCGTGAGATTCAGGAGGTCGCCCACACGACAACCAATGAAACATTGGAATATGAAGATGTCCCTCTGTACGCCATATTCAGGAAGATGAATCTTGCTGATCCCCTTTCTGTCTTCCTCCGACATAGCATCATAAGCTGCAGCAAGATCTGTCTCTGCTATGGTATTTCTCTCCTCTATAGTTATATAATAAGGTGTACCCACCTTCTCCGTACCGATATTGATGCCGTCGAACGGTCTGTTCCTGGTATACTCTTCCTCATAGAACCACAGGAACAGTGACTTTAATCGCTTGGCGGCTTTGATGACAGTGTTCTCACCACGATCCTCCAACTTGCAGTTGCCTTTCGTGACGCTGGCAGGATATTCCGTCAGCAACTGCTTATATAAATCAGGATTCTCCTGAGACAGGCTGTATTCATGACGAAGATATTCGATGAAGTTTTCGATGTCCTTTCGTGTGACGGTGTTGATGTCGAAAACGAAGTTCTGGTAACCGGGCTCCTTTGCACGAAGATAGCCCTCGAACCTTGCCACCTCACGCATCAGGACACGAAACACCTTGGCATGGGCATAGGAGATCTTTCGCTTGGCGATATACTCCTCAGCAAGCACATAGAAAGACTTCTGTTCCTTTGCTCTAACGATAAACTTGTCTGGGTTAACGAACTTATCGCAGACAAGTTGAAGCCATTCGCTTGTGACATTTTCGTCCCTATTGCTTTCATAGGTTTCGATGATAGTCTTCTTGAGTTCATCAAGCCGGTTAGCCTGCTCACGATGGTATTTTACATCAGGCGTTTCCAAACGCTGCTTGATAACTATCAGTCCGCTCTGCCTGAGGACATAGTTGTTCTTATCTGCCTTCTCCTGAGTGACAGTAGCGAGATTAGCAGGCACCTTGACATCATTCTTCTCCGTCTTTGCCCTGTCGATATAGTATTCAAAGTATTCAGGAGAAATGAAGATACCACTCTTTGCCCGTGTGTTGAACTTTGTTCCCTGAAAGAAACGTATAAGCACCTCACACATTTTTGTTTCCTTCTGTACCTTACTCGACAATCTTAATTCTATCTGAGCCATTTTGACCTAACATTTTTAAATTTCCGTAAAAAGCGACCATATATTTGGTCGTTTAGTACAATATCATTATCTTTGCGCCGTAATTGGCAGAGAGCCACTCCACCGCATGCTTTTGGCGTTTGCGGTGCAAAAGTATAAAAAAATGAGGAAAGAATTATGATTTTAACACTTAATTTTTGGCGTGTTTTTGGCGTGATATTATAAATTGATTTATATCAAATTATCATTATGCTTATATTGATTAATTTCTATTTCTCTTGTAATTCAGGCATTTATGTAAAAGTATAACAAAAATGATAAATTTCAGTCTCAATACATGTTGGCGCCTCATCCCGACCAAAGGCGACAAAGGAGCATTTTCCTTTGCCGCTATTATTTTTTTATACCGACGTCACCTTTTGCTCTTCTGAACTGTTATATATATGAATCGGTTCAAGAAAACAGAAGTTTAACAATAAAAACAGAAAAAAACATGAATTATTTAGTTCCAATTTTGGTATCTCTCGGCTGTGGATGCCTGCTCCCCATCATGGTCGTATGGTTTACTATCCGTGAGAGCATGAACAAGACCAACCAGCGGACACAAATTGTACTGGCCGCCATTGAGAAGAACCCCGACATGGACATCAAGGAACTCATGGAGAAGATTTCGCCAAGACAAAAACTGCTTAAAGAGAAACTGCTCTCGAAGCTGTTGTGGGGAAGCATTCTCGGACTGCTTGGTATTAGCTTCTTAGTTTATGGATTATTGATTGACTACAGGGGTGGGATGAACCCTGACGACCTTATTCGTATATACTTCACAGGTGGCATCCTTTTTGCCGTCGGTATCGCCTTCCTTGTCAACTATCGCCTGAGCAAGAAGATGCTTGCCAAAGAAATAGAGGCTGAGGAGAAACGAGTAACTGCACTACAGCCGTGACACGCGAAGCATTCATAGCCCATGTAGAGCGTGAGCAGGAAGCCCTCCGCAGTTTCTTGCTCGCCCTCTGCTGTGGCAACAAGAGCAACGCAGATGATTTGGCACAAGATGCGCTGGTCAAGGCTTACCTCTCGTCAGCAGGGTATCAAGACAAAGGCCGCTTCCGTTCGTGGCTCTTCAAAATAGCCTACAATACGTTTCTCAACCACAAGGCGGGTCACATCACAACGGAAAACCTCGATGATGCACGGACGCTTGTCAGCCCCAGAACCGCCGACGATGTTTTTGAGCACCAAGACCTCTACCTCGCCCTGAGGACTTTGCCACCCAAGGAGCGCTCATCCATCACGCTCTACTACCTCAGCGGCTACGACATCAAGGAGATTGCAGCCATTACCGAGACCTCGGAGGATGCTGTGAAGAAACAGCTCTCGCGCGGTCGTGACAAATTAAGAGAAATACTGAAGATATGATAAAAGACAAAGCACTTGAGGAACTTTTCCTCACCCAGAAGCCCCACTTTGATGACCACGACGCGTTTATGGCCAACCTAACCAAGCGACTGGATGCCGTCGAGTTCATCCGTCAGCATCAGAAGGCCGCTATCCGCCGCTATAAGATGGCGATGGTTGCTGCCTTCGTGGTCGGCATCGTTAGCGGAGCCATCACTATGGCCTTCATTCTCTCCACGCCCACCGATGTGCCACTCTTCACTTTCCACTTACAGACAAGTTTCTTTATCTGGTTTGCCGAGAATTCCCGTCCTATTGCCGCCACAGCCCTCGCTTTGGTGATGACTCTTGGCATGATGAGTATCATCAGCAATGTGCAAGACATCATTCGGATACAGAGAGTGGTGCGTCAAGAAACGAATCCATCATCAATGGTGGAATCATCGTCAAGCCTATTCGCAAAGTAGGCTAACCTTAGCTTTTCTATTAACCGATAGGTTTCTCTTGTTGCTTCAATAGATGAGAAAATATTTTCTTTACGTCCTTCCACAGCGTTAACGAAAGCTTGCAGTTCATTGAAGAAGCCTTGCGTATAGACTTGGTTATTAGGGAGTATAGGGATAAAGTTGTTGCGGACATAAAGGTGTTCAATGGATTTGTTATACTTGTGCACTTTATCAATGGGGATGCCGAGGATGGTGGATGACTTTGACTCGAAAGTCAATTCTTCCATTTGCGAGAGGCGATAAACCCCAGACGAAGTGCAGACTTTGAGGGATTCCTCGGCTGTTGTCCATGTGTAGGAGGTGGAAAGTTCGAGGGTGCCGACGATGTGGGGATGCTGGAACATGAGAATGTAGGATGCTGGGGCGACCTGCTGACAGGCAATGATTTCAGGCTTGCCAAAAAGAAAGGTGACAAGGTCAAGGGGATGTATGAACAAATCAATCAGGGCATTACCCTCTGGATAGTTGCCAGTGAGAAAATGTAGACCATAACTGATAAGATGCTCTTTGCGCAGGCGCTTTAGAAGGATTTGCACGGCGGGGGCATAACGTTTCTGTAAGCCAATCATGGCGACAGGTGAGCCATAAAGTCGCTGCTGGTCTATGAGGGCATCAAGTTCCTGTAGTGACTGACAAGGTGGTTTCTCTATGAATAATGACTTGCCGCTTTTCAAGACTTGCGAGGCAAGGGAGAAATGGGCAGAGGGTGAAGCAGAAAGGAATACACCTTTCACTTCATCATCATTCATTATCATGTCGAGCGAGGTTGTTGCCTTTATTCTGTATTTTTTCTCTATGAGCATAGCTTTACTTTCCGAGGTGACGCAGATATACTTCAGCGGTACACCCAGGTAGTGAAGCACAGGATAAAGATTGGTCAGCGAGTGCTGGCCCATGCCGATGAAGGCGTATGGGCACTGGTACGTTTGGGCGAGGAAACGCTCTGCACGGAGGCGTTTGTATCGGTCTATCAATTGCTGTATCATAAAGTCTTAAAATATTGGCGATATGTTGTACGTGGATTATCCGTCCACCGGTATGGACCATAGAACATTTCTATGAGCCGCTTGGGCAGAAGTCGTTCCATGTTGCGAAGGAGGATGATGTCGTACTTGCGATGGAAGTTAATCCAGCAGCCGTTGCAATCCTTAGAGTACCGACATTGTGTCTGGCATGACTGCCGACTATTGAAAATCTCATCGAGTGACTGGTGGTGGATATTGCCGAGTACAGCATCAAGGTTTTGGCAAAGCGGTACATTGCCGTTGCTGTGGATGACAAGGCTACTCATGATGCTCTGACAGCGCAGGCGAAGGTTACCATTGCGCCATTGGTCGTAGAGGGCTACAAAATCGAAGTTTTCCTGTGTTTCGTGAATGTTCTGAGGAATTTGCTTCACAAAGCCTGATGCCGTCAGCAATTCGCTGGTTGTGTCAAAGAAGGCCATTGTACCGTAGATGCCTATACGCACGTCTACATTATATTGCTTGGCAATGTCAATGACAAAGGTCATATCATCGAAGTTGTTCCAAGGAGAAAGGCAGAACATCAGCGACAGCGGCACCTCGCCCTTCAGCGTCTCAACCACCTGAATCACTCGGTCATAGCCGTCACGGCCTCGCATCCGTTGATAAGTCTCGGGGGCCCCGTCGAGAGAAACGTACAGATGCCGAGGCTGATAGAGACGGACGGCATCTATAACCCGATGGGGTGCAAGACAATTAGACAATAGCGTGTAGTTCGGGTGATGCTTGCGGAACCACGCCATAATTTCCGCAGCCTGCGGGTGCAGGATGAACTCGCCGCCCTCCAGCCCCACAGTCGTCCGCTTGGTCACGCACCGGCTCTGCATGACTCTCTTGATGTCATCGAGCGATAGGTGTTCCACTGGCTTCTGCCAGATATTACAATGCTTACAGCGCGACTGACAAGCCGTAGTTGAGTAAATCATCAGCTGCGACAGCCGTTTGTGGCGTGGTCGCACAATGTTGTTCAGATAGAGTAGCCCATTGTAGGCATAATCATAAATTGAATACATAAAAATTGGTTGCGGTTTCTACTTATAAAGTCTGAAACTGCAACCAATGACTGCTTGGGGTGAGTGATTATTTCCTCAGTTTCCCCTTACTTTCCAGATAGTAAGTGAACAACTCCCATTGTCCGGCACGCTTCTTGATGTTTGCCTTCACTTCGTCGGTGTCGATGAATTGGAGGGGATAGCAGTCGTAGAGATAGTAGTGACCATCGTCGATAATCTCGCCGTCAATCTTTCCACAGCAGAGCACAAGGTCTTCGAACACTTGGCTACAGATGAGACCAACATGGGTAACTCCACCAGAAAAGAGGTGTTCGCCACCAAGATAGAAGTCAACCCCAGCAAGCAATGGAATTTGTTCACGTAGTGGCGCCATCGTGTCGCGGAACTTGATTTCACGTGTGGTGATGTTGAACCATTCAATATCATCCTCGGTAAAAAGGACATCCCGCGTATCACCGATAGAGCGCGTTACTGACTCACTGATACCACAGGCATAGAACGTGGTTTCCGATGTTGGGCACGTGGTAAATGGCTTCTCGGATTCGTTACTGTCAAGACTGCAGGCAGTCATCGTTGTGCTGGCAATGGCTATCGCCATCATCCAAGCGAAGAGTTTGTAATGTTTCATGTTCTTCTTTATTAAATTAAACGAATGTCGTTCTATTTATATTGTCCTTTCTACGGCGAAAAGACTGCACGGCTACCACGTAAATCTGATGCCTAATGGCAAAGAGAAGCTGAAAGGATGCTCCGTGCGGTAGGTCTCGATGTCGCTATTCGTCGGGACATAGTATTGCAGGCTTGGCTCCACGAAGAAACCGACGTTGGGCGTCAGGTGATATTGCAGGCCAAGGCCGAAGGTGGTAGAGAGCTGCCACGGTGCGTGGATGGTAGTCTTGTCACTGGCCTCATACTGACCATTCACATAGAAGTCTGAGTGGAGGGTAGAGCGGACTGGGATTTCTGTTGTCAGGCCGAGACTGCCGTAGATGCTCCACCGTTTTCCGCCATACATATTATATATACCCTTCACGGGGATGCCAAGGTAGTGGATGGTCTGCTGCTCGCTGATGGTATTACCATCTGTTCCCATCTCAAAGTCTGAGTTCAGGCGGCTGTAACTGAGACCTGATTCCAACCCGAAGCGATGATTCAATCTATACTTCAATGCCAGCGACCATGTTACAGGCATCTGATGATGGGCCGTGCGCAGAATCTTGTCCTCACCTGGGCGGTTGGCGTTGTTCAGGGCGATGCGCATGATGGCGCTACGGGTCTTGTCGCTCACGGCATCGGGATTGTTGGCCAGATAGACGGCATAGTCCGTCCAGTTGTCAATGCTGCTCGGGATTGTCGGGCTTGGAGATGGCCCTGGCAGAGATTGTGTAGCTGACGGTGTGGGCTTATAGCTGAACGGCTGGTTATAGCGGTTCTGCTCGCCAAGCTGCCCTGCGTATGCCAGCTGCAACGACCATTTCTTATCGTTATTAGTGCTGATGGTTGGCTTTTCGGGCAACAAGTCGGCAATGTCGTAATGCGGCAGCTCCACCTTGCGCATCGTCTCGGTCGTGTCGGTCGAAATGGTGTCAGGGACTATCTGCTCCTGCGCTATTATATTAGACAAGGTGTCAGACATGACGGAATCAGTACGATGCACAGGCAAATCTACTATCACTGGCTTTTGCCGAAGGTCTATCTGCAATTCTTTCGGCGTATCTTTCTGCTTCGCCACAACTGGCTTTCCATCCTTGACCGCAGTATCTCCTTTCCTGAGCAGGAAGAACGTGACAGGAACAAGTAGCAACAGAAGCCCCGCCACCCAATACTGCTGCATCATCTTTCGGAGCATCTTCTTTGCCCGCGCCAGTTGCGAAGAAGACGAATGTGGCTCAATGCCCAGCATGTCGGCAATTTCCTTGTGCGACATGCCCTCGAACACCGAAAGCCGGAACACCTTCCCGTAGCCTTCGGGCAGACGGTCAATCATTCTCACCACCTCACTCAGCGGCACACCCCTCACATCGGCCTGTTCTGTATGCTGCGACACAGTCTCGGCCTCCTCCAAAGGCACCATCGTCACCGCTACCTGCCGTTCCTTGCACTTGGATGCCACGTTCCTCGTGATGGCCGTCATCCATGCCTCAGCCCTCCGCACATCGCGCAGCTTGTCAAACGAAGTGAAGATAATCACGAAAGCGTCGTGCAGCACATCGTCCAGGGTCTGCTCGTCGCTAATATAGCGTCGGCACACGCCCCTCATCTGCTGGGCGTATGCCTTATACAGTTCTCCGAGGGCATCCGCGTCCCCCTGTCTGCAACGTTCTATCAGCCGTGTTATCTCCATCGTCAGCACAACGTCTCTATTTATATAGACCTACAACAGGGAAAAAGACTGCACCACCACCTGCATTTTTTGATAGTTTTCACATTCTTTAGTAACAGTAAAATGAGGGTGATTTAACAAATGTTACTTCTTTCTATGCGGATTGTTAAACAATGCAAGCACGAACAAAAAGTTTTTCTTTTGTTTGGTGGATAGAATCATTTTCTCTACCTTTGCATGAACATATATGGTAGAACTTAACAAAGCATTTATCTACTTCATCTGCTCCGTGTCAGCGATGGGGGGACTGCTCTTCGGTTACGACTGGGTGGTGATTGGTGGCGCAAAGCCATTTTATGAATTGTATTTCGGCATTACCGGGGCACCGTTGATGCAGGGTGTGGCAATGACTACAGCCTTGGTGGGCTGTCTGGTGGGGGCGATGGTGGCCGGAGCCGCCGCCGACCGGTGGGGGCGTAAGCCGCTGCTGATGGTGAGTGCCGTGCTGTTCACGGTGTCGGCTGTCGCCACAGGACTGTTCAACGATTTCACCTTGTTTAATATAGCCCGTTTCATCGGTGGCGTGGGCATCGGCGTGGCGTCAGCCCTGTCGCCCATGTATATTGCCGAGGTGAGTCCGGCTGAGATTCGCGGACGCATGGTGAGTCTCAACCAGATGACCATCGTGCTGGGTATCCTGGCGGCGCAGATTGTGAATATGCTGCTGGCACGCGACACGACGGTGGCCGAGAGTCAGGCGTGGAACGTGGAATGGGGCTGGCGCTGGATGTTCTGGGCCGAGACGCTGCCGGCAGGACTCTTTCTGCTGATGAGTTTCTTCATACCCGAGTCGCCGGTTTATCTGAAGATGAAGGCAAACCTAACTCCTCGTCAAGGAGGGAGTGTTGAGTCACGCCTTGGGGAGCCCCGCTATCGTCGAGTCCTCATGCTCGGCCTCATCATTGCCGTGTTCCAGCAGTGGTGCGGCACGAACGTCATCTTCAACTATGCTCAGGAAATATTTGTGGGAGCTGGATTCAATGTCGACGGTATGTTCATCAACATCGTCATCACCGGTATTGCCAACGTGCTCTTCACTTTCGTCGCCCTCTACACCATCGAGAAGTGGGGACGCAGAACGCTGATGCTGCTGGGCGCAGGCGGTCTGGGACTAATTTATCTGGTGCTGGGCACCTGCTACTTCATGGGCATGACGGGCGTACTGATGGTGGCTCTCGTGGTAGCAGCCATCTCGGTCTATGCCATGACGCTGGGGCCTGTCACCTGGACGTTGCTGGCCGAGATATTCCCCCACCGTGTGCGTGGTGTCGCGATGGCTACGTGTACGTTTGCCCTGTGGGTGGGTTGTTGCACGCTCACTTTCTCGTTCCCGTCGATGAATGCGGCTTTGGGCAGCAGCGGTACGTTCTGGATTTACAGCTGCATCTGCATCTGCGCGTTCATCTTCCTCTACCGCAACTGTCCTGAGACCAAGGGTAAGACGCTGGAGCAATTAGAAAAAGAATTAATCATCCAATAAAGCATACTATAATGTCAGTAAAAGCCTGGAGGGAAATTGTAACTATCCCGACATACGAAACAGGGAAGCCCGAGAAGAACCCGATGTTCATCGAGAAACGAGTCTACCAGGGCTCAAGCGGTGTGGTCTATCCCTATCCCGTCATCGAGTCAATCAGCGATGAGAAGACCGAGAAGCAGTGGAAAGCCATCTATCTCGAGAATGAGTATATCAAGGTGATGATACTGCCAGAGCTGGGCGGACGCATCCAGATGGCGTATGACAAAATCAAGCAGCGTCACTTCGTGTATTACAACCACGTCATCAAACCTGCGTTGGTCGGCCTTGCAGGACCTTGGATTTCGGGCGGCATCGAGTTCAACTGGCCCCAGCACCATCGTCCCAGCACCTATCTGCCTGTGGATTCCACCATCGTGGAGAATGAAGATGGCTCCGTGACAGTATGGGTCAACGAGATGGAGCGGATGTTCCATCAGAAGGGGATGGCGGGCTTTACGCTGCGTCCCGGATGTGCCTGTCTGGAGATTCAGGGCAAGGTGTCGAACCGCACGAACCTGCCGCAGACCTTTCTATGGTGGGCAAATCCTGCGGTAGAGGTGAACGATGCCTACCAGAGTGTGTTCCCACCCGACGTGAATGCCGTGTTCGATCATGGCAAGCGCGCCGTGTCGAGTTTCCCCATTGCTACGGGAACCTATTACAAGATGGACTATTCGGCCGGTGTGGACATCTCGAACTATAAGAACATCTACGTCCCAACAAGCTATATGGCCGTGAACTCGAAGTACGATTTCGAGGGCGGTTACGAGAACGACACCAAGGGAGGCATGCTCCATGTTGCCTCGCATCATTTCTCGCCAGGCAAGAAACAGTGGACGTGGGGCAACGGCGACTTCGGACGTGCGTGGGACCGTAACCTGACGGACGAAGCCCCCTCCTCCCCTACTGAAGAAAGCCAGAAGGGAGGCTTCCGCCCCTACATCGAACTGATGGCGGGCGTGTACACCGAGAACCAGCCCGACTTCTCGTGGCTGATGCCTTACGAAGAGAAACAGTTCGTGCAGTACTTCATGCCATACCGGGAACTGGGGGTTGTGAAGCAAGCCTCGAAAGACTTCATACTCAACATAGTAAAGGAAGGAGAAACGGACGTGCGCATCATGGTGCTGGCCACATCGAAGCAGACCGTAAAGATAGAGTTAAGCAACAAAAAAGGAGAGACGTATTACAGTCAAGCTGTGACATTGTCGCCCGAGGAGGTCTTCGAGCAGTCGGTAGACGTGAATGGGGCATCGCTGAACGACCTGCTTCTGCAGGTAGGCAATTTGCGCTGGATGGCGGAGGATGACGAGATACGCCCAATCCCCGATGCTGCCGAGGCAGCACTATCGCCAGCCGACACGAAAACCAACGACCAGCTCTATCTTACGGGACTCCATCTGGAGCAGTACCGTCATGCCACATGGAGTGCCCTCGATTATTATGAGGAAGCTCTGCGCCGTGACCCTAACGATGTGCGCTGCCTTAACCAGACGGGGCTGTGGTATCTGCGTCGCGGACGTTTCCAAAAAGCGGAAAGCTATTTGAGGAAGGCCGTGAAGATATGGCAGAAGCGCAATCCGAATCCATACGACGGTGAGGCCATCTTCAATCTCGCGCTCTGTCTGAAATACCAGCATCGTCCTCAGGAGGCCTACGAGCTGTTCTGGAAGTCAACGTGGAACAAGGCCTGGGCAGATGCCGGCTATTTCGAGGCGGCCTGCATCAGTATAGGCGAGCAGCGCTATGATGATGCTCTCGACGAGCTGAACCGCAGCCTGATATTCAACGGCTGCAACCACAAGGACCGGGCGCTGAAAGCCGCTGTACTGAGGCTCCAGCAAGAGGCCAAGCAGAAGGGCGGCCTGCAGATGGGCAGCTCGAAAGAGCTCAACGAGCGCCTGGCACTCATCAAGGAGTCGCTGGCGCTGGACCACTTCAACTACGGCATCCGCTATGAGCAGTATCTACTGACAAAGGACAAGGACCTGCTTAACGAACTGAAACAGCTTCTTCGCAAAAGCTGCCAGAATTACGACGAGCTGGCACTCGACTACGTTTATGCAGGACTTTACAACGAGGCGGTCGACATCTGGATGATGGCCGAGAAGGAAAAGGCAGTATCGCCTATGACCTATTACTATATAGGATATGTGAAGACGATGCAGGGAAAGCCGGACGAGGCAAAGGCCTGTTTCGAGAAGGCAGAGGCCACGAAGGCTGACTACTGTTTCCCCAACAGACTGGACGACGTGCTGGCATTATCCTGTGCCATAGATTCCAATCCCGATGGTGCCAAGGCGCCTTATTACCTCGGTTGTCTATATTACGACAAGCGGCAATACGACATCGCCATCGAGAACTGGGAACGCTCGGCAAAGCTCGACCCCAGTTTCCCAACCGTATGGCGAAACCTTGCCCTCGCACGCTTCAACAAGCAGAATCGCCAGGAAGAGGCTGTGGAATATATGGAGAAAGCCTTCCACCTTGACGAGAAAGACAGTCGTAACCTGATGGAGCTCGACCAGCTCTACAAGCATCGGCATCGTCCGCATCAGGAGCGTCTCGACTTCCTGCAGAAGTACCCGAGACTGATTCGGCAGCGCGACGACCTCGTGCTCGAGGAGATTACCTTGCTCAATGAGGTGGGACGCTACGAGGAGGCCATGCGGAAGCTCGATGCCCACATCTTCCACCCCTGGGAGGGTGGCGAGGGCAAAGTACCCGCCCAGTACCAGATATGCCGTGTGGAACTGGCTAAGCAGGCCATTGTTGCCAAGGAGTACGACAAGGCTGTCAGCCTGCTCAACGAATGTCTCGAATATCCCCACCACCTCGGAGAAGGTAAACTCTATGGTGCCCAGGAGAACGACTTCTACTATCTGCTCGGTGTCGCCTACGATGCACTCGGACAGAGAGACAAAGCCGTCAGCTGTTGGGAAGAGGCGACGAAAGGTCCCCAGGAACCCGCAGCCGCCATGTACTACAACGATGCCAAACCCGACAAGATATTCTATCAGGGACTGGCCCTGTATAAACTGGGGCGTGCCGACGAGGCTCACGGACGCTTCTACCGGCTCATCAACTACGGCAAGCAGCACATCTTCAGAAAACAGGTGATGGACTACTTCGCAGTCTCGCTACCCGATTTGCTCATCTGGGAAGAAAACCGTGAGGACGGGTTCTCCGAACTCGACACCAGGAACCTCATCCACTGCAAGTACATGCTTGCCCTCGGCTACTACGGCATGGGCGACTACGAAAAGGCTGAGCGTTATCTGGCCGAGGTCGAAGCCCTTGACAACAACCATCAGGGCATCCAGCAGTTCCGCACGTTGATCACAGCCCGACTGTAACGGTCACTACTTGGGAAGTATCTGGCCGTCGAGCATGGCTATTCTGTCTTGATGTTGTTTATCGGATTCTCATTGGCAGCCAACCAGCTTTGGGCGAATACAGCCAGCAGAGAGACGACGAGGCAGAAACCGCCTGCGGCTATGGGTATCCAGGGCGAGAGACTGATACGGTAGCTGTACTGCGTGAGCCAGTCGCCACCTAATTTATATATAATAGGTGCAGCCACGACGAAGGCAACGGCCACATAGACCACGAACTGACGGAGTAGGCGACGGAGCACCTTGCCGTTAGAAGAGCCAAACACCTTACGGACGGCCACCTCTTTGCGCCGCTGCTGAATGTAATAAGTGGACATGGCCAGCAACCCGAGCATCGACACGACGAGAGCCACCACGGCAAAGACCGTCAGCAGACGCATGATGCGTATCTGGCTCACAAACATCTGCCGCAGCATGTCGTCGCTGTCCTGACAGCAGTCGGTATCCATCGGCATTTCGAAGATGCGCTCATAGCTATCCCTGATCTGCGCCACAGCCTGCTGCTTACTGCCACGATACTTCACCAGCATCTCGAAACCAGATTCTCGGGGCTTTTCCGTGACAACGATGTTCTCGCCTTTGCCGCTGAGGATGTCGCCTAAGCAGAAGTCATCGATGATGCCGTCGATTTGCAGCTGCTCGCCGTTGAACTTCATGCTGCGGGCATCGGCAGGCAGTTCTTCAGCCTCTAAGCATTTGCGAGTGACGAAGTTTCGCTCACCGTCCTTGCCTGTAGTACCGTAGTCGGCCAGCACTGGAATGTCGAGCATCTTCAGCCAGCCGGGGGTGTTCCAGAAAGTCTGGAACGAAATAACCTTTTCTCCTATTTGGTTCGTAGAGTTGCTGCCACCCGTAAACGGACTTCCCAAGCCTACCGTTGATGCTTCAACACACGGCATCTTTTGTACCTCAGCGAACAGCAGGCCGAGTTTCTTCATCATGCCCCTTTCGGGAGCACGCACGATGAGCAGCCGTTCCGTGTCCCAGCCTAACGGTGCGTTGATGAGATGGCGCACCTGCAGCCACATCGTCAGCGTCACGCCGATGACGGCAATGGTACACACGTGCTGCACAACGATGAACAGCCGCGAGAAATACATCTTCGAGTGGCGGCGGAAGGTGCCGCGCACCACCTCGATGGGGTGTGCCGACGAAATGACAATGGCTGGTGCCAAACCGGCAGCAATGCCCAACAGTAGGGTGAAGCCGACGATGGCCGAGAGTGCCTGCGGGCGCAATAGGTCGGCAGTTTGTATGATGTCGATGTCACCACTGGCTATATTGCCCTCCCACGAACTGACGCTGTGGTTATTCACTAACCAGTTGACGTATGGCTCGGCTATATGCACTAATAGCAACGCTATCAGGAGCGATAGCAGACAGAGCACGACACTCTCGCCGATGAGCCTCATCATAACGGCGCTGCGCTGCGAACCCAGCAGGCGGCGCATGGCCATCTCGCGCATGCGGAAAGTGCTTTGTGCCATCGTCAGGTTCACGTAGTTCATCACGGCAAAGAGCAGGATGACCAGTCCGGATAAAGTGAGCAACCAAGACAGTTTATGATCTCCCTTGCTGGTGCCGTCGTCACCGCCTCGTTTCAGGAAGTACATCTCTTTCAGCGGGTGCAACTCCAGACGGCTTGGAAATGGCGAATCTTTCTTGAACAGCCAGATACGTTCCGAGAGGAAGTCGTTAATCGCCGCCTCTTTCTGACGCAGGTCGCACCCCTCGCGTGCCAGCAGATAGACACGGCACTGGCCGTAGCTGTCCATCGTCTCGTCCTTGAAGCGGTCACCGTTGCCGGTCAGCACGCCAGCCATGTCGGTACTCACCAATACATCACATTTCCTCATGTAGGTGTGGTTCAGCTGCGGCATCACGCCTGTTACCACAAACTGTAGCGAGTCTTTCAGCGTGACGTTCTTACCCATCGGGTCGCTGTTGCCGAAGAGCAGGCGGGCCGTCTCCTCGCTGAGGACGATGGCGTTCGACTGCTTCAGTGCATGTTGGCGGTTGCCTAATGTCAGGGGGAAGTCAAACAGCTGGAAGAACGTGGAGTCGGCAGCCATCATCTGCACCATCTTCTTCTCCTGGTTGCCTATAGTGAGTTCGGCATCGTGGTTCAAGACGGCACACGAGCTCTCCATCTCAGGAAAATGGCTGCGCAGCAGCCCCTGCATGCACCAGTGGCAGTATTCGCCCACTTCGCCCTCGCTTTCAGTGCAAATGCTGTAGATACGGTCGGCCTTCGCGTGCCACTTGTCGCGTCCGAACTCCATTTGGGCATACAGCCCGATAATGATGACAAAGGCCAGTGAGAAACTCAGCCCGACAACATTGACAAGCGTATAGAGCTTGTTTCTCGATAGGAATTTCAAATAACTCTTCATACTCGTACGTCTTTCTTTTGCTGATGCAAAGTTACGTCATAAAAACGAATCCGCCAAGGCTTGTGGCCCTGGCGGATGCAGATTGTCTAAAGATTAGACAGTTCGCTGTATGATTCTTTTACACTCCTACTTCTTAGCCCAATAATAGTCCGGAGTATTGGACTGGGATTCTACAGATGCCTGCCATTCCAGTTCCATAGGAGCATGGTCGCGATGACGGTAGTAGCAGGCCACGCTTGCCACCGACTCATTGGGCAACAGCCAGTAGGTCATCTTGCCGAGTGGCTGGTCGAAACGAGTCTTTTCATTGTTCCAGCGGCTGTACTCCACGTTATAGGAATCGCCCGTAAGTGTATAGTCATACCGTTCGGCACTCTGCCAGTCGCCGTGACGCCAGACGTACTTCATGCGGCTGCTCAGCATGCCGTCGGCATTGTACGCATACTGGTACCGGTATTCAGGAGTCAGGCTGACGGCGCCTTTGCTCAGGATTTCCTCACTATAGACATTCAGGGCGGTAATGCTGCCGTTGCCGTCGCGCTCTGCATTGAAGACGAAGCGGCTGTCAGTCTGGTTGATAACTTCCTCGTAGACGTTGTTCACGGTTTCGGAGGTGATAACTTGTGCTTTGGCGCTCATGGCGGCTGCGCACATCAGGGTTGCAAATACTAAATTTTTCATT
The DNA here is from genome assembly GCA_947168395.1 of uncultured Prevotellaceae bacterium. Taxonomy (GTDB): domain Bacteria; phylum Bacteroidota; class Bacteroidia; order Bacteroidales; family Bacteroidaceae; genus Prevotella. The sequence continues at coordinate 15,658 of CAMVLT010000029.1, read as the reverse complement.
GTCGTTCGGTTTTAAATTACTTGTTTTTACTCTTTAGACGCGAGTCCTTGTCGTTTTACTACACCCCGCGCCGTTTTTTTTCTGGCAATGCAAAGTTAGTGCTTTTCCGGAGTGCCACCAAGGATTTTCTACCCGCCAAAGGCCGTTTGTCTAAAGATTAGACGGTTTAGCGTATGATTCTTTGACACCATCACTCGTTTCTCGCAATATTACACTATGATTTTCCACACAAAGGGTGACACGCATGTTAGTTCTATTGACAGTAGGGTAAACTCAACCTGATGATAGGCCCCAGCGGTTCTAACAGCCGGACATACCGACAAATTCTCGAGAGAATTGGAAGGTTTACCGTAGGGAAACCTCCGCTTACCCTACGGTAAACTCCTAAATTCTCTCGAGAATTTAGGAGTCTATCAGCACATAACCCATCGTTAACCCAACGCATCAGGCGACTTTACATAGGGTAAACTGGCCTTTCAGCCGCATGTGTACGCAAACTGCGTGTCAACGTTGAGGAAGTATCTGCCCGTCGAGCATGTTGACGATGCGCTGGGCAAAGCCGGCATCACGTTCGGAGTGGGTCACCATCAGCACGGTGGTGCCGTCCTGGTTCAGCTGGGTCAACAGCTGCATCACCTCCAAGCCGTTCTTGGAATCAAGGTTACCTGTCGGCTCGTCGGCAAGAATCAGCTTGGGGTTCATCACTACAGCACGGGCAATGGCCACACGCTGCTGCTGACCGCCTGATAGCTGCTGGGGAAAGTGGTGGGCACGGTGGGTGATGGCCATGCGGCGCAGCACCTCTTCTACCCTCGCCTTGCGCTCCTTCTTAGGCACGCCGAGATAGGTCAGCGGCAATTCCACGTTCTCCTCCACGTTCAGTTCGTCGATGAGGTTGAAGCTCTGGAACACGAAGCCAATCTGCCCCTTGCGAACCTTCGTGCGCTGGCTCTCCTTGAGCTGGCCCACGTCCTCGCCGTCGAGCCAATACCGGCCGCTGGTGGGGTTGTCGAGCAAGCCCAGGATATTCAGCAAGGTAGACTTGCCACAGCCCGAAGGCCCCATGATGGCCACAAACTCACCTTTCTTCACTTCGAGCGATACGCCGCCCAATGCTACGGTCTCCACCTCTTCCGTGCGGAACACCTTCTGAATGTTTTCTAACTTAATCATATTGTTTATATTAAATATCTGTTAAGCAGGTAACTACTCCCCGCCCTTTAGGGAGGGACTGGGGGGAAGGTTTATCAAGTGTAAAACGTCTGTTTCCCTGATATAGCATGTTGCGCGAGAGAAATCTGAAATAACTCTTCATACGTTCTATTTGTTTTGTGATGCAAAGTTACCCCAATAAAACGAATCCGCCAAGGTTTTTCACCCTGGCGGAAGCAGATTGTCTAATAATTAGACAGTTCAGTGTATGATTCCTTGACAACCTATCCTATGTCCCTCAGTGGGTTTTGCCGTTTTGCCGCAGCTTGTTTTAGTCTGTTGCTGTAGTACAGCAACAAACGGAACAGAGAGCTCGGGCCATGTCGTTCAGCGAGAGGCATTGGTTGCGGCTGATGGTTGTGCGTTCGTTGTGGTGCTCCCACGGCGCGAGGATGAGCAGCTGTCCTCGGGCACAGGCCTCCATGCGCTGCCCGCCCGGTTTGGCCAGGTCGGTGAAGCAGTTCTCCTGCAGATAGATAAGGGGGAAGCCCTGCTCAAAGGCGGCACGCATCACAGCCTTCTCGCCCGGCGAGATGGAGGGCGAGACGAGCACAGCGCCCCTTGCGGCGGCTTTCGTGAAGTAAGTCACACGCTCCTGAATCTCAGCCTCCGTCAGTCGGCGGGAGCATTGCACTTGCAACAAGACCGGCCGCTGCAGGAGGAACCGGTTGCCTATGGCAGAGAACGACATGTTTCCAACGGTCAAGCCCCTCTGTACGCGGAACAGGTCGGGGTGCTCCCGCTTCATCAGCAGCCGGCGCGGGTTGTCACGCAGGTAGTCGTTCCAGCGCTTCAGCTGGTCTTTCTGCAGCAGGAGCTTGTCGTTGTAGCTCGGCTCAAAGAGCAGGCCGTGCTTGCGGCCATCCTTCGCCTGTTCTGTTTGTTGCTGTAATACAGCAACAGACGCAACAGACGGAACGAGGGCGCGGAAGGCCTTGTTGCAGCCCTGCTTAAAGCCGAGCAGCACCTTCCCCAGCGGTTTCTCTATGCGCTCCTTCACAAAGAGGATACCGTGGAAATGGTCGGGCATCAGCTGAAAGGCCAGCACCTCTATTTGCGGATGGCGGAGGGCGATTTCATGCCAGCACCGCTCCACGCTCCGCCCCAGTTCTGTGGGCTCGGTGCGCGGCGCGTCGGGCGTGCCTGGAAGCGCATCACTCTTTCCCACAACCTGCCCTAACAAAGGACGGCGGTCCTCGGTCACCATCGTAATCATGTACATCTGCCGTTCCTGATAGTCGTGCCCCACCATACGGCGATGCATCGATGGAATCTTCTCGCCGGCAAAGGCTTTCTGTTTCTCGTAGGTTTCTTTGTCCATCGCGTAGGTGCTCAATAACTGGCGGCAAAGGTATGAATATTTTTTGTTAGTAACAAACTTCTTGCTAAGAATCTTATGACATTTATAATCCTACTCGTTCTTGATGCTGTTGACGGGATTCTCGGTGGCGGCGCGCCAGCCTTGGAAGGCGGCAGTGAGGACATTGACTGCAAGGACAATGAGCAGCGAGAGCAGCAGCGGGAGGGGGCGCATCGTGACGCTAAGGCCAGAGATGCTGCCCACCTTTGGAGCCAGCCAGTAAGCCAAGGGGATGGCGATGACGGCAGCCACAAGCGACTGGATGACCACCGTGCGGAGCAGGCGCAGGGTGATGCTGCTGACATCGGCTCCGAAGACCCGGCGCACAGCAATCTCGCGGCGACGCTGGCCTACGAAGTAACTGTTCATAGCCATCAGGCCGAGGACGGCTATCAGCAGGGCAACAACCGTAAAGACCGTTAGCACACTCAAGAATCGTTCGTAGTCCTCGTACCACTTACGGTGGAGTTGATGAAGTGAACGGATTTCGTCCGTCTCGTGACCCGTCAGTTCTTTCAGCAGAGCCATCATCGTCCCCTCTACTTTCTCGCGATTGCCATGATAGCGGACAAGGGCCATACGGGGCGGGCCATAGTCGCCCATATCCTGAACGAATTCATCCCTCTTGAATATGATATAAGGTGTAGGATGCTCCTCCTCATACATCACGCTCTGGTAAACCATATCGGGATAGAGTTCACTGACTCGACTCGGCTGCTGTTGCCCTTGGATGACATATTCGGTGTCCGTGTCGTTCCTGCCGAACTGCCGCAACAGTTGGCGGTTGACGCCCCTACCATAGTTGCCGCCCACGGGGTCGGTATAGCTCTTCTCGGGATGGATGTCCAAGATGTTGAAGAAACAGGTGTCGCCCATCAGGAACCGCATGCTAACCACCGTCCCGTCGGGGGCAGTAACGGTGTTGTTCTCCAGCATACTGAGGGGCGTGCCGTAGCCGAAGCCGACTGCATCCACTTCAGGAAGTTTCAGCAAGCGGTCGCGGAACGTCTGGCGCTGAGTGTAGTTGAGAGGGGTGATGCCCCACATCTCAAGTGCATCGTCAATGTTGTAGCCCAAAGGCTGGCTCATACGGTCACGGATACCACTGCCCAAAAGCAGCGTGACGGTAAGCATGACGATGGCGAAAACGGTCTGCAACACCATCAGCACATGGCTCCAGTGCTGACGCACACGGCGGCGGAAGGTGCCTCTCACAATATCCATAGGCTCATAGCCGCTGAGGATGGAGGCAGGCACAAAGCCAGCCAAGGCTCCAAGCAGGACGATGCCCACGGCGAAACCCACGATGGTTACCAGACCTGTATCCTTCAGCAAGTCCATCGGGCAGTTGGCCATCTCAACGGCCTTGTCCTGCAAGACGAGAGCTATGAGGTAGGCTACGGCAAACGTGGCAGCGGTGAAGGCGATGCTCTCGCCGATAAGCCGCACAGCCACCTGCCAACGCTGCGAGCCAAGCAGTCGCCGCGTGGCCATCTCCTTGGAACGCTCCGTGGTGAGCGACACGCTGAGGTTGACATAGTTGAAGATGGCGAACACCAGTACAAACAAGGCAATCATCACGTAGAGTCGGGCCATGTCGCGGCTGCCGTGATTCAGGTCGTCTATATTCAGCGAACAGTTGCGAGCGTCATAGTAGAGCGTAGAAAGCGGCGTGAGCGTCAGCTCCTTCACGGCTTCTATCTTGTAGATCCAAAAGCAGGTCTTCAGGTAGTCGCGCATGGCGGTGATCTTGCTCCGCAGGTCGCAGCCCTCGCGCTGCATCAGGTACAGCACGCAACTGGCCGCATTGTCCATGGTCTCGACGTAGGCCGAGGAGTGAATGTTGCGCAGGTTCTCCACATTGATGATGCACTCGTAGTCTGAGGGAATCACGGAGCGGTCGAAGTCGTCCATGATGCCACTGACGGTGTAGGTGGCATGGCTTTTCTCATCTTTCACGTCGCCAATGACTACCTCCTTGCCGACGGCATCGCCATCGGGCCAGCAGCGCTGGGCGAAGGATTTGCTGACCACCATCTGGTTTGGGGCGCTGAGCACCTTCTTCCTGTCACCCGTCAGCAGGCGGTAGTCGAAGAACTCGAAGAAGTTGGGGGCGACGACAAGTAACTTGGCATCGACTTCCTCCCCACGAACAATAGGTGATATGTTATAGCCTGAGACGGAACACCAGTCCTCAATCTCAGGGAAGCGGTCTTTCAGCTTCTGTCCCACGCGGAAGTGTGACATCATGTATTCCTCGTTGCCCACGACAAAGGTGCGGTCGCCCCGCGTTTGGTAGCTTTCTACGGATGTCTGCCTGTAGATAAGGTCACCTAACAGCAGTAGGAACACCATCGAGAGGCAAAGCCCTACGATATTGATAATGGTAAACAGCCGATGACGGCTCAAGAATTTCAGATAACTGTTCATGTTCTTCTATTTTATTACTAATACTTCATTGTCTTTGAATGCCTCGTAGCCGCTGGTGACGATGCGCTCGCCTGGCTCCAGCCCCTCCAGCACCTCGTAGTGCTGCGGGTTCTGGCGGCCGATGCGGATGTTGCGGCGGTAGGCTTTCTGTCCGCTCTTGTCTAACACGAAGATCCATTGGCCGCCAGTGGTCTGGAAGAACGTGCCGCGAGGAATGATGATGGCCTGCTCGGGCTGACCTAACTCCAAATCAATATAGTAGGTCTGACCCGTGCGGATGTTCTCAGGGCGCTCGCCACGGAAGATGAAGTCGCAGCGGAACTTGCCCTCGCGCACCTCGGGATAAACCTTGCGGACTTGCAGCTGGTACTGCTTGTCGCCACGAGTAAAGGTGGCTGTCAGCCCTTGGCGGACGCGGTCGATGTAGTGCTCATCAATCTGAGCCTGCACCTTATAGTCCGAGAGGTCGTTCAATTGTCCAATCTTCTGACCTGGGCTGATGCTCTGACCTAACTCCACGTCGAGCAGTCCCAATTCGCCATCAATGGCCGAGCGTACTTCGAGCTTGTCCTTACGCTGGCGGACGAGGACGACGTTGCGGCGCATGTTTTCGAGGTTATCCTCCATCTGATCCATCTGCACGGTACGATAGAGCGAGTCCTGCTTCAGACGCTTACTTACCAACGAGCGTTTCTTGGCTGAGAGCTGATATTCCTCCTGCGACTGCAGATAGTCCTCACGGCTGATGAGCTTCTCCGTGTAGAGCCGCTTGTTCTGTTCGAAGGTGCGCTGCTTGCGCTGGGTGTCCATATCTAACTGCGCCTGCTCCGTCTGATTGTTCAAACGATCCTGCTGCATGGCTACCTGGGTGTTGCGCAGCAGGTTCTGCTTCTCAGCGAGCTCTGCCTCCGCATTCAGTATCTGGAGGTCGAGGTTCGAGTTGCTTAGGCGCACGATGACGTCGCCCTTGTGAACCATTGTGCCCTCCTCGACCACCTTTTCCATCACGATGCCGCCTTCCTCGGGTGAGATCTGCACCATCTGGATGGGCAGCACCTGACCGTTAGTGCGCACATAGTCCTTGAACTCGGCATGCCGCACGTCGCCTATGGTCAGCTCGTCGCGGCTGACGCGCAACGTTGAGGCATGATTGCCAAACACGAGCCAACCCACGAGGGCCAACACGAAGCAGCCTCCCACCATATACGGCCAGTACTTCATCAGCCGCTGTGCCTTTGTCTTTTCGATTACTCTGTCCATATTGTTTCTCCTTGATAATATCTTACTAATTCATGTTTCACCATCGCCATCAGTTGGCATTGCAGCAGCGTGGCACGCGACTGCAGCAGTTGCGTAGAGGTGGTGTGCAGGTCGATGGCCGTACTCAATCCCTCTTCGTACTGGCGCCGTGTCAGCTGGTAGGCCAGGCTGTCGGCTTCCACCTTTTTCTCCATCTGCGCCATCTGCTTCAGGAAGCCCTGCCAGTCCTGCCAAGCCTCGCGGCTCAGTTTCTCCAGCTCTATCTGCTTCTGTTCGTAGGCCTCACAGGCTATGCGGTAGTTGTTCTTCGCACGGCGGATTTTCGTGACGGTCTGCAGGCGGTTGAAGACGGGGATGCTCAGCGTGGCGCCTACGTACTCACCCATATTGTTCTTGAACTGGCTGCTGAACGATGACGTCTGCGAATGGAGCGTCTTATAATATGTGGTGCTCAGGCCCGCACTCAAAGAGAGAGATGGTAACAACGCGGCGCGGGCCTGGCGCCACTCATATTTCGAGGCTTGCATCTGATAGTAGGCTACAGCCTCACCCCCTACCCCTTTCCGACTGGAGAGGGGAGTTGTTATCCTGCCTTCCTCTCGGATTGGAATGGAGTTGGGAGTGAGGCTGTCATTTATCGGGAAAGCCATTTCCTTCTTCAGCTCTAATAGTGCTGAGGCGTAGAGGTTCTGCTGACGGGTCAACTCGTAGTCGGCTTCCGCTTTCTGCGATTCCACCTGCGCCACATCGGCAGCACTTTTGCGACCTACCTCTTCCATCACTTGCGTCTGCTTGAGCAGCAAGGTCGCCTCTTCCACCTTCTCCTCAGCCATCCTGACCATTCCTTCGTAATACGCCGCATTGGCAAATGCCTGCAGAGTGGCCAATGCCGTCTGGTCCTGCTGCTCACGCAGGGCGTTGTGCCCCATCAGCACGCTGGCCTTCGCAGCCTTCAAGGCGTTCAGGCGGTTGAAGCCGTCGAAGACGGGCAGCGAGGCACTCAAGGAGTAACCGTTATAAAAGGTACTCACGTCGGTATAGCCGTTGGTCTCAGGGTCGATGGCGCGGCCGAAGTTGTACTGCACGCCCGTGCTGCCGCTGACCGAAGGCAGGAAACTGCCGACGGCCGTCACCTTCGCAGCCTTATAGTTGTCGAGTTCCAGTTCGGCCCGTTTCACCACGTGGTTGTGCTCCACAGCATACTGCATGCATTGCCGGGCCGTCCAATCCTGCGCCCCTGCGGTGCCATACACCAAGTGGCAAATGATAAATAATATAGCTTTCTGCCGTTTCATAATCGTTTCGTTTTGCGTTGCAAAGTTATCACTTTTCATCTATACTTTATCAGTTAGCGTAGCTCCGAAGTACAGATTGTCTAATATTTATACACCCCTTCGTATGATTTTTAGACAGAAAGTATTAACTTTGCAGGCAAAAATACTTTATATGAACAACTACGGAACCATACTCATTGTCGACGACAACCCCGCCATCCTGACAGCGTTGCGCCTCTGCTTAGACACGACGTTCGAGCACATCGTGACACTGGAACGTCCTGACGACATCCTGAAGACCCTGGCTCAGGAGGCCGTTGACCTCATACTGCTCGACATGAACTTCACCCTCGGCGTGAACAGCGGCAGCGAGGGACTGCTCTGGCTGCGCACCATCCGCAAGCACCATCCGCAGCTGCCCGTGGTGCTGCTGACGGCCTATGCCGACATCGCGTTGGCAGTCAGAGGGCTGAAAAGCGGCGCTGCCGACTTCATCACCAAACCGTGGGACAACGACGAACTGGTGCGCAAGCTGAAGGACGTGCTCGACATGCAGGGCGAGATTGTTACCCTCGACGAAGTGGAGGCAGAGCACATACGTCGTACCATCGACCGCTGTCACGGGAATTTATCGAAGGCCGCCCAGCTGCTTGGCGTCACCCGGCAGACGCTCTACAACAAGATGAAACGACTATAAGGTGTTGAGAATTGAGAGTTGAGAATGATGATTGCCATATTTATAATAGGTGTTGTGGTGGTGGTTTTGGCGACATGGTTCGTACGCCACCAACGGAAGCTGCGTCTGCGAGCCCACCTGATGCAGGAGGCCATCCGCAACCACGACTTCACCTTCAGAATGCCCACACATGGCATGTTCTTTGGCGAACGTGCCATGCAGGAAACGCTGAATCATCTGGGTGAGACCATCCGCCAGCAAATGAATCAGAACGAGGTGGAGTCATGGGAACGGCTTACCCGCGTGCTGACCCATGAGATTATGAACGCTACGGCTCCCATATCCAGCATCAGCCAATCCCTGCTGAACCGTTCCGACATAAAGGGGGCACCAATAGGAGACGGCATCAAGGCCATCTACGAGACATCGCGCCATCTGAGCGAGTTTGTTGCCAACTACCGCAAGATGTCGGAGTTGGAGAAGCCCGTGATGACAAACGTTGCCTTGCATGCTGTCATTGACGACATCAGCAAGGCGTACCCCCAACTGGCGTGGGAAATTCACTCGAACAATGATTTGACTGTCCGTGCAGATGCTGGAATGCTTCGTCAGGTTCTGATGAACCTTGTAAAAAACGCCATAGAAGCGAAAGCCCAGAAAATGGTGATAGATATGCGTGAAGATGACTTGCACGATAAGCAGGTCATCTTGTATATAAGCAACGACGGACTTCCCATCCCTGCCGAGAACCGACAGTCGCTCTTCGTTCCTTTCTTCACGACCAAACGAAGCGGCAACGGCATCGGGCTTTCGCTGAGTCGTAGAATGATGATTCAGCAGGGCGGCATGCTTGATTTAGCGGACAAGCCCTGTCAAGGATGCCCTACCACCTTTGTATTGTCCCTGTTCACTACAGGTGGCAGCAGTGGCAGTATGTTCTAATCTATCCAGCCGTCCTTGTTGGGCTCGTGTCCGCCTAATCACTTTTTCTTCGGAAACTTCTGGAAGCGGTAGGTGAGGTGGAGCATGACGTAACGGGGCAGGGTGTTGTAGACGGTCTCTGTGCGGCCTTGGCAGTTAATGCCGACAACAACGTTCGAAAGCTGATGAAGCAGGTCGTAGGCTTCGAGCTTTAGGCTCAATTGGTTCTTGACGAGCGAGCAGTTGGCATTGGCATTCCATAGATGAGTTCAGGACCAATCACGGAACTCGTGCAGATAATCTGGATGGTACCATTCTCACAGGTACGGCTGTCTTTCTCTAAGACAACCACACTGTAGCTACCAGACCTGTGACGCTTTCTGCTTACAAACATGCTGCAAAGTTAGTGCGCGCCACCCAAAAGGCCAACTATCAAAGTGTCATTTTATTGATTTTTAAGAAGATAAAGGCATTAAGACTCATTAACGTGGAAAACATGAAAAAACACATTCCTGCAATAGTAAGGACAAAAAAAGGAAGCGATTTCAGACAAAAAAAGAAGCTCACAGGGAGTCTGTCCCCCTGTGAGCCACACTCTTACCCTACAATTCACTCTGCCGGCTTCGTACTCACGAAGGCCGACTGCATCTTCAGCAGGGCCTGTGCCAGCTGGCGCACCACGATGATGCTCTGCTGCATAGGCTCGGCAGCGTGGTCGATGATGTTGATGCCGTACTGCACCGACTCGGGGTCGAGCAGCTCGGTGAGGGCCACATAGCCGTTTTCGTCGGCGAAGTTGAACGAGGGCATCGCCCACCAGTCAACACCGAACTTGGAAGTGACAAGGCGCATCGGAATCTGCTGGTTGATGCCCTTGCAGGTTATCTCAGCAGAGACAAGCCCGTTCAGCTGCCGGGTGTAGCCGTCGATGGTCTTCCGGTCGGCATAGTTGCGGCGGGCGGCGGCCATCTCGGTTTGCAGCTGCATCACCTTCTGGCAGTCAGCAACCTTCACGGTGGTTGTCAGGTCGTCGAGCAGTGTCAGCGTCAGCTCGTCGATGCTCTTGCCGAACATGACGGCAGTGATAACGCTGAGGATGTTGCTGCTGCTGCTGAGGTCCAGCTTGCTGAAGTCGGTCACGCCCTCGTCGTTGGTGAACACAGCCCTGAGGCCTACCGTCTTCACGCCGTTGTGGGTATAGTCGAACGTCATGCCGGCCTTGTGGGTGCCGGGGTTCTGGCCGATGTTGAACACCATGGCCGTGGCGTCACCGGGGATGGTGGTACTGACGACACCCTTCAGATTCCAGGTATCCTTGGTGATATCTGTAGCGTCGGCAGGCAGATCTTTCAAGTCATAGTCGCCATGAGCGATGGCCACGTCGAAACTGGCCATAATATGGGAAACCCATGCGCCATTCTCCTTTTTGCTGAGCGTGAAGTCGTAGTGGGCAGGAAACCTGACGACCACGGCCACGGAGTCGTTGCTGAGGGCCTGGCTGGGTTGTACATACTCCTCGCCACTACCCTTGACGTGAATCTGGGTACCCCGGTTGGGGTCTTTAGGGCTGGCAAACTCCATCAGCATCCCATCTTCGCTGTTGGGGGTCACGTCGAAGCCCTTCCCGGTAGATTTGAAGATGTAGTCGAAGTCGGCCAGATTAACCTCGGCTATATACTTCTTTCCTGTCTGCGCTGCGACTTCTGCGGGCAGGGGCTTGAGTGACTTCTGCACCTCCATGCCGACGGTGCGGCTGAAGGTCTTGTCGAAGTTGTCGTTGAGCAGCACGTACTGGTTGAGGTACGTGTTAAAGTAGTTGACTGACTTCCATGTAGAAAAGTTCATGTTCTCGGCCAGCGTCTTCAGGTTCTGGCGGGTGTGTTGGATGAACTCCTGGCGGTCTCTCTTGGCCTGCTCCATGGAGCCGGAGTTGTCACTGTTGTCGTTAGAGCACGACGTGAATACACTTGCGCCGCTGACAAGGGTGGCGGCGAGCACCCAATTCATAATTTTTCTCATGTGATTTGTTGTATGGTTAAACGCGTGCAAAACTACAAAAAAAAACCATTCCTGCAAATAGTACAGACAAAATTTGAAGCTATTTGGACAGAATTGGGTGCAATTTTGTAAATTTTGAAAGCCATGAGGGCTATTTCCTGCCCCCATGGCTATTCTTTCTGTTACTCTCCCTGCTGCTGGAAGCCGTTGACGAGGCCCTGCAGGTACTGCAGCAGCTGGCGAACAACGATGGCGCTCTGCTGCATGGGCTCGGCAGCGTGGTCAATGATGTTGATGCCATACTGCACCGACTCGGGGTCGAGCAGCTCGGTAAAGGCCACATAGCCGTTCTCGTCGGCGAAGTTGAAGGAGGGCATCGACCACCAGTCAACACCGAACTTGGTGGTCATCAGGCGCATGGAGATTTCCTGGTTCACGCCCTTGCAGGTCATCTCGCACTTGATAAGCTCGTTCAGTTTCTGCGTGTACTGGTCGATGGTCTTCCGGTCAGCATAGTTGCGGCGGGCGGAGGCATTCTCGCTTGCCACCTGTATGGCCTCCTGCATGTCGCTGATGCTGACGGTGGTGGTCAGGTCGTCGAGCAGCGTCAGCTTGCCTTCTTCAAGAGTGCGGGAAGTCAGGAGAGCCCCAATCACGTCGAGGATAGAGGAAGAAGTAAACTGCGACAGGTCGAGGTTAGAAATGCCACCTTTGCCCTCGCCGCTCTCCTTCAGCTCCAAGTCAACCATCTTGCGACCGTTCTGGCTCCAGCTGAGTACTGCGTCGCCCTTGTGGTTCACCCTGTCACTGAGGATAGAGAAGTCGAGCTTGGTCTCATGAGCCTTGAGATTAAACTCTGTCACAGCAGGGTGGCAGGAACGGAGGGTTCCGCTGACGCTCCAGCTGTCGCGTTTAACCTGTGCATACTCACGACCTTCTGCCACGCTAATCTGATTCTTGAAACTGCCGCTGAAGCCCTCATTCCACTGACCGTTAAAGTTAGCGGATATGGCAAATTGAAACTCAGATGGCAGCACAATAACTAATGCCGTTCCCAGCTGATGTCTCGAGGCATGCACGAACTTGAAGCTCTTGTCGCCGCCCGACTGCAGCGTAAGTTTGTAAAGACCGTACCCCATCTGCTGTGTCTCTGGGTTCCAACCATTGAGTACAACTTCAAAATCATCTGCAGGCTCCACGTCAAAGCCTGTCATGTCGGCGTTCATCGTGAAGCGGTAGTTAAAGTCGGTCAGGTCAACCGTGCCATACGAATAGAATCCCATTTCTGCCAGCTCGCTCCCTTCTTCCACAGGCTTGATGCTCTGCAGCGCCTTTTGTATGAAGGCTGCGGAGACGGCTTTCTCAAATTCGGGGTTGTTGAGCACGTACTGGTTGAAACGGAGGTTCAGCGTGTTGGCAGCATCCCACGAACGGAAGTTCAGGTTCTCAGCCAGGTCTTTCAGCGTGGCTCGTGTGTGCTGGATGAACTCCTGGCGGTTGCTCTTGGCCTGCTTCTCAGAAGGGTTGTCACTTGAGTCTGTCGTACATGATGTCACGACGCCCGTGCCGCAAACGAGGGTGGCGGCAATCACCCAATTCTTAATTCTGTTCATTGATTTATTATAAATTAAAAGTTTAACATTCGTTCAACGCTCGGAGTTAGAAGAGATAACCCACAGATAGATACAGACAGTTGTTCTTTTCCGTCATGTCGTCTATCTTGCTGATGTTCAACAGTCCGAATTTGTAGGCGGCCTTCACACGGATCGTTTCCTTGATGTCGCACCAGAGGCCGCCGCCAAGTTCCAGTTCAAACCGCCTGTTGTCGGTGTCGTAGTAGTTGTAGGCCGGGTCTGTGGACGTGTCCTTCGAGAGGAGGCCGTAGTAGAGTGTCGGACCCGCGAAGGCCGAGAGGCTCACGGCGTCGCTCACTGAGAAACGGTAATTGAAATCGACAGGGACAAACAGACCTAATTCCTTGTACCTATCGCCATCGCTGTTGTCGAAGGAGTAGTCAAGTCCCAGTCCCGGGGCAACGGAGAGGGCACCCGTCAGGTTCAGGTTATAGTCGACGGCAGCCATGAATCCGCTATAAGAATTAGATGACTTAACACCTGCTTCCTTCAGCTTCTGGGTGTTCAGCAGATAACCCACTTGTACGCTTGTCTGCGCACTTGCCACTATCATCGACGTCATCAACGTAAAGGCCAAGAAAAATAACTTTTTCATGTTCTTAATCAAATTATTTGTTTACAATATCTTACTTCCACTTGCAAAATTATACTTTTCGACTTACTGCTGGGGCTGCCCCTGTTGCTGGAAGCCGCTGACGAGGCCCTGCAGATACTGCAGCAGCTGGCGCACCACGATGACGCTCTGCTGCATGGGCTCGGCGGCGTGGTCGATGATGTTGATGCCGTACTGCACCGACTCCGGGTCGAGCAGGTCGGCGAACGAGACGTAGCCCTGCTCGTCGGCGAAGTTAAAGGCGGGCATCGTCCACCAGTCAACGCCCAGCTTCGTAGTCACTAAGCGCATGGGGATTTCCTGATTCACGCCCTTGCAGGTGATCTTGGCCGACACGAGCTGGTTCAGCTGCTGCGTGTACTGGTCGATGGTGGCCTGGTCGGCATAGCGGCGGCGGACGGATGCTCCCTCGCGTGCCACTTCGAGTGCCTTCGCCATGTTGCTGATGTTGAGCGTGGTGGTCAGGTCGTCGAGCAGCGTGAATTTGGCCTCGTCGAGGTTACGGTTAGCCAGGAAGGGTGCTATCACGTCGAAGATAGAGGCCGATGAAGTGAGCTGCGACTGTTCGGGGTGGTAGACGTCTTCCGTGCCGTCGCCGCTCTCCTTCAGTGTCAGTTCGAGCATCTTGCGCCCGTTATGCTCCCAGCTGATGGCCACGTCGCCCTTGTTGTTCACCTTGTCGCTGACAACAGAGAAGTCGAGTGTGGTCTGGTCGGCCTTGGCACCGAGGGCTGTCAGGCCGGGAAAATCACTGGCAATGGTTCCGGCGACCGTCCAGGTGTCACGGTCAAGTTGAGCGTACTCGTGCCCGTCGGCCACGCTGACCTGGTTCTTGAAGCTGCCGCTGAAGCCGTCGTTCCACTGTCCGCTGAGCCTGTCGGCGCTGGAGAACTGGAACTCCGAGGGTATCAGCACCACGAGGGCCATGCCCGGCTGCTGGCTCATGGCGTGCTCGAACTTGTAGGTTGTGCTGCCGCCCGACTTCAGCGTCAGCCTGTACAGCCCTGCCTCCACCTGCTGCGTCGTGGGATTCCAGGCATTTAGGATAACCTCGAAGTCGTCGGCCGCCTCCACGTTGAAGCCGGTACCTTCGGCGTTCATCGTGAAGCGGTAGTTGAAGTCGGTCAGGTCTACCGTGCCGTACATCTGATAGCCCATCGCGGCCAGTTCGGAGCCAGCCTCCACAGGCTTGACTGATGTCATCACCTTCTGCATGAAGGCGTTGAGCACTGCTTTCTCAAAGTCAGGGTTGTTGAGGACATACTGGTTGAAGTACAGGTTCAGCGTGTTGGCATACTTCCACGAGTTGAAGTTCAGGTTCTCGGCCAGGTCTTTCAGCATGGCCCGTGTGTGCTGGATGAACTCCTTGCGGTTGTTCTTGGCCTGCTCCTCAGATGGATTGTCACTTGAGTCTGTCGTACACGATGTCACGACACCCGTGCCGCAAACGAGGGCGGCGGCAAACACCAAATTTACAATCTTTCTCATCGTTTTTTTGCTTTTTAATACATTAATTAGTTCTTATTTGGTTTACCGCAGACAAAGGTACAAAAAAAAATTGTTCCTGCAAGCGCTCAGGCATAATTTTAAGCGATTCCAGAGAAAATCGGAAGAATTTATGACATTTTGAAAACGATTGAGACAAAACAGGAAGGGACTCTGATGCCTATGCAGTAAAAAATCATGGGAAAGGACGCTTTTAACAACATGACCGTGTCGAACACCACCGTGAGCCACGAGTTGCTGCGCCTGTACAATGCCTACGTCATCACCGCCCGCGATGCGGAGACGATGGCCTATAACGCCATCAACCACGCCCTCACATCCTACGAGCTCCGTATCGTAGTCTGAGGAATAGAACTATTACAAAAAAGCCGGAAGCGCAAAACTTCCGGCTCACTTTTTGAAAAGATGGCGGCCTCCTACTCTCCCGCATTGCATTGCAGTACCATCGGCGCAGGCGGGCTTAACTTCTCTGTTCGGAATGGGAAGAGGTGGGACCCCGCTGCAATAACCACCTGATAGACGTTTCACAAGTTGACAATTGATAATTGACAATTGATAATTGACAACCACATGCCAACCGCGTATAAGGTGACATCTTGAACACAAGAGCTGAAGCACTGAAGACTCAAGCAGAACACTCTCCTCTCAGCATTACACCTGAAAGTACTGCTTCCGTGCGAAAGCTATCGGGCAATTAGTAGTGCTCGGCTTTGACGTCGCCGTCTTTACACCTGCACCCTATCAACGTCGTAGTCTGCGACGACCCTCAATGGA
>CAMVLT010000028.1 GCA_947168395.1 uncultured Prevotellaceae bacterium | reverse complement strand
TTTTTCGGTCTTGTCGGGGGCTTTTTCGTGGGACTTTCTGTAACTTTGCCACACGAAATAGTTCAAAAAAATAAATTCTTAGCAAAATGAAAACAATGAAACTCTGGAGAATCGCATTTATGATGCTTGCTGCTTTCTCCCTCGCCTCTTGCAGCAGCGACGATGACAGCAATGTCTACGAAGCAGCAGAGCTTGGTGGCACATGGCAAAAGGTGTATGACGAAGGCGTAGCTGATGCTGGTATCGTGCAATACACATTCCATCCGCAGTCTGCCAATAACGGCACCGTTGATATATTCACCTCCGACTGGGCAGCAGGCGACACCACCGTTTATCGTATCTACACCGTTAGCGACGCAGGGCGCCTGCATATTTCTCCCAAGCCCGATGACACCTCAGTTGCCCTCACCGTGGATTGCGACATCCGCCGCCTCACCAGCACGCAGATGATTTGGAACAAGCCCGGCACCAGCGAGGAAATAGCTCGTTTTACAAAAGAGAAATAAGCCTGTCAAATAGGAGTTTATAGGTTTAAGAGAAATGATTAGTTCTATCAGAAAATCAAGGTTAGCTACTTTGATTTTAATTATACTCGGGTGTGTTCTGGTATTCATGGTTCAGTGGAATGCCTCTGAATTGCTTGCTCCACTTCATCTGCAATCTAAATCTCTCGTCAGATATATTCTAAAATGTTTATTGTCCCTTATTCCTGTGACAATCATTATGTTCATCTTGCATAAGCCATCAGCAATAATGGAATCTCTCGGATTTAAGGGCTCAATTTTGAGAGGATTGCTGTTCGGTTTTCTATTCACCACCCCTTTATACATAGGATTTGCCATCATCGGGCATTTTAATGCTGGACTTACTTTACATTCGATACTATATTTTTCTCTGATTCCGGCATTATTTGAAGAAATATTGTTCAGGGGCTTTATATTCGGCCAGTTGTTCAGGGTCGGAAAATTAGGATTCTTTTGGGCCGCCTTGCTGCCCGCTGTCCTGTTCGGCCTGTTTCACATTTATCAAGGGCACGACCTCATGTCCTCATTGGCGGCTTTTGGTGTGACAATGTTAGGCTCATTCTTTTTTAGTTGGATGTTCGTAGCATGGGATTATAACTTAATGGTTCCTATATCTCTTCATTTTTTCATGAATTTGGCGTGGGGCCTATTTATAGTCGAAGGTACAGGGAACGCTGCCGGTGGTCTGGCTTCAAACATTTTACGTGCCGTATGTCTGATATTTGCCATAATGTTTACCGTAATCTACGATAAACGAAACAACAAGGACGCGTTAAAATTCCCTGTCTTCAAATTGTAATATCAGAAACTTCGTTCAGGCGGATTTGCAAATTCGGCTGAACGGGAGCCATACGACAAATCGGAATATGTAACAATAAAAAACAGATAGAAATGAAACAGATGAAACTAATTATGATTTTAATAATGCTTCTTCCAATCGCTGCATCGGCGCAGAAAGAACGCATCGACACGGTCATCCCGAAGTTCCTTTCCAACGGCTATTTCTTCCGCGAAATGCCTCAGTTGCCCGACGGTGAGAAAACCATGTCGCGACTGAAGGACAAGGAGGGCAACAGCGTCATCGTCATCAACGTCAACGCCACGCTGCCCAAGTCACTCATCCGCAAGGCTATCCCTCGCGAACAAGTTCACAACGCCGATCAGTTCCTGAACGGACTGAACATGATGGCCACGGTGACCTCGCTGACACAGGCTGGCGTGAAGGCTGACGGCACTTGGTATTCGCCCAAGGAGGGTGAGCCGTTCCCGCAGTTCTCGGAAAAGGACATGGACGGGCGCACATGGACGAACGACAGTGTGAAGGGGCGCGTCATGGTGATTAACCTCTGGTACTCTGGCTGCGGCCCCTGCCGAGCAGAGATGCCCATCCTCTCCGAGTGGAAGGAACAATTGCCTGATGTCATGTTCTTCTCCGCCACCTACCACGATGCCGAGACGGCCAAGCGCATTACTGACAAGCACCACTTTACATGGACGCATCTCATTGAGGCGAAGGATATGATGGCGTGGATTGGCACCGAAGGTTTCCCACTCACCATCGTTGTTGATAAGAAGGGCATCGTCCGCCACACCGTCCATGGCACCAATGAGACGAAACGCGAAGAACTATTAGCAAAGATCAAAGAGGCTGAGGCGGAATGATTCAACAAACTGTCGGAATAAGACATAAATCTCCCTTGATACGTTTATATACAACAGACTAACTCAACGTACAGAAATGGAGCATTGGAATGTTGCAGATTAAGACGCAAATCGGAAATGAGGCGTAGGAATAGTTCATGGGACTCTCTGATCTGGCAGAATCATAAAAGAGTTATGCAATCAAGGTACAGGATTCAAACAAATGGCCCGAATAACGGGCATCAGTTACGTGATTATTCAAAGAGTAGTAACAGATCAGAGAAGCGTTCTGATCTACGCGGCATATACATCTTTAACGGTGAAAAGGTGAAAAAGTGAAAAGTGCAGCGGACTGACACGGACTGGTGCTGACTGAAAGAAAGGAGTCCGAAAAAGTCCGTTAGAACCGCAGATTACGCAGGATGGGCAGAAAAAGTTGGGCTTACTCTGCGTAATCTGCGGTTTATTTCGTATCTTTGCAGGCAAAATCTGAAACTGAATGAAGAAGTATTGCTATATTGCGGTCTGGACTGTTGCGCTGGTGGTCATTGCCGGTGCTTTGCTGCTGTACGAAGGCGACCTGCTGTGGAAGGCGCAGCAGCTGAACCTGTTTCTCTGTACACCGCTGTTTCTGAAGGAGCAGTTGGTGGTGCCTGGCGGCCTGCTGACGTGGGTGGGCACGTTTTTCACGCAGTTCTTCCATTGGCCGTGGGCCGGAGTGTCGCTGCTCTGCGGATGGTGGTTGTTGCTGATGGCGCTTATCCGTAGGGCGTTCCGTGTTCCGCGTTTATGGTCCGGGCTGATGCTCATCCCTGTGGGGCTGCTGCTGCTGACCATCGTTGACATGGGCTACTGGCTGTACATGCTGAAGCTGCAAGGACATTTCTTCGTGTCGACTATCGGCACAACGGCTGTGGTGGCGTTGCTGTGGGCTTATCGCTGTGTGCCTGCCAAGTGGTATCTGCGTACGGTGCTCGTATTCCTCACCTGTGCCGTGGGTTACCCGCTGTTAGGCATCTACGGCCTGGCCGCGTCGCTGCTGATGGCTGTCTGGTCGTGGCGGCTCAGGGAGCATGCGCTGGCCGATACCATCGTGGCCGTGGTGAGCGTGGCCGCCGTGCCGTTGCTCTGTTACCGTTACGTCTACTACCAGACCAATCTGGCCAATATATACTATGCCGAACTGCCGCTGTACTTCGTCACCGAGGAGCATCATGCCTACTACGTGCCGTACTACCTGCTGGCGCTGTTCTTTTTGGGCTTGGCTATAAGACCCACCAGACCCACCAGACCCACCCCCAGCCCCTGGATTATTCAGGCTGTTTTGCTGATAGCCCTTGTGGTTGGCGTGGCTCACTTCTGGTTCAAGGACGAGAACTTCCATCGCGAGCTGGCCATGCAGCATTGTGTTGACCAGCGTGACTGGACGGGGGCGTTGCAGGAGGCAGCCCGTCAGGAGGACGAGCCTTCGCGAGCCGTCGTGATGCTGAAGAACCTGGCGCTGTCACGCCTTGGCCGTCAGGGCAGCGACATGTACCTCTACAAGAACGGCTCGAAACAGTACGATGCGCCTTTCGGTATGCGGACGATGCTGGTAGTAGGGCCGTTGATGTACTACCAATACGGCATGGCCAACTATTGCTCCCGCCTCAGCACGGAGATGGGCGTTGAGTTCGGGTGGCGTGCCGAGTACCTGAAGCTGCTGGCCAAGTGCGCCATACTGAACGGTGAGCAGCAGCACGCCCGTAAGTACCTTAATATACTGAGGCAGACGATGAACTGCGACGACTGGGCCAGAGAGGCTCAAAGCCTGGTAGGCGACTCTGCCGCCATCGCCGCCGACCCTGAGATGGGCATCGTGAAGAGGATGATGCACTACGACAACAGGCTGTCGTCAGACCAGGGCTTCGTCGAGCGCTTCCTCATGAATACGCTGGCTAACAGCCCGTACAAGGGCGATCCGTTGTTTCAGGAGCAGGCCCTGTTGGCAACGCTCTGGACGAAGAACATCAATCAGTTCTGGTATCGTTTCTACGACTATATCCGTCTGCACCCCGAAGGTCCCATGCCCCGCTATTATCAGGAGGCGGCATGGCTCTATGGTCAGTTGGAGGAACGTCCCAATATGGACCAACTGCCTTTCGACGACGGTGTGAAGGACACCTTCCAGCGCTTCATGAAGGCGGCGGAGCCTTACAACAATGCCGACGTGGAAGATGCAAGAATCGGGCTTACCTACTTCAACCAGACGTATTACTACGATTATTATCTGATGAGTCGGCTGCCGGAGTATTGAGAAATGTGAGAAGTGAGAAGTGAGAAGTAAGACAATGAGCAATATGATGTTTAGGAAGTATATATTCTATATAGGTTGCTGGTGCTGGCTTGCCATAGCTTGCAAGCCGTCGGTGCCAGCCTCGTTTACGGAGAGCGGACGGCTGCCGAAGATTTACCCTGACTATGTGGACGTCACCGTACCTGTGAACATAGCGCCGCTGACCTTCGAGCTGGACGAAGAGGCCGACCAGATGATAGCCCGCTATGCGGCAGGTAACGAGGAGGTGGTCTGCGAGGGCAAGATGCAGCCGACGATGGACGAATGGCGAGCCTTGACGGCAGGAGGCGGCACTGTCAGCGTCGATGTCTATGCCTGCCGCGACGGGCAGTGGACGCACTACAAGCCCTTCCGCATCAATGTGTCGACGGACAGCATCGACTCCTACCTGAGTTACCGTCTCATTCCCCCGTCGTTCGTCAGCTACGAGGCACTCACCATCAGTCAGCGTTGCCTGGAGAACTACGACGAGAGTGTCATCTACGACAATATGCTCTGCGGCTTCGAGCGCGAGGGCCAGTGCATCAACTGCCACAACTACCAGCAGTGGAACCCTGAGCGCATGCAGTTCCACGCCCGTCAGAAGAGCGGCGGCACCGTCATTGCCTACGACGGAAAGCTGAAGAAGGTGAATATGCGCAGCGACTCCATCCTCTCGGCCGGTGTCTATCCCGCCTGGCACCCTTGGCTGAAGTTCATCGTCTACTCCACGGACAAGACTCACCAGAGTTTCCACGTTACCGACCTCAACAAGATTGAGGTCTACGATACGGAGAGCGACATCATAGCCTACGACATCGACAGCGGCGAGGTGACCAATCTGGAAAACGACACCACCGAGTTCGAGGTGTTCCCTGCCTGGGCACCCGACGGCCGTACGCTCTACTACTGTAGCGCCCACTTCGACCGCCGCGACTCCATCGACCGGACAGCTGATGTGATTCAGCGTGCCACAGAGCTGAAGTACAGCATCTACAAGAAATCGTTCGACCCCGATACCCGCCAGTTCGGCCCCCGCCAGATAGTGTTTGCCGCCGACACTTTGGACATGAGTGCCGTGCTGCCCCGCATATCGCCCGACGGCCGCTACTTAGTGTTCACGATGGCACGCTATGGCTACTTCCACATCTGGCACCACGATGCCGACCTGTGGCTCCTCGACCTGCAGAGCGGCGAGGCACGCCCGTTGCAGGAGGTCAATTCGCCCGATACCGAGAGCTACCACACGTGGTCGTCCAACGGCCGCTGGCTCGTGTTCAGCAGCCGCCGTGACGACGGCACCTTCACCCGCCCGTTCTTTGCCCATGTCGGCAAGGACGGCAAGTGGAGCAAGCCCTTCGAACTGCCGCAGGCCGACCCCGACTATCACCGCCAGTTCCTCAGGTGCTACAACATTCCCGAGTTCATGCGCGGCCCTGTCACCATCAGTCCGCAGACGTTTGCCGACCTGCTCAAGGGCGACGGCGAACCCGTGAAATACGTCAAGACGTTGAACATTGAACATTGAACGTTGAACATTTAAACAATAAACGATTATGAAACGAGTTCTGTTAGCTTTATCATTTGTCATTTGTCATTTATCATTTAGCCCTGTAAGGGCGCAGGTAGACCCTAACTTCTACATATACATCTGTTTCGGACAGTCGAACATGGAAGGCAATGCGCAGGCTGAGAGTGTCGACAAGGCTAACGTCGACAAGCGCTTCAGGCTGTTGGCCACCTGCAACTACGACTCGCCGAAGCGTACCTTAGGCGAATGGTACGATGCCATCCCCCCGTTGGTGAACCCCGTTGGCGGTCTCGGCCCCACCGACTACTTCGGCCGCACAATGGTAGCAGCTTTGCCCGCCAACGTCCGTATTGGTGTTATTCCTGTGGCTATGGGCGGCAGTCCCATCGAGATGTTCGACAAGGACAAGTACCAGCAGAAGATGAAGGACAATCCCAACGAGTGGTGGGCACAGATAGCCCGCAACAACTACAACAGCAATCCATACGGGCGCATCATCGAGATGGCCAAGAAAGCCCAGCAGGTGGGTGTCATCAAGGGCATTCTGCTGCATCAGGGCTGCTCGAACAATGGCGACCCCAACTGGCCCAACATGGTGAAGAAAATCTATCAGGACATGCTGAAGGACCTCGGCCTTGCTGCCGACACCGTGCCCCTGTTCGTAGGCGAAACCCTGCGCCAGGAGAGTGGTGGTGCCTGCTATGGGCATAACACCCAGGTGGCACGCATGCCGACCGTCGTGCCCACTTCCCACGTCGTCAGTTCTGAGGGACTGCCCGGCAACGGTCAGGACCCCTGGCACTTCAACGCCGTCGGCTATCGCATCCTTGGCAAACGTTACGCCTTTGAGGCCCTGAAGCTGATGAACCAGGAACTGAAGGCTGACCCTGACTACAAGTTCACCACGTCGCTTAGGAAGTTTTACACCGTCAAGCAGCTGAACCTCGCCGACAACGTCATGGCCATGCCCGGACAGCTGCAGCGCCTGCCCGTCACCGCCACCTTCGAGGACAACCATACAGAGGATGTCACCAAGGACATGACCTACATCAGCGATGACTTCGACTTCAACGGCAGCATCTTCTCGCCCACCACCGAGAAGCAAGGTACCGCCGAGGCCTGCTACACAGACTTCACCCGCAAGGAAACCCGCCAGACCGTCAACATCGATGTGCGCTACTTCCCCTTTGCCGCCGGCAACATCACCAGCCTCTACGGGACGGTGAACTATGATGAGGTCGCCCGCTCTATCACCGCCAAGACCGCCGGAGGACAGGCGGGATGGGTCTACAAGAACGGTGTCGATATGTCGGCCTACAAATACTTGGTCGTCAAGCTCAAGGAGCCGCAGACCTGCAATGCCCAAATCCGTGTGTTCAACAAGAACAACATCAACAGTGTCAGCTACAAGGACACCATCAACAGCCGCACCACCATTGTCATCGACCTGCACAACATGGTCTACAATGCTGCCGGTGCCACTATCGACCCCTCTAAAATCTACATCGTGTCCTTCCGTTGCTCCAAGGCCGGTACCCTCCTCATCAACGACGTTTTCCTGAGCAACGACAGTCAGTACACTCCCACGGGCATTAGCGACGCTACGCGTCTAAATGATAAAGGACAAATGATAAATGATAATATTTACACGCTTGACGGCCGCCGCGTTCAGTCGCCCCTCCGGCCCGGCGTCTATATCCAGAATGGCCGTAAAGTAATATGCGGAAGCAAACACTAACCCTACTCCTGACGCTGTCGACGCTGACGGTAGCCGCCCAAGGCAAGGACCTTGAGGCGATCTACCAGCAGATAGATGAGGCTATAGACCACTTCCCGGAGTACGTGGCGCGCCACGAAGCACAGATCAGCGACGCCAGCCGGGCTTACCGGCTGGCGCACCAGCCCGCCGACCAGTATGCGCAGGCTTTCAAGCTCTACGAGCTGTACCGCGCTTACAAGAACGACTCCGCCCTCATCTATTTAGACAAGGCCGAGTCGGCTGCTGCTGCCATGAACCGTGCCGACCTGGTGGGCAGCTGCCGTGCGCAGAAGGCTTTCCAGTGCTCCACCGTAGGACTCTACCAGGAGGCCTTGACGCTGCTGAAGACCGTTGACAAGTCGCGGCTCGACTCGGCGGGACTCACCCACTACTACCGTGCGCAGATGCACGTCTATGGTGAGCTGGGCTACTACACACAGATCAGCACCATGGGCGAAGACTATTTCCGTCAGCAGTCGGCCTATCGCGACTCGCTCTACACACTGACCAGCAAGGACAGCAAGGACTACCTGATGAACCGCGTGATGGAGCTGAAGGCGCAAGACCGCCAGCAGGAGGCCCGCCGTCTCTGCGACCAGTGGTTCAGTCAGGTACAGCCCGACACCCACGACTACGCCATAGCCTGCTACTACCGCTATCTGGTGAGCGAGGAGCTGGACGACACGAAGTACTGGTTAGCGCAGTCGGCACTCTGCGACGTGCGTAATGCCGTGATGGACCAGGCGGCACTGCTTGCGCTCTCGGAACTGCTCAATGCCGACGGCGACCTGAACCGCTCCTATCAATACATACGATTCACATGGGAGTGCAACAACCGCTTCAACACACGGATGCGCTCGTGGCAGATCTCGCCCATTCTGACTGTCATTGAGGCCAACTACCAGAAGGCCGTCGAGCGCAACACGCGGGTGCTGACGCTGTCAATCGTGGCCGTCAGTGCCCTGGCGCTGCTGCTGCTTGGCGTGCTCTTCTTCCTGCATCGCCGCAATCAGCAATTAGGTGCTGCGCGCAATGCCCTGAAGCAGTCGAACGACGAGCTGGCCGATGCCAACCGTCAGCTGTCGGCACAGAAAGAGGCGTTGTCGGCCCTCAACGCCCAGCTGTCGATGGTCAATGGCCAGCTCACAGAGAGCAACCGTGTGAAGGAGGAGTACATAGGACGCTTTATGAGCCTCTGTGCCCAATACATCGACAAGCTCGACAACTACCGCAAGATGGTGAACAAGAAGATGAAGAACAAAGAACTGGACGAGCTGTTCCAGCTGTCGAAGTCGACGGAGCTGAAGGAAAAAGAGCTGGAGGAACTTTACGAGAACTTCGACACCGTGTTCCTGCACCTCTTCCCCAACTTCATTGACGACTTCAACGCCTTGCTACAACCCGAAATCCGCATTCATCCGAAGCAGGAGAACCGTCTCACCACCGACCTCCGCATCTTTGCTCTTATCCGCTTGGGCTTCGAAGATTCGTCGAAGATTGCCGAGTTCCTGCACTACTCTGTGAACACTATTTATAATTACCGTGCCCGCATCAAAAACGGTGCGTTGGGCAACCGTGAAATGTTCGAGAGACAGGTGAAAACCCTGTAAAACAACGATAAATGTAAATCGTACACCTCTATATATTATCCACTCTTTTTGAGATGGTGCTGAAACGTAAATCATTACAAATAAGTGAGATACGTTTTTTAGCGGATGATGCTCATCCACTTTTTCCATTCATACTGCCGGATGGTATTCTTTTTTTTCCTAATTTTGCAACAGAAATCTCAAAAAGGTAAAATCTAACTTAAAACCAAACAAAGATGAAACAAAGCAGGTATCTACTGTTGTTATTGACACTGATGGTGTCGATGGCTACGAACGCCCAAGGCATCTTGGGAACTGTGACAGACGACGGCGGGGAACCCGTCATCGGAGCTTCCGTCGTCGAGAAAGGCAACCCTCAGAACGGAACCATCACCAATATTGATGGTCGTTTCACGTTGAAGGTGAGCGAGGGTACACCTATTATTATTTCTTATATCGGCTACGTCGCTCAGGAAGTGAGGGCTGCAGCCGGTATGACTGTTGTGTTGAAGGAAGACGCTCAGACGCTGCAGGACGTTGTCGTTATCGGCTACGGCGTGCAGAAGAAGAGTGTGGTGACGGCCTCCATTGCTAAGGTATCGGCCGACGACCTCGATGGCAAGACCCGTCTGCGTGCCGAGGATGCCCTGAAGGGTATGGCCGCTGGTGTCAGCGTCACCTCGGCTTCCGGTCAGCCTGGCTCGAAGTCGATGATTCGCATCCGTGGTATCGGCACCATCAACAGCTCCGAGCCACTCTATATCATCGACGGCATGCCTACCGACCAGAACGGTATGGAGAGTGTGAACCCCAACGACATTGAGTCGATAGAGGTGCTGAAGGATGCTGCCTCGGGTGCCATCTACGGTGCCCGTGCCGCCAACGGTGTCATCCTCGTGACAACCAAAAAGGGTAAGGTGGGCAAGGCTCAGATTAACTACAACTTCAGCTACGGCTGGCAGAGTGCTTGGAAGAAGCGCGACGTGACGGGTGCTACCGACTACGCCATCCTGCAGAACGAGCGCCGCGTGCAGAACGGGCTGTCTCCGCTGTATGCCGACCCCTACAACTTGGTAGATGCCAACGGCAATGCCATCAATGGCTTCGGCACCAACTGGCAGGAACTGCTCTTCAACGACAAAGCACCCATCCAGCAGCACGATGTGAGCATCAGCGGTGCTTCCGAGAAAGTGAATTACTACCTCTCGTTAGGTTACTTTGACCAGGAAGGTATCGTGGGCGGTAACTACGGCCAGTCGAACTACGACCGTCTGACCATCCGCTCGAACAACCAGTTCAACCTCTTCGATGAGTCAAAAGAGCGCAACTTCCTGAACAAGCTCGACATAGGCGCGAACCTTTCTTATATGCGTGTACACAACACTGGTGTGAGCGACAACTCCACTTGGGGCTCGCCCCTCGGCTCTGCCCTCTACCTCGCCCCCACGCTGCCCGTCACACTGACTCAGCTGGGCTATGACAAAGTGGGCGATGAGATGGTTCCCCGCTATGGTCAGGCAATGATTGACCGTTACAGCGCCTACGATCTCTACTACGATGGTAATGGTTATCCTTATACCATCCCCGGCTACGTGGGCAGCTATCAGGAGCAGAACAACCCCATCGCCATGATGCAGGGTAACCCCAACAAGAACTGGAGCCACAAGTTCATGCCGAAGTTCTCGATTGACCTGCAGCTGTGGGACGAGCTGAAATACCACTTCAGCTACAGTGCCGAACTCTCGTTCTGGGGTTATGAGGGCGCTACGCTGCAGAAGTACTACTTCTCGGGCAACAGCAACAGCGACCACACGCAGGCCACGGCCTACAAGGGCAACAACTCGACCTGGCAGATTGAGAACACGATAACCTACGACAAACAGTTCGGCAAGCACACCATCGGCGTGGTGCTCGGACAGAGTGCCCTGAAGACAAAGGGCGACGAACTGGGCGGCTCGCACTGGAACCTTGTCAACCCCGACAAACCCAGCATTAACTACACCACTGGCGGCGACCTGGAACTCTCTACCGATGCCGATGGCAAGGTGACGGGTGCCAAGAGCCTCGTCGGCGTATGGGGCGGCCCCTACACGGAGCACCGCTTAGCTTCGCTCTTCGCCCGACTGAGCTATAACTTCGACGAGAAGTACATGGTGCAGGCCACCATCCGTCGTGACGGCAGCAGCCGCTTCGGTTCGAACAAGAAATACGGTACGTTCCCCTCGTTCTCTGTAGGTTGGAACGTCATGAACGAGCAGTTCATGGAGCAGACCCGCGACTGGCTTGCCAACCTGAAAGTGCGTGCCAGCTGGGGTAAGAACGGTAACGACAACATCGGCGACTTCGCCTACACCACGCTGACGGCTACGGGTGGCAGCAGTAACTACTACTACGGACAGACCGCCTCGATGACCTACGGTTCGAAAGCCAATCGACTGGCCAACGAAGACCTGAAGTGGGAGGAGAGCGAGCAGACCAACATCGGTCTTGACTTCGGCTTCTGGAACAACCAGCTGACCTTCAGCGTCGACTACTACCTGAAGAAGACTAACGGCATGATTATCGATATGCCCATCCCGTCGTATGTGGGTGAGCAGCGCCCGTTGGCCAACGTCGGCGACATGGAGAACAGCGGTTGGGAGTTTGAGCTGGGCTATAAGTGGAACATCCGCGATGCCCGCTTCGCCGTGAAGGCCAATGCCGCCTACCTGAAGAACGAGCTGAAGAACCTCGGTAACGACACGGGTTTCCTGAACTACGGCATCAGCCAGTTTGCTGATGGCGGTACCCGTGCAGAGAACGGCCAGCCCTTCCCCTTCTTCTATGGCTACAAGACCAACGGCATCCTGCAGAGCCAGGCTGAGGCCGACGCCTATAACGCCCAATACGGTACGACCAGCAAGCCCGGTGACTTCCGCTTCGTGGATACCAACGGCGACAACAAGATTACCAGCGACGACCGTACCAACATAGGTAACGGTGTACCCGACTGGAGCTTCGGTCTGAACTTCGATGCCGAGTGGAAGGGTATTGACTTGAGCGTCTTCTTCCAGGGCGTCAGCGGTGTCGATGTGTTCGATGCTACCTACCGTCAGGATATTGCCTCGGGTAACTATCCCACTTGGGTGCTGCAGCGCTGGACGGGTGAAGGCACCTCGAACTCCGTGCCTACATTAGGCGACTCGAAGAACTGGGTGTGCAGCGACATGTATATCCAGGACGGCAGCTACCTGCGCCTGAAGAACATCACCTTAGGCTACACACTGCCCCGCAATCTGACCAGCAAGATCGGCATCAGCCGCCTGCGTCTCTATGCACGTGCCGAGAACCTCTTCACCTGGACTAAGTACTGGGGCTTCGACCCTGAAATCGGTGCCGGATGGGACAACGACTCTCAGAAGCATAGGACAGAGGTCACGGGCGTAGACTATGGTGTCTATCCGCAGGCTCGCACCTACACCATAGGCTTTAATATCTCATTGTAAAACCCACCCCCGACCCCTCCCCAAGGGAGGGGAGGTAGGATAGACTTGCAAACAACAATAGTAACAAGAAAAAGAAATAGTGATTATGAACACGAACAATATGAAAAAACATATTAAGACTGTACTTATTGGTCTCGGTACTATCTTAATGCCCCTCCCTTGGGGAGGGGTTGGGGTGGGCTTCCTCACCTCTTGCACCAAAGACTTCCTTGAGGTTACCAAGCCCGACGGCGAGCCGTTAGAGGAGTATTACACCACCGAGGAACGCCTCAACGAGGCCCTCACGTCAGCATACGCACCCCTGCACTGGCCCGACTGGGACAACAAAGCCTACAACGACCTGACCGTCGATGCCGAGATTATGGGCGACGACTTCTGGGTAGGCGGCTCTGACAATACCGACAACCAGCACTGGCACCGTCTGTTCAACTTTGCTGCCGACGGTAACAACACGTTGGCTACCCTCTGGGGTGACTTCTACAGCGGCATTAAGCGTTGCAACGATGCCATCAAGTATGCCGGCTGGGAAAGCAAGGCCAGTGCCGACTTCCGTAAGTCGATGGAGATACAGGCCCGATTGCTTCGCGTGTACTACTATAATATACTGTGGCACTACTACGGCAACGTACCCTTCTACTTAGAGAACCTCTCGCTGCCTTATACGGCTCCGCAGCTGACTGCCGACGAGATCTACAACAACCTCCTTCCTGAACTGGAAGAGATCATCGCCTCGAATGTGCTTCCTATGCGTTGGGCTAATGCTGAGGCTGGCCGCGTGAGCCAGGCCTTCGCCTACATGCTCTATGCCGAGATGGTGATGTACCAGAACGACGCAGCCCGTTATCCGCAGGCTCTTAGCTACATGAAGCAGATTATCAGCGACAGCAACTACTCGCTCAACCCCAGCTTCAGCGACCTGTGGTCTGAGAACGGCGAGTGGTGCAAGGAGAGCATCTTCGAAATCAATTACAACGACGACCAGGCTCAGCGCGACTGGGGCGATGCAGCCCTGAATGCCGGCGGTTCGGTGTTTCCCACACTCTGTTCACCCAACGGCTGGGCCGGCGGTGAAGGCTGGGACGGTGGCAACGACGGCTGGGGCTTCCTGCCCATGCGCGTTGAGACCTACAACATGTATGCCGATAACGACCTGCGCCGTGAGGCTACCTGCTGGGATGTGCGTGCCTACACCTATACCGAGCGTTATCAGGACACTCACATCTGGCACGGCAAGTATCGTCCGCAGTCGGACAACAACAAGGACTGTCCCACGTCGAAGAACCTGAACTATAACAACAACAAGCGCATCTACCGCTATGCCGAGGCGTTGCTCAACGCTGCCGAGCTGCTGCTGCAGACGGGTGGCAATGTAGCCGAGGCTACAGGCTATGTGAACGAAGTGCGTACCCGTGCAGGACTGGCATCGCTGAACGGTGTCACCATCGACGACATCATGACCGAGCGCCACTTGGAGTTCTGCGGTGAAGGCAAACGCTACTTCGACCTTGTGCGTGCCGAGGGCATCAGCGGTGTTACGCAGAAAGCCTCAACGGTGCTTGTGCCCGACAGCTACGGCTATCGCACCAACTCCTGGACACCCAGCAAGAAGCACATCCCCTTGGCTCAGAGCGAGCTGGATGCTGACCCCACGCTGAAGCAGAACAACTATTGATTTTTCTTGACTACGAATTAAACGAATTTCACGAATTATGAAAACAAAGACATATAACCTATTCCGCGCAGGTTTGCTGTACTGCGGCCTTGCCGCAGCGATGACCGCCTGCTCGCCTGATGAATTTTCAGGCGCAGACCCCAACGGTCTCCCCACTGTAAGCGACGTTGACTTCAGCATCAGCGTTGACCAGGAGACCAACCAGATGGTAGCCACCTACAACCCGCAGGCAGGTACCTATCCCATTTGGATTCTCGACGGTGCTTCCTACTCCACGCTGAACGAGGTGGGTTACAAGAACAGCGAGGCTGGTACCCACACCGTAGAGCTGAAGCTGGGCAACCGCAACGGCATCAGCCAGGCGGGCGTAAAGAAGACCTATACCTTCAACGAGACCAAGATTGACTATTCAGCCGATTTCCGCCGCATAACTGGCAAAGAATGGCGCATAGCCAACAAGGAAGTGGCTCACATGGCCTGCGGTCCTGCCGGTGGCGACGGCACAGGCTGGTGGTCGGCACAGCCTGACGACAAGAAGGCCTTCGGCGTCTACGACGACCGCATCACCTTCACTGCCGATACCCGCAAGGGTGGCACCTACACCTACAATGCCGGTGAAGACGGTATGACATACGTAAACAAGGGTGTCGACAAATGGGGCACCAAGAACGATGAGGCCGACGTGGACATTGCTCTCGGCAACCAGACTTCGTCCTGGAGTTTTGAGGTCTACGATTGGAAGGATTCTGAAGGTAACGTCACCTCGCAGACCTATATCCAGTTGGCTGCCAACACGCTGTTCCCCTATATAAGCTCTGACAGCCAGTATGCGAATCCGAAGTTCCGCATCGAGACGCTAACAGCCAAGAAGCTGGTGCTCGTCTACGATGCTCCCGACGGCTCTATTGCCTGGCGCTTCATCCTGACCTCTGAGGAGGGGGAGAAGGAGTTTACGGGCTTCGATGCCAACAGCAATTTCAACTTATGGAAGGACATCACGCCGACTATGGAGTTCTGGTATGCTCCCGGCTGGAGCCAGATTGCCGACCCGGGCTTCAAGGATGATGGCAACGACTACACCATCACGCTGCCCGAGGCCACAACCGACCAGTGGCAGGCACAGGTGAAATTCCACACCGACCTGACCACCAACGCTGCTACCAACTACGACTTCTCGGCTGTGTTCAACAGCGACAAGGACTTGACCGGTGCCACCGTGAAGCTGGTGCTCGACGGCGACGACGGCGTGTTCTACTTCACCGACCGCATCGACCTTAAGGCCAACGAGGATTACATCTTCTGGAAGAGCGACATGCCTGGCATCGACATGCCCAAGGTAATGCTTGTGCTCGACTTCGGTGGTTGCCAGGCTGGTACTATTGTCAATGTGTCGAATATCGTGCTGAAAGACCATGCCAACGACGATGGCACCGTGCTTCCCAACGTGGATCCCGTCACCCCTGATACGCCTGAGATGGACTGGGATGTGGCTTCGCCGACTAACCTCTGGGCAGCCGTTGAGAGTGGCGATGCCTTCATCAGCGTCACACCATGGTTTGCCGACAATGGCTGGAGCCAGATTGGCGACCCGACTTGGAAGAACGAGAACGGTGAGTGGACACTGACCATTCCCGAGGGCATGGGTGGCAGCCAGTGGCAAGGCCAGTTCCCCATTAACACCACGCTGACGGCCAGCCAGAGCAAGAAGTACAACTTCTATTGCGTGGTAGAGGCCGACCAGGACTGCCCGGGCGTGACCATCAAGCTCACTGAGACCGACGAGGCTGACGGAAAGAAGCACGACGGTAACTTCTTCTTCGCCGACCGCCACGAGGTGAAGGCTGACGTACCTTATATATATAAGGCTGAGGGCGTATCGCTCTCACAGAACGATGCCCATGCGCTGTCGCTGTTCTTCGACTTCGGTGGTTCGCCTATCGGCACGAACATCAAGATCAGCAAGATATACTTCGAGGAAGCTGTCAGCATGAACTACGATGATGCCGACAACCTCTGGAAGGCCGTCGACGACGGCAGTGCCTTCGACATGTTTGGCTACTGGTTTGCTGATAATAGCTGGTCACAGATTCCCAACTCGGAATGTGTGCACAGTGGCGACACCTACGAGATTGTACTCCCCGAGGGCATGGGCGGCAGCCAGTGGCAGGGCCAGTTCCATATCGACACCAAGCTGACTGCCAGTGCCTCGAAGACCTACAACTTCCAGTTAGTGATGGAGGCCGATAACGACTGCCCAGGTGTGACCATCAAGCTCACCGACGCTGGCGATACCAACTTCTTCTGCGAAGGACGTCACGACATCAAGGCCGACGAACCCTACGTCTACACGCTGAAGGGCGCAATGCTGAAGGAGGGTGTTGACGCATCGGCTATCCGTCTGTTCTTCGACTTTGGTGGCTCTCCTGCTGGCACGAAGGTAAAGATTAGTAAAATTGTATTCAAGGAAGCTTGAATAGATTATGAATGACAAATTACGAACACGTTCAATGAAGAATCTCATGCTTAATTCATTATTGCTCACTCTTGCCGTAGCCCTTTGGGGCTGCGGCGGGAGCGACAACGACGACCCACAGCCTGCTGCTGTGACCATCACGGCATCGCAGGAGAGCATCAGCATACCCGCTGAGGGCGGTATGTACACCGTCGATGTTACTACCACAGGCAAGGAGTGGGGAGTATACGCCGATGCTGACTTCATCGGCGTGGATGCCAACAACACAACCTCGCAGAAGGGCACCGTGACGGTCACCGTCAAGGAGAATCCTACTACAGCCGTCCGTACAGGTAACATCATACTTATGTCGGGTGCTGCACGCAAGACGGTTGCTGTCTCACAGGCCGCCGCAGCACAGTCGGCCTACAACGCCCCCGATGGCTACATGCTGGTATGGCAGGACGAGTTTGACAAAGGCTCGGAGCTGAATCCTGACGACTGGACGCACGAGGTGAAGGGCAGCGGATGGGTGAACCACGAGTTGCAGAACTATGTGAACCACAAGACCCCCGACGGCAACCTCGTCACGGAGGTACGTGGCGGCAAGCTCCGCATCACCGCCTTGAAGGAGAACGGCAAGGTTTACTCTGGCCGCGTCTACGCCAAGGTGAAGCAGGGCTGGCAGTACGGCTACATCGAGGCCAGCATCAAACTGCCGAAGGGCAAGGGTACGTGGCCAGCCTTCTGGATGATGCCCGTGAACTTCCGTTCGTGGCCTGCCGATGGCGAGATTGACATCATGGAGGAGGTGGGCTACCACCCCGACTTTGTATCGTCGAGCCTGCATGCCAATGCCCATGTCCATTCGAACAATACGCAGGTGACTCACGAGATGAGGTGCGAGGGTGCCGAGGGTGAGTTCCATACCTACGCCATCAAGTGGACGCATGAGAACATCACCACCTACGTCGACGGAAAGGTGCAACTCTCCTACGACAACCGAGGACTGGGACGTGACGACTGGCCCTACGACGACCCCTTCTACGTCATCTTCAACCTCGCTTGGGGCGGTGACTGGGGTGGTGCTCAGGGAGTGGACGAGAGTGCCCTTCCTGTCACGATGGAAGTAGACTATATTCGAGTCTTTCAAAAGAGGTAAACAATGAAACATATCATCTCAGTATTTGTAGCGGGCTTGGCAAGCCTGAGCCCGCTACAAGCCCAAATAGTGCCCGTCTATCTTGACGAGAGCAAGCCCTTGGAGCAACGCATTGATGACGCCCTGCGGCGGATGACGCTGGACGAGAAGATAGCCGTGATACATGCCCAGTCGAAGTTCTCGTCGCCTGGTGTGAAGCGGTTGGGATTTCCCGACCTGTGGACTGACGACGGCCCCCACGGTGTGCGCCCCGACGTGCTCTGGGACGAGTGGGAGCAGGCCGGGCAGACCAACGACTCGTGTGTGGCGTTCCCCGCGCTGACCTGTCTGGCTGCCACATGGAATCCCGAACTGGCACGCCTCTACGGCGAGAGCTTGGGCGAGGAGGCTTTGTATCGCAACAAGAACGTGATGCTGGGACCCGGCGTTAACATATACCGTACGCCGCTCGGCGGGCGCAACTTCGAGTATTTAGGTGAAGACCCTTACCTCGCTTCGCGCATGGTGGTGCCCTACGTGCAGGGCCTGCAGTCGAAGGGCGTGGCAGCCTGTGTGAAGCACTATGCGCTGAACAACGACGAGGAGTACCGCCACCAGGTGAACGTCAAAGTGAGCGACCGTGCGCTTCACGAAATCTACCTGCCTGCCTTCCGTGCGGCTGTGCAGGAGGGTGGGGCGTGGGCCATCATGGGAGCCTATAACCTGTATCAGGACCAACACAATTGCCATAATGCCACGATGCTCAACAAAATTCTGAAGCATGACTGGGGCTTCGACGGGGTGGTCATCAGCGACTGGGGTGGCTGTCACAATACTGACGAGGCCGTCCGCAACGGTCTTGACCTTGAGTTCGGCACGTGGACCGACGGTCTGACGATGGGCAAGACCAATGCCTACGACGCCTACTACCTCGCTGCTGCCTACAAGCAGGCCATCCGTGAGGGACGATACACCACGAAGGAGCTGGATGACAAGGTGCGCCGCGTTCTGCGCCTGTTCTATCGTACCACGATGAACCGTCACCGTCCCTTCGGCTTCCTCTGCTCCGAGAGCCATTACGACGCTGCGCTGAAGATTGCGCAGGAGGGTATTGTGCTGCTGAAGAATAGTCCGCTGCAGGGTAAGGAAGGTGCCCCTCTGTTGCCGATTAACCTACAGAAGACGAAACGCATCCTCGTGGTCGGCGAGAACGCCATCAAGATGATGACCGTAGGCGGTGGCTCCTCTTCGCTGAAGGCTCAGCGCGAAATTCTGCCCCTCGACGGCATTTCACGTGCTCTCGCAGGCCATGACTATCTACTCCCCTCTCCAGTCGGAGAGGGGCAGGGGGTGAGGCTTTACTACGCCCGTGGCTACGTTGGCGACACCGTGCAGAGTTACAACGGCGTGACCGTCGGACGTTCGCTCTACGAGACCCGCACGCAGGCTGAACTGACAGCCGAGGCGGTTGCAAAGGCCCGCGAGGCTGATGTCGTCATCTTCTTCGGCGGACTCAACAAGAGCGATTTTCAGGACTGCGAGGGGCACGACCGCAAGAGCTACGACCTGCCCTACGCCCAGAACGAAGTCATCGAGGCAATACTGAAGGTGAATCCGAGGCTGGTCTACGTGAACATCTCTGGCAACGGGGCTGCGCTGCCTTGGCTGGCTAAGGTGCCCGCCGTCGTGCAGGCATGGTTCATCGGCTCCGAGGCTGGCGAGGCCATCGCCTCCGTTCTCTTTGGCGACGTGAACCCATCGGGCAAGCTGCCCTTCACGTGGTACGCCTCGCTCGACCAGTGTGGTGCCCATGCCACAGGCAGCTATCCCGGCACATGGCGTGAGGGTCACAGGATTATCGATGAAGAGTATAAGGAAGGTATCTTTGTTGGCTACCGCTGGACTGACCGTCTGAAGAAGCAGCAACCGCTGTTTGCTTTCGGCCACGGACTGAGTTACACCACGTTCCGGATTGGGAAGGTGACGGCCGACAGACAGTCGATGTCGATGGACGGACAGATTACCTTCAGCGTCCCTGTTACCAATACGGGCCAGCGGGCAGGTGCCGAGACCGTACAGCTCTACATCCACGACAAGAAATCATCGGTGGAGCGTCCAGTGAAGGAACTGAAGGCTTTCCGCAAGGTGTTCCTGCAGCCCGGCGAGACCCAGACGGTAAGTCTCACCATCGACCGTTCGGCCCTGAGTTTCTACGACGACAGGGTAGGGGAGTGGACTGCCGAGCCAGGTGAGTTTGATGCTATGATAGGTACTTCCGCCGCCAATTTGGCTGGCCGTTGCACGTTCACCCTCAAGTGAGCTTTCCCCCCACTAAACTCAGACGAAGGACTGCTGTCGTTGAAGAATTACCCGCAGCAGAGTTTTAAATTCTCTCGAGAATTTTGGGGTTTACCCTACCCAAAGCTATAGTTTCCTTACGGTAAACCTCTGAATTCTCGAGAGAATTCAGAGGTTTACCGTTAACTGCCATCTACTTAGCGACTTGCAGCAGGTAAGTTTACCCTACGCAAACACCATGTAACTCGTGCGGTCGGAAAGATTGTGCGATAGCGCACAGATGTGTGCGAATACGAACAAAAGTGAGAATGGGAGTGATTTTATAAGAGAAAGAGCGGGGTATGTGGGGATTTTTCCTTATCTTTGCCATCGAAAAGGAAAGAAACGAACGTAAGATGGAAGACAAAAATAAGGGCAAGTTGCTTGTCATTGACGACAACGAGGACATTCTCTTTGCGCTGAACCTGCTGCTGAAGCCGCTGGTGGAGGACATTCGTGTGACGAAACAGCCCGAGCAGATAGACCGATTCTACGACCTGTTGCACCCCGACGTGGTGCTTTTAGACATGAACTTCCGCCGCGACGCCATCAGCGGCGAGGAGGGCTTCGAGTGGCTGGAGCATATACTGCATCGCGATGCGCAGGCGGTGGTCATTCTCATGACGGCCTACGCCGATGCCGACAAGGCGGTGCGGGCGCTGAAGAGTGGTGCCACCGACTTCATCACCAAGCCGTGGGACAACTCCAAGCTGCTGGCCACGCTCTTTGCGGGCATCGAACTGAGTCGCGAACGTCATAAGAACCGCCTTTTAGAGCAGCGCATGGAGGTGGCGGCATCGCCTTTCGGGGCCACGGCAGCACCCACCATCATCGGCGAAAGTCCTGTTATGAGGCGGGTGCTACAGACGGTGGCTCAGGTGGCACCAACAGATGCCAATGTGCTGATTCTTGGCGAGAACGGCACAGGAAAGGATGTCATCGCCCGCCAGCTATGCGCGCTCTCTGGACGAAGCGGAAAACCATTCGTCAGCATCGACCTCGGCAGTGTGCCTGAGCAATTGTTCGAGAGCGAACTCTTCGGCTACGAGAAAGGTGCCTTTACCGATGCCCGCAAGCCGAAGGCAGGCCGCATGGAGACGGCCTCGGGAGGCACGTTGTTTCTCGACGAGATAGGCAACCTGTCGCTACCCCTGCAGGCCAAGCTGCTGGCTGCTTTGGAGCGTCGCGAGATATCGCGCCTCGGCAGTACGCAGGTGACGCCCATTGATGTCCGTCTGCTCAGCGCCACTAATGCCGACATTCATGCTGAGGTTGCCGAGGGACGTTTCCGTGAGGACTTGTTCTACCGCATCAACACCATCGAGATTACCATTCCGCCGCTGCGCGAGCGTGGTGAAGACATCATCCTGCTGGCCGAGCACTTTCTTGCCACCTATGCACGTAAATACAATAAGGTGGTGACGACGCTCAACCGCGATGCCCGCCAGCGGCTGTTGCGCCACACGTGGCCGGGCAATGTGCGTGAGCTGATGCACGCTGTCGAGCGGGCTGTGCTGCTGGCCAAGGGACCTTCCCTCTGTGCGCAGGACTTCGTGCTGAAGGAGTCTTTGCGCCACACGCCGCCGACGCCGACGCTGAACTTGGAGCGTCTGGAACAGGAAGCCATCGAGCGTGCCATGCAGATAGCTGGTGGCAACGTCACACGCGCTGCTGAGCTGTTGGGAATCACGAGGTTCGCATTGTATCGAAAACTGAATAAATCATGAGAACATATCTGCTATACATCGTAGGTATCGTGGCTCTTACGGTGGTGTTGGCCGTGAGTATCCAGAGCCGTCTGCTGTGGCCGTCTGTCGCTTTGGCTGTTGCCCTGCTGTGGCTGTGCGTCTCGCTCAATAGCCGCATGGAACGCCTGCGCTATGCCTACCGCGAGACGGAGCGTGAGAATGAGCGGCTGCACACACGACTGGCCGATGCCGAGCGGCAGTTGCAGTATCTGCGACAGCTGACCGAGAACGTAGATACCGCCCTCTTTGTCTGCTCCACCGACGGGCGCATTGAATGGATGAATCATGCGGCGGCCCCCCTCTTATCCCCCCAACTGGGGGGAAGTCTCGACTCACAACAAGCCTCCCCCAGTGGGGGGAGGTTGGAGGGGGCTTCCCTCCCTCCCCACATCCTTCAAGCCATTGCCGACCATGCCGAGGTGGTGGACGGGTGTGCTCTCTCCACCGTACTATTGCGCATTGATGGGCACTGCCGCTTAGTGGTGGCATTGAAGGATGTCTCTGCCCTAATGCAGCGGCAGGAGATGGAGGCGTGGCAGCAGCTTATCCGCGTGCTGACCCACGAAATCATGAACTCTCTCACACCCATCATCTCCATCAGCGAGACAATGGGGGAGGCCCCCTTTGCGGAACACTACAGCGAAACTGCCTCCCCCAGTTGGGGGAGGTTGGAGGGGGCTGAAGCTTTCGCCGTTATCAACCGTCGCTGCCACGCCCTCCTTGACTTCGTGGAGAACTATCGCCAGCTGACGCGCATCAAGGCCCCCGAGCGTACGACCTTCCCCGTCAGCGAACTCTTCGCTCATCTAAAAGCCCTCTTCCCAAAACTATCCATTCTCCTGGGGAATGGGGAGAGTCTTCTGTCTGCCGACCGTTCC
Organism: uncultured Prevotellaceae bacterium; assembly: GCA_947168395.1. Classification (GTDB taxonomy): domain Bacteria; phylum Bacteroidota; class Bacteroidia; order Bacteroidales; family Bacteroidaceae; genus Prevotella. The sequence continues at coordinate 21,282 of CAMVLT010000028.1, read as the reverse complement.
CAACTGGAACAGGTGCTCATCAACCTCATCAAGAATGCCTACGAGAGTGGTGCCACCGAAGTGGAACTTTCCATGCAACCACTCCCCTCCCTGCAGGGTGGGGCAGGAGGTGGGTCCTTAATCCGCGTAAAAGACAACGGCAGCGGAATGTCGCCTGATGTCGTTGACCATGCTTTCATTCCTTTTTTCACCACTAAGCCCAATGGTACTGGCATCGGCCTCAGTCTCTGCCGCCAGATTATACTCAAGCACGGCGGTACCATCCGCGTGGAGAGCGAGGAAGGCCGCGGCACAACCTTCATCATCATAGTGTAATCCTGTGCTTTTCCGCACAACTTCGAGCGTATGCGCACACTTCGACAAAATCGTTGCTTTTGTATCTTGTTGGTTACCAGTGTCTTCGTGTTTTGGCACGGATGTTGATATATAGTGATGTAAACAATAACATCAAGTCATTAATGAAACAAGCATTTCGCATCATTACCCGTATGAAAGGCTACACGGCGCTGTCGCTGCTCGGCCTCATCATCTCGCTCAGCGGCACCGTCATCATCAGCCGCTACATCTATCAGGAGTGGACCATCGACCACTTCATGCCCAATCTGGACCGTACCTTCCTCTGCTGCTGCCAATATGTAGGAGAAGGAGAATGGATGTCGATGGAGACCTACGACCCCAACCATCAGGACTGCTTCGTCTCGCCTGTCAAGAACCAGAGCGACGTGGAGTGCTGGACTGATGTGCGTCTTCGCTCCATGTACGTTGTCACGCCAGAGAAGGGCGAGACCTTCTATCCTTCTGCCGTCAGCGTCGATTCCGCTTTTACGCAGGTCTTTCCGTATGAAACGGTGGAAGGGACGCTGGTGTTGCGGGCCAAAGGCCAGTGCATCGTGAGCGAGGAGCTGGCCGCACGGCTCTTCCCTGGCGAGAGCGCCGTGGGCAAGACCGTCAACGCGGGTGAAGAAGGCGACGTGAATACTATTGTGGGCGTGTTCCGTCAGCCCGGCACCAAGACGAGCTTCCGCTTCGATATTGCCGACTATGCCGACGAGGACTTCTATGCCCCTCGGAACAGCATTAGCATCGGAGTCGTCCGCCTGCGTGAGGGAGCCAACGTGAGTGACTACAACAAGCGGCAGCCTGAGCAGCGGTTGTCCATGTTCAGCGACAAGCCTGTGCGCTATGGACTTCAGCCTTACACGCAGGAATTGCAGAAGCATCTCTCCAAAGGCTATTGGAGCGAATATGCCTGTGTTGTCCATAATGCATCAGCTGCCCACTTGTGGATGCTGCTGTTCGTGGCCATGCTGCTGCTGTTCGTGGGTTTGTTCAACTTCGTGAACCTCTTTGCCGTCATGCGCTCCCACCGCCGCCATGAGCTGCATGTGCGCCGTCTCTTCGGCGCCTCGCGCTGGGATGTCTTTGGCCAGCTCTATGCCGAGACGTTCCTCGTGGCCGTCCTCACCATGATTGGCGTGTGGACAATAGTGGAGCTGGCAGAGCCGCTGCTCGCCACCTATTATAATATAGAGGTGATGCCACAGTGGGAGTTCGATGTGGGGCTGACAGCTATTGTAGTCTTTGGACTTCCCTTGATTGCCAGCTGCATTCCAACCCGCCGTGAAGTATCAGCGAAAGGTCTATTCAATCTCCCCTCCCTTGGGGAGGGGTTGGGGGTGGGTTGTCAGTTCTTCATCTCCCTCTCCCTGCTCACCGTCAGTATCTACTTCATGCGCCAGCTGCACGCGATGCTGACTGCCGACCCCGGCTTCCGCACCAAGGGGCTGCTCACCGCCGTCATCTACCCGCCGTCGAACCGAGGGTCGTGGTCACAAGAGGAGTTCTATGCCATGATTGAGAGGAAAAACAGCCAGACAGAAGTCGTGCGACAACGACTGCAGGCATTGCCCTATCTGAAAGGCATCGACGTGGATGAGGATTTCATCAATAGCAGTTTCCCCATCAAGCTCGCCGACGGCAGAAGCGTTGACGTTCTGTACATCACGGGTGGGGCGGCAAGGATGTTCGGATTGAAACTGGTGGAGGGCGAGTTGCCCGGCGACAGCCTGTCAATGGAGGACTATGCCTGTGTGGCCAATGAGGCAGCCATCAAGGCGTTAGGCATCAAGAACCGCGAGACCGACTTGGTGCAGTTTGCCGACCGCATCTTCATTACTGCTGCACACGAGAAAGATAATCCGCCCTATCGCATTGTGGGTGTGGTGCGCGATTTCAACATTGGCCGACAGTCGGAACCCATACGTCCCCTGTTGTTGATGTTCTCTACTTGGCAGAAAGAATATTTGTTTGATGCCCGCCAGATGGAGGGGCGCAACTACCTGCTCGACGTGGCCGAAGGACATGAGGACGACATCATCCGCGAGCTGAAGGAGATAGAGAAGGAATTGTTCGGCACCACAGAGCTGAAGTACCAATGGGTGGAAGACAAGCGGCAGGAACTCTACCGCGAGGACCAGCGCACCGCCCGCATCTTCGTCACCTTCTCGTTGCTGGCCATTGCCGTAACGTGCCTCGGCGTGCTCGGCCTGATGATGTTCGACGTGCGCCGCCGCTTCCGCGAGATAGCCCTCCGCAAGGTCAACGGCGCCACCTTCCGCGACATCGCCCTGCTGCTCTCGCGCCGCTACCTCATCATCTTCGGCCTCGCTGCCCTGGCCTCGCTGCCCGTCAGCCTGCTCGTCATCCATCGGCTCATGGCTACCTACACCATCCGCACCTCCTTCGCCTGGTGGATTCCGCTCGTGAGCATCGCCCTCATCCTCACCCTCTGCGCCCTCACGCTCTGGTATCAGGTGTGGAAGGCTACAAGAATTAAACCGTATAAAGTGCTGAAGGAGTGACCCGCCCCTCGCAGACCCACCCCCAACCCCTCCCTGTGAGGGAGGGGAGTAGTTAGTCTCAAGAACAGAATAGCAATTAATATTATATATGTTTCATGAATAGAATAGCAATGAATAATAACAAGAAGATTATGAAAACAACAGAACAAGTATACAACCAGGAACAAAAAGGGAAAAATGTATCTACTCCCCTCCCTCACAGGGAGGGGCCGGGGGTGGGTCTGCTGGGTCTTAAGACCCACAACCTCCAACGCACGTTTACTACGGAAGAGGTGCGCACCATCGCCCTCAACGGCGTGAACCTCGAAATCAACGACGGCGAGTTTGTCGCCATCATGGGCCCCAGCGGTTGTGGCAAGTCCACACTACTGAACATCCTCGGACTGTTGGACGCTCCAACCGACGGCGAATACCTGTTAGGCGGACAAGATGTGAGCCACCTGAGCGAGCCGCAGCGCGATCAGCTGCGCAAAGGCCTCATCGGCTTCGTATTCCAGAGCTTCAACCTCATCGATGACCTCTCCGTAGAAGAGAACATCGAGCTGCCGCTGCTTTATATGCGGATGCCGAAGGCCGAGCGCCGCCAGCGAGTGCAGGAAGCCATGCAACGGATGGACATCAGCCACCGTGCCAAGCACTTCCCTCGCCAGCTCTCCGGCGGTCAGCAGCAGCGCGTCGCCATTGCCCGTGCCGTCGTCTCGCGTCCCAAGCTCATCCTTGCCGACGAGCCCACCGGCAACCTCGACTCCAAGAACGGCCGTGAGGTGATGGAGCTCCTCAGTCAGCTGCACGACGAAGGTGCCACCATCGTTATGGTGACCCACTCGCAGCGCGATGCCTCTTACGCCCAGCGCATCATCAACCTTTACGACGGGCAGGTAGTGCAGGAGGTGGAGTTGTGATTTTTGCTGTAACTTCGCATTTCTGCAGAGATTATTTGCAATGAGGGGTATTTGGTTTTGCCTTTCGATGGTCTTATAGACAGAACAAGACACCAACAGTGATTCGTATGGACTACACCAAGCAATGGTTCGAACGCCTGTTCAAGGACAGCTATCCGCACATGTATCGCATGGCGTACTCGATGGTAGAGAATGCCGACGATGCCAAGGATGCCGTGCATCAGGTGTTCGCCCAGTTATGGAAAGGCAAGCCCAAAGTGAGTGAGGACAGCATGCGCGGCTATCTGCTGGCTGCCACCCGCAACCAATGCCTGCACATGCTGCGGCAGCGGCAACTGCGGCAGCAGATGGAGGAAGAGCTGAAAAGAGCGACAGAGCAGAGGCATGATGACGAACGCCAGGAACTGCTGCAGCAGTTGCAAGAGGTCATCGACCAGAACCTGACAGAGCAGGACCGCCGCGTGCTGCAGCTGCACTACGACGAGGAGATGACATACGCCGAGACGGCCACCGTGCTCGGCATCAGTGCCTCGGCCGTAAACAAGCACATCACCCGTTCGCTGGAGAAGATTCGTAAAACCCTTCACATTGCAAAGTAACATGAAACGAGAAGACATTGACAAGAAGATAGGCCTGCCCGACGTGGACGAGGAGTGGGCACGCTTCGAGCGCGAGGTCATCGGCACGAGCGCCAAGCCCAGCTGGCGGCGTGTAGCCACATGGGCTGGAGGTATTGGCATTGCAGCTGCCATTGCACTGCTATTCGTGCTGAATATGGGCAAAGAGGAGGTGACGGAACAGCCCCTGGCGGCACAGCAGCCTTCCGAGGACTATATTCCCGTAATCAAGGAGGACGAGCATGATGTTATCATGCACGTTGCTGACAACTCACCCGCTACGTTAGAAGACGCTTTGCAAGGCCGCATCGCCGGACTGGATGACGGACACTTGAACATTCGCTTCGTCTCGAGAGACAGCCGCCCTGCCGTTCCTCTGAGCGAACATGACACCATCCTCGTGTTAGTGAAAGGCAAGGAAGACCACGATTTCCTGCAGTATCTGAGCCGAATGCCGAACGACTCATCCGTCTACGACTACTTCTTTTCGAAAAACCAGCTACTCGTCCGCCAAACGCTTCCATCCAAGGAAGAACAGGCCATGCTTTACGCCCCCACCCTGTTCGAAGGTCGTGACATCAGGCTGGTGGTGGACTATCAGACTGTGCCTTTCACACCTGTCGCTCAGCTTACGGCAGACGAGATCAAGTCACGGCGCATGGATTATCTGCTGAAAAGCTACCGGGCTGGCTTCAGCAAGAACAGCAGCAAGGAGTATTATTCGCCCGACCTCTACGACACGCCCGTCCGTGAACGTCTCTTCGGACTCCTTGCTACCGAGTATGATAAATGGGGAAGAAGTAAGGATGAACATTTCGGCCCCGTCGGTAGCGACAGCCACGGCATCTACGTCCCTCTCGTTCGTAACGTAGTGCTGAAGAGCCAGGATGATGCATGGTATGAGGACGGCGAAGTGATGGTCCTTGCCGACGATCCGCGTTTCAACGCACTTGTCGATGACATCCGGCGCGCTGCCACCCAGGCTGAATCGTCCATCGTAAGCGGCGACAGTGTTGTCAGAATGGCCTTTATCTGCGGCGGAAAAGTCGGGGAAGGACAGCCGCACGACTTGATGAGCGACATGCAAAGACCGCTGTATCAAAAGGTGAAGGAGAGCACCTTCCATTTCCTGCCCTACGAGGACGCACCGTCCTATTGGTGGGGCGAGGTCTACTACTCCACCACCTCACAAAGGCACCTGTGGATGCAGCTGTACTCGGTCGACAAGCTGTACGCTGCCGATTGTCCGGAGCTGCTCAGCAATCGCCGCCATGTGGAAGGGGTAGTGATGGATGAAAAAGGTATCCCTCTGTCAGGAGCCTGCGTGAACATCAGCTCAAGCAAATCACTTCAGGACGGAGTCATGACCGACAGCAATGGCCACTTCGAGCTTTGGCTGCCATTCTCTGATGCCACCATAGGCGTAAATTGCATTGGATATAAATACCATATTGTCCAGCCCGCCGACACCGTGCTCACCGTCCGTATGCAGGATGCCACCCAATTGAAGAACGTCAAGGTAAGGCCGAAACTCCCGCGAGAATGATGACAAGCAGGCTGAAAAATGGCCTGCTCCATGCTGTGCGACGACCTTTCTGTTTTATCCGTGTGCGGAAATGCACACAAAGTGTTCGATAATGCACAGAAAGAAACAAGAATACAGCAAAGTATATCACTGGTATTCAACGGAATAGGAGTTTGGCACGGATTTTGACGGAAGGAAAGTGTCAAACCCTATTTCGAAATGAATGTAAGATTCATATTTCTCTTCATTATTAGCGCCTCCTTGGAGAGTGCAGCGCAAAGCGACTCCTTGCGGCTGACACTCAGCGAGGCAATAGCGTTAGCACAGCGGCAATCGAGCGACGCATTGGCAGCGCGCCATGCGTTGGAGGCAGCGGAGTGGAGCTACAAGAACTACCGCGCCAACTACCTGCCTGCGGTGACGCTGAGCAGTTCGCCCTCGCTGAACCGTCAGATAAGCAGCATCACGCAGCCCGACGGCACTAATGTCTTCGTGCGGCAGAACCAGTTGAACACCGACCTGTCGCTGAGTATCTCGCAGAACGTAGCATTGACCGGCGGCACCCTGTTCCTGCGCAACGACCTGCAGCGTTTAGATGAGTTCGAGCAGCACACACACGACTACAGCAGCGTGCCGTTCTCCATCGGCTACCAGCAGAACCTCTTTGGTCACAACAGCCTGCGATGGGCACGGCGTACTGAGCCGCTGCGTCACAGCATTGCCCGCAAACAATATGCCGAGACGATGGAGTTGGTGGCTTCGCGCGCGAGCACCTATTATTTTATATTGGCTTCTGCGCAGACGAACTTAGAGATTGCCCGTCAGAACTACGCCGTCAGCGACACGCTGCTCGGCTACGCCCGTCGCCGCTATAAGCGTGGCAGCATCACGGAGAACGAGATGCTACAATTAGAGGTAGGCAAACTGACTGAGGAGACAAACCGCCTGAACGCCGAGGCAGAGGTGGAGGATGCCATGCTGGTGTTGCGCTCCTATCTCGGCATCAAGGACAACATACCGATAGCCGTGATGCCCGACACGCTCATCAGCGACAACGTGGTTGATGCCGACGAGGCATTAGCCTTGGCCTTGGAGAACAACCCCGACCCTGAGCAGCTGCGACTGAACGTCGTGGAGAGCGAGAGTGCGCTGTCGTCGGCCAAGGCCAACCGAGGTCTGAAGGCTGACCTCTATATGCAATTCGGCCTCTCGCAGAAGGGCTCAACGCTGACGGAGGCCTATACGCGGCCATTGGAACAGCAGTATGTGAGTCTGTCGTTGTCGTTGCCGCTATTGGATTGGGGGCGCGGCAAGGGCCAGGTACGTGTGGCCGAGTCACGATTAGAACTGACACAGACGCAGAGCGAACAGGCGCTGCAGGACTTCCGGCTGAACGTGCTGAAGATGGTGCGGCAATACAACCTGCAGGCCTATCGTGTGAAGGTAGCCTATCGGACACGAGAGTTGGCGATGCACCGCTACGATGTGGCGCGATGGCTGTACATACAAGGACGTACGACTCTGTTGGAGTTTAATACGAGCATCAACGAGAAGGACAATGCCCTGCGGGCCTTTATCAGTGCGTTGCAAACCTACTGGAGTCTGTATTATGGATTAAGAAGCCTCACTTTAAGTGAAGAGTGAAAAGCCTCACCCCTCACTCAATATCAAGAAACACCTTTATCCTTTAAATAGAATATGGAAAAGAGAAACAACGATCAGTTACATTCTTCTCCTCTCCCTCACAGGCAGGGGCAAGGGGGCGGGTCTATGGATATACCATTACCCCCAAAACCGTGGTACGTCAAGTACCGCATGTATATACTGGGTGGTGCAGTGCTGGTTGCCCTGGTGGTTTATGCCTTGGTACTGCAACTCGGGCCGCGCACACTGAAGGTGGAGATTGACGATGAGCAGATAGCGGTGGTCACCGAGGGGGAGTTCTTAGAGTATATCGATGTGAACGGTGTGGTGGCACCAGCCACAAGTATGCGGGTGAACGCTATAGAAAGTGGTACGGTGGAACGTATCTGCTGCCATAACGGTGACGTGCTGAGACGTGGCGATACCATACTTATCCTGTCGAACCCGAAGGTATTGGAGGAGATGGCAACAGAACGGCAGAACTATGACCTGCAACAGATGCAGCACCGCCAGCAGCTTATTGAGATGCAGCAGAAGAGCATTACTCTGCGCAGCCAGGCCCTGCAGGCCAATTTCGAGCTGAAAAAGATGGCGCAGGACTATGAGCTGGCTGAAGAAGAGGCCAGGATGGGCGTGAAAAGCCAGGCACAGCTGAAAGTGGCACGTGACGAATACGACTACAACCGCCGCCGCACGCTGCTGAGTATTGAGAGTCTGCATCAGGACTCGGTGCTGAATGTGATAGGCCGTCAGCTCATTCAGCAGCAGATGGCGATGGAGGCACAGAAATTAGGAAACAGTGACCGTCGCCGTGATGGCCTTACCATTCTGGCTCCGGCCGACGGGCAGATAGGCAACCTCAACGCCGTCATCGGCGGACAGGTGGCAGCAGGGGAACAGGTAGGCGAAATAGGTGTGCTGACAGACTATAAGGTGACGGCTCGCCTGAATGAATACTTCATAGACCGCATCCACACAGGACTGCCGGCATCCGCCATGCTGAAAGGGCAACGCCATGCCTTCGAAGTCAGCAGGATTACACCACAGGTGCAGGATCACGGCTTCGCAGTGGAACTGAAACCTGAAAGTGGGGATGGCTCTTTCCGTCCCGGCCAAACGCTACTCCTGCAAATAGAACTTGGTAAACCAGAGCGTCGGCTCATGATACCCCGAGGCAGCTTCTATGCACAGACGGGTGGGCAATGGGTAATGCTGGTGGATGAAACGGGGCACCGCGCACGCCGTGTCCCCATTAGGTTAGGGCGGCAGAACACAGAGCATTATGAAGTCATTGGCGGACTCCGCCCTGGCGACCGCATCCTCGTCAGCGGCTACGAAGCTTTCGGCGATGCGGATGTGGTGAAGTGGTGAACAGGACAGACGATAGACGCTATTGCAGAGAGCGCTTTTTTCTGCCCCCAACAGAAAATCTGAGTAGTCTGCGAAATCTGCGGTCGATTTGTTTGGCGGTTCCGTTTTTTCTTTCTATCTTTGTGCCGTCGTTAATCATGATAAAAACAGAAGAGTTATGATGACCATTGCAAACCCCATCTACGATACCGTGTTCAAGTATCTTATGGAGGACGAACGCATCGCTCGTACTATCCTTTCTGCCTTGCTGAAGGAGAATATCGTAAATGTTGAGGTGCGACCCCATGAGTACACGAACGGACAGAAGGAAATACTGTCAATTTTCCGCATCGACTTTGGTGCCACTGTCCTTAAACCCAATGGCGAAAAGCAGCTCATCCTGATAGAGCTGCAAAAGACCTGGCTCCCCACTGAGACCCTGCGCTTCCGTCAATACTTGGGCGTACATTACCAGAATCCAAAGAACATCGTCGCTGACAGTCCCGATAGGCACGCCCTGCCTATGGTAGCCGTCTATCTGCTGGGACATACGGTGGGCGAGATAGAAGAACCTGTGGTGTATGTGCGCCATCAGGCCTTCAACTATGAGGACGAGCCGGTGACTCGCGGCATCCCCAACAAGTTCATAGACAGTCTCAACCATGACAGTATCATTGTGCAGATACCTCGTCTTCACGGTAAGATCAACAACCGGTTGGACAAGGTGCTGAGTATCTTCGACCAGAAGCGTGTCTGTCAGGACAACCAGCACTACCTGAACCTTGATGACGAGGCTTTCGACACGGCAGACTCCGATATGCAGCCCATCATACATCGTCTGATGATGGCAGCCTCTAATATTGAAATGAGACAGAACATGAACGTGGAGGACGAGTATTACTCTATCATCAAGGAACAGGAAGGCAAGCTATATGGCTTGGAAAAGAATCTTGCCGAGAAGATTGGCCTGCTTGCCGAGAAGGACGGGCAGCTTGCCGAGAAGGACGGGCAACTTGCCGAGAAGGACGGGCAACTTGCCGAGAAAGACGGGCAACTTCGCATGTTGGTAAAGATGTTGTTGCAGTCAGGACAAACAATAGACGCTATTGCAGAGAACCTGCATATAGATAAAGAAAAGGTGAAAGCATTCATTCAATCAGAGTAGCATCTTATCACTATTACATGACATTCCTCTGCCTGCATCCCCCTCACGATGCAGGCGCTTTTTTTTACTTCGCCAACAGAAAAATCTGAGTAGTCTGCGAAATCTGCGGCCGATTTGTTTGGCGGTTCCGTTTTTTCTTTCTATCTTTGTGCCGTCGTTAATCATGATAAAAACAGAAGAGTTATGATGACCATTGCAAACCCCATCTACGATACCGTGTTCAAGTATCTTATGGAGGACGAACGCATCGCTCGTACTATCCTTTCTGCCTTGCTGAAGGAGAATATCGTAAATGTTGAGGTGCGACCCCATGAGTACACGAACGGACAGAAGGAAATACTGTCAATTTTCCGCATCGACTTTGGTGCCACTGTCCTTAAACCCAATGGCGAAAAGCAGCTCATCCTGATAGAGCTGCAAAAGACCTGGCTCCCCACTGAGACCCTGCGCTTCCGTCAATACTTGGGCGTACATTACCAGAATCCAAAGAACATCGTCGCTGACAGTCCCGATAGGCACGCCCTGCCTATGGTAGCCGTCTATCTGCTGGGACATACGGTGGGCGAGATAGAAGAACCTGTGGTGTATGTGCGCCATCAGGCCTTCAACTATGAGGACGAGCCGGTGACTCGCGGCATCCCCAACAAGTTCATAGACAGTCTCAACCATGACAGTATCATTGTGCAGATACCTCGTCTTCACGGTAAGATCAACAACCGGTTGGACAAGGTGCTGAGTATCTTCGACCAGAAGCGTGTCTGTCAGGACAACCAGCACTACCTGAACCTTGATGACGAGGCTTTCGACACGGCAGACTCCGATATGCAGCCCATCATACATCGTCTGATGATGGCAGCCTCTAATATTGAAATGAGACAGAACATGAACGTGGAGGACGAGTATTACTCTATCATCAAGGAACAGGAAGGCAAGCTATATGGCTTGGAAAAAAATCTTGCCGAGAAGATTGGCCTGCTTGCCGAGAAGGATGGCCTGCTCGCCGAGAAGGACGGTCAACTTGCTGAGAAGGATGGCCAACTTGCTGAGAAGGATGGCCAGCTTGCTGAGAAGGATGGCCAGCTTGCTGAGAAGGACGGGCAACTTGCCGAGAAGGACGGGCAACTTCGCATGTTGGTAAAGATGTTGTTGCAGTCAGGACAAACAATAGACGCTATTGCAGAGAACCTGCATATTGATATAGAAAAGGTGAAAGCATTCATACAATCAGAGTAACACCTTATTACTATTACATGATATCCTCTGCCTGCATCCACCTTGCGATGCGGGCATTTTTCATCCTTTGCCAAATTTTCTCCTAAATCGCTTGGCGGTTTCAATTTTTCTTCCTATCTTTGTGCCCGACTCCTGTTAGCCCCTTTGGGGTGTGGGGTCATTACTTAGTGGTTTAGGACGTTTTCGAACGTTATCTTCGGCTGCTGAATCTCGCACATTCAAGACCAGAAGATACGCAACCGGAACGTCTGCGTAGAGTGTATTATATCCTATCCTCGCCTGTTGTTGTGGCGGGAGTGGTCAATAATATACTTTGGCGTGGGCTAACTCGAGTTGCTTATTCTGGTCAAGGCAATGCGAGAGCCCAGCAGCGGGATAAGCGAGAAAGTTAAGATTCTCACGTCTTTCGCGTTTTATACAGCGAGCCATTTTCAGTTGAACCGCCGAATCTGGGTTTCTATAGGCATGAAAAGAAAGCGCTAGTGCCTGATAATCAATGCGTTGTTAGTGAACAGTCTAAAGAACTAATAAATATTCTTTCTAAAGCAGGATAGAATATTGGAGGGAAAAGAACAATAGAAAAATGAAAAGAGCTATTAACGGTGTTAACCGTCATTCATTGGGGCACGTCGGCATGATTACGACGGTGCTTATGCTGCTATCATTCGTCGTGTCGTCATGCGGTGACGACGGGAGCGAAGATGTGACAGAACTGCCCGTGCAGGAAAAACAGGAACAGCAGGAAGGCAAGGATGTTGTGGTGACTGACTCGACCGCCCAGGCTGGCATCACCTATGCCGTCATCAAGGGGTACGCCTATCTGAACCGCATACCAGCGGCAATGACTTCAGCGGGGGATAGCGGTTCGCTGAAGGTGGGCGTGGAACTGTCGACGAAGGACGACTTCAGCCTCAGCAGCACCTCCCAGCTGCTTGCCCGAGGGCTTGAGGACAGCGTGTTCTCCGTGTCTGTCGATACACTGAGTGCTAATACCACCTATTACTACCGCTCCTTCATCAGCTTGGGCAACCTCAACCTCTACGGAGCCAAGGCTTCGTTCACTACGAAGGACTTTGAGTCGCCCACCCTCTCAGGAGAGGCGACTGATCTCACGTTCACGTCAGCCAAGGTGAGCTATGAGATACCAGACTTGACGCTTTCCGAACGGGAAAGCATCATCACAGTCATAGCCTACTCCACAGACGCAAAGAAGCTGAGTGCCGACAAAGTCCATTTGAAGAGCAACGTCAACAGGGAGAAAGATGTAGAATGGGAGGGCGTAGGCTTAGCATCACCATGCTTTTGGACTGCACAAAAAAGCAGATTGACATCCGCAGGAGTCGACAATCTGCAGCCAGACCATGAGTACTATTACTGCCTGTTCACTTGTGCCGGCAGCAAGTTCAAGCTCAGTGAGGTAAAGTCCTTCAAAACTTTAGGGGTAGACCCTGCCCTGCTCGCCACCGGAAGTGCCGACGACGTCACTTTTGCCACAGCCACCCTCAGCGGTTCCACCACACTGCGCAGTTCCATCACCAAGCTCTATCCTAATGGTGTCAATATGAGTTGCGGCATCACCTATGCCCCTGAGCAAGATGCAAAAGACGGCCTATATCCCTATACGGCAGTCGTCCCCGAGCTAAAGGACGGTGCGTTCTCCGTCAGTCTGACAGGCCTTATGCCTGAGACCACCTACCTCTATCGAGCCTATGTCCGAATAGGCGATGCTGTGCTGATGGGCGATGCGAAGCGTTTCACGACCGGAGCCATCAAGGACTTTCTGACGTTCGACGTGACAGACATCAGTTTCCGCACGGCCAAACTGACAGGAAAGGCGAAGATGCTCGCATCATTGGAGGATGTCAGGTACACCGTATACCATTCTTTCAAACTGGGCGGCGTCAATATTGACACAGATACAGCTCCCACCGTGAATGGCGAAAACTTGACAGCCACACTGGACGGCCTCTATTGGGGGCGCGACTATGAGTGTTGGGTAAAGGTGACAGTACGCAATATGAGCTATCTGAGTGAACGGAAAACCTTCACTACACAGGATCCTGGCGACTACATCACACTCAGCGATGCATCAGAAGTCACCAGTTCTTCGGCCACCATCTCAGGAGGCTTGGATCCTACTGTCTATCAGGACAACAACGGCAGCTGGCTGCACATCGAGTATGGCATTGAAAAGGACAATCTGCTCTTTATGACGACTGCCCAAGTGAACAATGACCGTTTCCAGACGACCATCACCAACCTCCGCCCAGGCACTACCTATTACTATCGCGCAAAGGTGCTATGGCACCACTCTTTAGGCGGTGCCGACTGGATAGATTCTCAGGTAAAGAGTTTCACTACAAAATGAGGAAGGAGAAATATATGTGCAACGATTTCGTGTTTTTGCTATATTTGCAAAGATATTATTAAAAAGAAACTTATGGGTAAGATTTTATTGCTGATATTACTATCACTTGTTTCGATAGCAGGGAATGCCCAGTATTACCCCTACGATTCTAATGCCACTTATAACCTTGTTCACTATTTCTGGCAGGGGGAATATAAAGGTCGTAGTGGTGGCACAGATCTTGATATTATTATGGGTAATCCGTATATGAAGAACGGTAAACAATATTACATGGCTTCAGGTTTTACCAATGGTATTGGAGCAAACCAATTACCTCCTGTAAATGATGAAATGTATGTCGACATGTTAGGAATTAGGATTGCAGACGGTCGTATGTATGTTGACCGTGAGGAATATATGTATTTCCTATCTGAAGAATCGAAATGGAGCTACCTGGGCGACAAAAATTATATTCCCTACAAGGATACAGGAGACGGAGAACTTGTGCTTTACGATTTCAACATGCAACCTGGCGACATATATCCTTATCGGTTTGGGCATAGCATAGTGTTTGTTACCAATGTTAGCAGAGTTACTACCTTAGATGGCGTTTCCCGTCGTTTATTAACCCTTAGCAACGGCTATGAGCTGATGGAAGGTCTGGGCTGTCTTAATTCACCAGGCATGCTATTCTGTTACCTAAATCCTAATCCGGAAATGAAGAGATGGGAGGGTATCCAATTAACACTTTCCTTTACCTTTAAAGGTGACCTCCAGACCGTAGATTATATTTTTTATAGTGATGAAATGGGAAAAGCATTGAATATAAAGAATAAAATGGCAACAAACTCTGAAGAAAGAATTGGGGTTTACGACCTGCAAGGCCGCCGCATAGACGGACAGCCGAAGCGTGGCGTGTATATCAAAGAGGGCAGGAAAGTGCTTATAAAGTAATATGGATAATAATTGAAAACCAAAAACGATATGCTTATGAAACAATTAATGATTACTATGATGCTGGCAGCTTCCGTTGCTGCTTTTGCACAGTCTAACAAGAAAACGACCTACGATGCCACGACAAGCAAGAAAGCTTAGCGGTACTGGGATTCGCCATGTCATTTTGTGTCGGCATTCGCCAGCTTGCAAGACTGACAGGTGCCTCTTTCGGAGTAATACAATAATTGTAGCAAATGAAATGATCACAAGTCCCCATGATTCTGATTCATAAAATGCATACATTTAAGTTAAATGGTGTTCCATTTTTTCTTTATCCGTAGGTTATGTTGAGTATTTTTATTACATTAGCAACAAAAAAGCTATGACAATAGGAATTGAAGATTATAAGCACAACTTGCGAATCCTGATTTCACAATTGAATCGGTGCTCTGGTAAAAAGGCAGAATACGCGATTAAAATCTTTGGTGGAAAATCAGTAGCCTATAATTGTGTGTATTTAGGTGATGATGAGTTGCGGAATATAGTGTCGTTTTTGGAAATATTTCCAATTGGGCCTTCTTTAATAGTAGGTCAAGGAAGGATTGAGCTAAGAGTTGAATTGCGTGAGTCGTTGTTTGGAGAAAAAGTGGCTTTCTTCATGTTTAGGCTATATGATAAGGTGGAGGAAAATGGTTACTCACAAATTGAATTTGTAGTTTATAAATATGGATGGAAATGCACAGAAATTGACTCATCTGTCAGGAAGTGTTTTGTCGTTTCTCCATATAATATTTCATCTCTTGCTGATAACAGGAATCATAATATTGACAATTCTGTGAACATTGTTTTGAGCATGAATAATAATCAAGACAATGAATACTATTATGATGGTCATATTAGTATTTGTACCCCATGTTTTATGATGGAAAGCGACTTGCTTATTGAAAAAAGCGAAGCAGAGACTTTTTCGCAAAGACTTCATCTTTTGCTCGATAAGGGACAATCATTTTCTTTTTCACCCATGAGCGAGATGGTCGATATCACGTTTAGAATAGAAGATGGCTTAATTTATGCTAAAGGGGATATTTCTGATACATACCTTTTACCAACTCACGACTATGTATTTGATTATGCCATTAGTCCAACAACAAATGTAACTCTTAAAAACATAGGGCAAAAAGAGAAGACGATTCTGCCAATCGTTTTTCATGATAGATAAATTCAATGTGGTGATAAGTTCACGACCTAGGATTAGAGGACTTCTTCGTCATCTTTTTCCGCGTTGGGAAAAATCACCGGTGACGGTTCTTCGCAAGCAAAGCGGCATAGCCGAGCGCTTGTGATCATTTTTCCGTCGAATAATTTGGCAGTTTAGAAATATGTTATTACTTTTGCATAGTCTAACAAGAAAACGACGTACGATGCCACGACAAGCAAGAAAGCTTAGCGGTACTGGGATTCGCCATGTCATTTTGTGTCGGCATTCGCCAGCTTGCAAGACTGACAGGTGCCTCTTTCGGAGTAATACAGAAATTGTAGCAAATGAAAAATGATCGCAAGTCCCCGTGATTGTATTGACATTATGGAACAACTAAATGCAAAACAATTTATTGAGAGTAACTACTGCACGCTGAGACTATTCATATTGATTTCTTTTGGATTTCTGATTATCCCAGCTTACTCTCAAAGTATTAAATCATTGTCTGATATTAAATGGAAAAAGAGTTTAACAGATATAAAAAGCAAAATGGCGAATAATGGGTATTACAAAAGAAACGCCATGCCGGAGGCATTTATCTTCTACGATGACGGAACTCTGGTGTTTTGTAATAGTATACCTAATGATACCGTGAGCTATCGTGGAGGATCTTTTCCGCCTGGGGGGTATTATGATCAAGAAACCAAAAGATGGGAAAGTGGTTCTAGTGGTGTCTACAAAATTGAGGGTGACACGATTTATGCCAATTTGTATTTCGAGAATAGTATATATTTTTCTATCAGATTCCAAATATATTTTCAGCTTTTTATGTATAAGCTTAAATTTCGTATTGTAGACAGAGAGACTATTATCTGGTGTGAAGAGCACGAAATGGACGGAGAATCGGCCCGTAAAATTCACAATGATACTCTTCATTTTATTCCTTGTTGTTCAACATTGCCACCTCCAGATACAAGGATTAGGTTAAAAAAGAAATGGTTGTGGGAAGACAAGAAGGATTGGAAAGCTTATAAAAAGAGATTCAAAAAACAAAAAAGCGAACCACAGATACATAATGTGCCTGCGTTTTAAATAAAAAGAAATTGTTATGAAAGTAGAAAGATTCTTAAACCATATATACTACTCCTTTGCAGCTTTTGACAGGATGTTTTCTTTTAGTTCATTGGAATATCGGGACGGGAATGATATGGATATTATAGCTTCAAAATTGATGGGGTTATCTATTGTTGGTTATCTGACAGGATTGCTTTACGTGCTAATTCTATTGCCAATCCGCATGCTTGGTGTTCATATCATAAAGTTAAAAGCATTTTTACTGATTGCCCCTTTCCTTTTAGTGGGCTTATCATTATTACTTAGTAAGTTTTTTGCAACATCTGTCTATACAAGATATTTCAAAGAATTCCGTGAAGACCAGAATTATGATAGTTTGTCGTGGAATATGATAGCAGTTCTATTTTTCGTGGGAGGTGTGAGCATATTTCTTTATACTGTTTTCCATATATAATGATTATTTGTAGGGGAACCGAGGCTTCAAGCCTCCCCAAAAACCTTTAGTGGGGACAAACAGTTTGTCGTACTGAAACCCATGGAAACGTATGATTCAGGGGCTGAAGAAGTAGTAACTTTGTCATTGCAATAGTCACGCCGATATGAGACGCCCTCATACCAAACGGCAGATGACGGAGGTTTCCCCTACTGAAAGTCGGAGTTTCCCCTACTGAAAACCCAGGTTTCCCCTACTGAAAGTCGGAGCCGCACGAAGGGAGTAACGAATCCAGCAGATTGATATCGATGACACATTGACACATAATACACTAAAATCAGAAAACAGCTCGCGTACCTGTGCGCACGCATGTACGCATAACGATTTTACAAAATAATGTGTATAATCTGTCATTGTGTCACTACCGGCAGCGTGAGGGCCTACAGCAGTTCAGGCAGTTCGAAGAGCTTGTTGCTGTTTGAACCCTTGATGAGGATGAGGCGCGGCAAGTCTGGCAGTGCCCGTGTCGTCACGGCCAATGCCATCATCGCCGAACACGAAGGGCGAATCGCCCTTCTCACCATCTACGATAAATCTGACCACGTGACAGTTGACGTGAAAGTAGTCAGGTAGATGGCTCGCGAACTTGGATTTGACGTTTAACAACTCTGAAATCGTGGTGCCTATAGGTTCACCGAATCCCTTGGCAGTTTACCGTAACTAAACCCTGGGTTTACCGTAACTAAACGGGGAGTTCCCCCTGTGGGAACTCGGAAGGCTTGGCATTGGGTTGAAAAATGAGAGAATTATCGGAAAACACCTAACCACCTACCTAAATCGCCGGAAAAGCCTTTGTAGGCAGGGGTTTCAACGAGGTAGGTGTTGGCTGAACACCTACCTAACACCTACCTCAACAGGTACCTTGAGGTGATGGCTAAGGTGGGTGTCAGGTAGGTGTGAGGTAGGTGTCTGAGAAACACCTACCTGCCGGGAATGCCTTTGTGGAAAGGCGTTCTGAGAGATTCAGGTAGGTGGTTAGGTGTTTTTGCCTACAAAACTTATTTCAGCAACACGGCGAGCATGGTGAAAACATAAAAAAACTTAAATAATGGGTAAGATACGTAAAAAATGTTGCGTGTCTCATTATTTATATGTACCTTTGCAGCCGCAAAAGTGATTATTGCGCTGGCATTATGCTAACAATACGCTGAAAAAGAGCAGTTTAGCTTCTGAAAAGGAGTTGTGGGCTGTTTCTTCTTTATGTGTGTCTGTAGGCAAACAAAAGCACAGTGACACTTGAAACGAAACAAAAGATATATAACATTATTATTTAAACAATTAAAACTGAAATGCCAGGATTATTAGGAAGAAAAATCGGAATGACATCCGTTTTCAGTGCCGACGGTAAGAATGTACCGTGCACTGTTATCGAAGCTGGTCCTTGCGTTGTGACACAGGTGAAGTCTGTTGAGAAGGACGGTTACAAGGCCGTTCAGCTCGCCTTCGGTGAGAAGAAGGAGAAGCGTACCACCAAAGCGATGATGGGTATCTTCAAGAAGGCTAACACGACGCCCAAGGCCCACTTGGCCGAGTTCAAGTTCGACGAGGAGTACAACCTCGGTGACACCATTACGGTGGACATCTTCAACGGCGTAGAGTTTGTTGACGTCGTAGGAACCTCTAAGGGTAAGGGTTTCCAGGGTGTGATGAAGCGCCACGGTTTCGGTGGTGTTGGTCAGACCACTCACGGTCAGGACGACCGCGCCCGCAAGCCGGGTTCGATTGGTGCCTGCTCATATCCCGCTAAGGTGTTCAAGGGAATGAGAATGGGTGGCCACATGGGCTGTGATCGTGTCACGACTCAGAACCTCAAAGTGTTAAAGGTAATTCCGGAGCACAACTTGATCCTTGTGAAGGGAAGCTGCGCCGGATGTAATGGTTCAACCGTAATTGTGAATAAGTAACATGGAAGTTAGTGTATTGAATATCAAAGGTCAGGAGACCGGCCGCAAGGTGGCTCTGAATGAGGCTATCTTCGGAATTGAACCTAATGACCACGTCATTTATCTCGATGTGAAGCAGTACATGGCCAACCAGCGCCAGGGCACTGCCAAGTCAAAGGAAAGAAGCGAGATTTCGGGCTCTACCCGTAAGCTCGGTCGTCAGAAGGGTGGCGGCGGTGCCCGTCATGGTGACATCAACTCGCCGCTGCTGATTGGTGGTGGTCGCGTGTTTGGCCCGAAGCCCCGTGATTACAGCTTCAAGCTGAACAAGAAGGTGAAGCAGCTGGCCCGCAAGTCGGCACTGACCTACAAGGCTCAGGAGAACGCCATCGTCGTGGTGGAGGACTTCAATCTGGAGGCTCCGAAGACTAAGGAATTTGTAAACATTGCAAAGAATCTGAAAGTTGACGGTAAGAAAGTGCTGATGGTTTTGCCTGAAGCAAATAAGAACGTTTATTTGTCGGCTCGTAACTTGCAGCGCGCAGACGTGATTGAGGCTCAGAAAGTTAGCACGTACAAGATTTTGGACGCTGACGTGCTGGTCATCACGGAGAACTCGCTGAAGACTATCGATGGTATCTTGGGATAAATGTGAAAAGGTAAAAAAGTAAAAAGGTAAATAACTATGGGATTTATCATCAAACCGCTGGTCACTGAGAAGATGACCAAGATTACAGACAAGTCTTCTGTAGAGCGTACTTATAAGGTGAAGGGCGAGGAGCGTACGAAGAAGGCCGAGACAAAGGTCGGATTCATCGTGAAGCCTGAGGCCAATAAGATTGAGATTAAGAAAGAGATCGAAGGTCTGTACAATGTTACTGTGATAGCAGTGAACACGATTAAGTATGCCGGCAAGCGCTCAAGCCGCTATACGAAGTCTGGTCTCGTGAAGGGACAGAAGAACGCCTACAAGAAGGCAATCGTCACTCTGAAGGAGGGCGACGCAATTGATTTTTATAGCAATATTGAATAAAAGAAATGGCAGTACGTAAATTAAAACCCGTAACTCCGGGTCAAAGGCACAAGGTTATTGGCACGTTCGAGGATATTACTGCATCCGTGCCAGAGAAGTCTCTCGTTTACGGTAAGCGTTCTACCGGCGGTCGAAACAACACCGGTAAGATGACTGTCCGCTACATGGGCGGCGGCCACAAGAAGAAGTATCGTCTCATCGACTTCAAGCGAGAGAAAGATGGTGTTCCAGCTGTAGTAAAGACAATCGAGTATGATCCTAACCGTTCAGCTCGCATTGCACTTCTTTTCTACGCTGATGGTGAAAAACGTTATATCATTGCTCCTAATGGACTGCAGGTTGGTGCAACTCTGATGTCTGGTGCAGATGCAGTACCCGAGGTAGGTAATGCTCTTCCACTTGCTAACATCCCTGTTGGTACAGTGATCCACAACATCGAGATGCGTCCCGGTCAGGGTGCCAAGCTCGTTCGTTCGGCTGGTAATTTCGCTCAGTTGACTTCTCGTGAGGGTAGCTATTGTGTGATTAAGCTCCCTTCAGGCGAGACTCGTCAGATTCTCTCTGCTTGTAAGGCTACTGTAGGTAGTGTAGGTAACTCAGACCACGCTCTGGAGCAGAGCGGTAAGGCTGGCCGCAGCCGCTGGCTGGGCCGTCGCCCGCACAACCGTGGTGTTGTCATGAACCCGCACGATCACCCGATGGGTGGTGGTGAAGGTCGCCAGAGTGGTGGACATCCGCGTTCACGCAAGGGTCTGTACGCTAAGGGTCTCAAGACGCGCGCACCGAAGAAGCTTTCAAACAAGTACATTATTGAAAGAGCTAACAAGAAGTAAACAAGTTAAACTGAAGAGTAAATTATGAGTCGTTCATTAAAGAAAGGTCCGTACATCAACGTATCGCTCGAGAAGAAGATTCTCGCCATGAATGAGAGCGGTAAGAAGAATGTCGTCAAGACATGGGCCAGAGCATCAATGATTTCCCCGGACTTCGTGGGACACACTGTTGCAGTTCATAACGGTAA
>CAMVLT010000027.1 GCA_947168395.1 uncultured Prevotellaceae bacterium | reverse complement strand
AAAAGTTTGGCGGTTTGCCTGCTTTTGCCTATCTTTGCGGTGAAATTGCTAAAAGATAAAGTTAAGAAAGGAGGTAAATAAGCATGGGAGCGATTATAGCCTTAATCATCGTAGCAGTCTTTGGTTTGTCATTGTTAGTCTATTTCCATTATGATGACAAGCGCAAAGCCCATATTGGGCTTAGTGATTAACTGTCATATCAGAGAACTCAGCGGAAGAAGTTAGACGGTTCCGCTGATTATATGCCAGCAGTTGGTCAAAGCTGACCAGCTTCGACTAATAAAACCACGCGCTCCGTCAACCGGTCGGTACCCTCCGGGTCGTACTCCTTCTTCAGACTGGCACCGAAGGCCCAGGCGAAGGCCTGCCAGAAACCGGCACGCAGCGGCCCCATGAACGCCTGGATGGCCTCGTAACTCGTCGAGTTACACTCGCGGTTGATGAGCTTGATCAGCAGCTTGCCCTGCGAGTAGGTCAGCTTCTTCATCTTCGGCTTATATTCCTTGAGAATACTCTGTTCCACCCGCTTGATGTGTGCCTCCTTCGCCTTGTCATTGGGCAGTGTCTCCAAGTATTCCGCTGTCTCAATCAGTATCTGGCGCACCTCCTTGGCGAGGGGCAGCGTCACCTTCACGTTCTTCACCAAACGCATGTAGGACTGCTGCTGCCGCTTGCTGCTGAACGTCAGCTGCGGATAGACATACACGTTGGAGAACTCCATGTACTGTAGGCTGTCACCGCCCACCAGCACCTTGCTCACCTTCACCGTTGGTACGAAGGTGGGGCTTCCGGCATCGTCGGTCTTCTCCTGTGCCGTCACGCTCAGGCCGCACATCAATATTCCTATCGTCAGCAGATGTCTCATGGCTATATTCTTACTACCGCATTGCACAAATCACAGACCACGGGCCGATGCGTAATGAAAATCATGGTTTTGAAGGGATAGGCAGCAAACATCCGGCTGTAGAGCTCGCGCTCGGTGTCCTCGTCGAGCGAGGCGCTGATCTCGTCGAGCAGCAGGATGCCGCCAGGCCGCAGCAGTCCGCGGGCTATGGCTATGCGCTGGGCCTGGCCCTCGCTCAGTCCGCTGCCCCGCTCGCCGCACTCGGTGTCCAACCCGTCGGGCAGTTCCAGCACGAAGTCGGCCATCGCCGTGTGCAGCACCCGCCGCATCTCGTCTTCCGAGGCATCGGGCTTGGCTAACTGCAGGTTGTAGCGTATGGTGCCGCTCATCAGCGTGTTGCCCTGCGGCACGAAGACGAAGTTCTGGCGAGTCTGTTCGCTGATGTATTGTTTCTCCTTGCCGTTATACACGGTCATCGTGCCCTCGTCGGGCCGGATGAGGGCCAGCAGCAGGCGGAACAGGGTGGTCTTGCCGGCTCCCGTCATGCCCATCAGGGCCGTCTTGCTGCCCGGATGGAAGTTGTAGCTGAAGTGCGACAGTATCTGGCGGTCGCCGTTGGCATAGCGGAAGCTCACGTCCTGCATGCTCACGCCTAACCGTCCCTGCATGCCCTGAGCCTCATTAGCCTCATAGCCATTATTGGCGCCCTCCACCTCCACCTGCTCCAGTTCCTCCAACCGGTCGATGCTGGCCGAGGCGTGGATCATCTGCGGCAGCATGTTCACCATCTGCAGGATGGGTTGCTGTATCTGGCTGACTAATTGCAGGAACGATGTCATGACGCCAAACGTGATAACCCCCTCCCGCAGCTGCAGACCGCCCCAGACGAACGCGATGATATAGCCCATGCTGAAACTGGTCGATATCACCAGTCGCGACATCACCGTGAACCGTGCCCGGCGGCCGACGACGCTCTTCAGCTCCTGCTGCATACCGTCCAAGCGGCCGGTCACCCAGTTGCCGCTCTCCAACGAGCGCAGCACGGCGTTGTGCTCCATCGTCTCCTGCACCATCATCTGGATGACACTCTCCTGCCGGCGGATGGCTAATGTCATCTGGCGCATCTTCCGTGCTATCAGCTTGCCTGCCAGCAGGAAGACGGGCGTCAGCAGCAGCAGCGCCCACGCTAAGCGGGCGTCCATCGACTGCATCAGCAGGAAGGCGCCTGTTAATTGGAACAAGGTGATGGTAATGTCGGGTATCAGCGACGTCGTGGCATCGGTCACCACGTCGATGTCCTTCTCCAAGCGTGACGTCACGTCGCCGGAGTGCATCTCCTTCTGGTCGAACATCTGGCGCCGGAACAGGTGGCTGAAGATGCGCAGCCTCACGGCAGTGCTCTGCGTGACACTGGCCTTCACACCTAAATAATAATAAGCTTGGCGCAGCAGGATGCCCACCATAATGACCGCCATCAGCGTGGCGACCATCGTCAGGATGTCGTCACGACTACCCGTCCGGATGGTGACATCGATGAACCGCTTGCAGAGCCACACCATCAGCAGTCCGAGCGATACCCGCCCGATGCCCGCCACGGTGCGCACCATCATGTTCAGACGGATGCCCCGCGTGTTCTGCCATAGCCAGTAAACGTACTTCATCCCAAATGAGGTATGTTTCTTTTGTCGTTTGGGCGACAAAGTTACGAATAAATTCCCAAACAACAAAATTATGGCAGATATTAACTTTTTTCAGCATTCTGTTTTTTCCTCCATTCACGGTATAGCAGTTGGGGAAGTGTAACCACAATCCATGCACATCGCTTCAGCTGCTTCTTCGGTGAAGAGAAGATTCGGTACACAAACTCCAGATGATGGTCAACCATCCACTTCGGAGCCCTTTTCTCGTCCATTCCGCCAATAAACTTAAAAGCTGCACCTACGGCAATAATGACACCTCTTTTCAGATGGGGCTTCAGTCTGCTCATAAAGACTTCCTGTTTGGGTGCTCCAAGTGAAACCCAGATAATGTCAACATGGGCTTCTTCTATTTTTCGGGCTATCTCTTTATAATCAAATTGTTCGACAGACAGAAAGGGCAACTCTTCAAACATCATGGTATTTATTCGGTCGTCAGTCTGGCATAACTGCGCTTTCAGGGCATCAAGTACGTCCCGTGAAGAGCCTAAAAAAAACATTTGGTATTTCTTAAGCTTGATGATATCCATAAAGATGTCGCTACCACAGTATTGCTCAGCCTGAATGCCATATATCCATTTGAGATACAAAGGAACATAGCTGCTGTCACAAATAGAAAAAAGAGAACCATTGATTACTTCCAAATAGTCAGGATTTCGATTTGCCATATTCAATATGACACCATCAGCCACACAAACATAACCAGGTTCTCCTGCATCCACTTGATGGTCAATCAAACGAAGTGCTTCCCGTTTGTTCAGTTCGTAGTTTATATTGAAATAAACAGTCATGGTTTTCTTACTTTTTGACTTCCTCCAAAAGTTTCATCCACTGTTTTGATACTACTTCAGAACTATACCTTCCTTTCAGTTTATCGAAAGCCATTTGTCCAAGTCTCACACATTCTTGTGGATTCATCCAAAGATTTGTAATCTTTTGCTCTAAGTCATCAACCAGTCCTGGTTCAAACAGTTTGCCGATAGCTTCAGCTCCAGTCCCAATAATTTCCATAAATCCTCCATGGTTGGGACCAATGACAGATTTTCCGTGTTGGGCTGCTTCCAAAATCACCATTGGAAAACCTTCATACCATCGACTTGGCATAACCAAGAAACGGCTTCCTTTGATGAATTCTTTTAATTTTTCACCTTTTAAGTAGCCTACGAATTCCACGTTTGAAGGATAGTCCGTGTCCGATTCTTCACGTTGGGCTCCTGCAAATCGGAATGATATTTCAGGATGTCTATGGGCTACTTCTATCAATAGGTCATATCCTTTTTCGAAACTCAGTCTCCCCAAATAAGCTACGTATGTTCCTATAGTCGGCTCTACTTTTTCTTCTGACACATCAATACTATTGGGGATAACTACTATCCTACCGATACCAAACCCTGCGGCAACCAACTTCTGCCGTTGAAAATCTGTGATGCAGGCGAAACGAGCCACACAATCCATGTATGCCCTTGTCCATCTTGCGACAGCGTTCCGTGCAGCATAGCCTACGGATTTCAGAATAGAATGTTCACAATTATGCACTACACATCCCCATTCATTACGTTTCTCTAAGCATCTCTCGCAAGGTTTGCCATTCCGCATAAACAGTCCTGTAGGACATATCAGGCGGAAATTATGTACAGTCATCACAACCGGAACCCCTGCCCGTTTACATTCAAACAGAGCCGCAGGAGAAATGAAAGGGTATAGATTATGTACATTCACGACATCCGGCTTTTCCTTTTGCAACACCTCCCGCATCTCCCTGACACCCCTTGGCGAATAGATGCCACAAAGGAATCCCTTTACCTTTCCGCTGATGGTCTCGCGGCATCCTTCCGTTGTCTTCCTGTAAAAACACACATCGTGCCCACAATCCATGAGCATGGTTGCCATCTTGTCAACCACAGCTTCCTCTCCAGAGTATTTACCGTAATTGTTGTGAACGATAAGCACTTTCATAATGATATAACCATCATAGCTCCCATTTACCTATTTCTTTAGTACTTTTTGCAGGTGACCCAATCAAGATTGTATGGCGTTTGAAATTATTGCCAGTAACAAGACTACACGCCCCTACAACACATCCTTCCGGTATGTGGCTTCCCTTAAGTATTGTTGTCCTGCATCCAATCCATACATTATCATCTATGATAATTTCTCTATTTGGATTTGCGACATCTCCGCTGACAGTATAGATAGTGTGGGTATCAGAATCCATCACAAGACAATCCCATGAAAATTGGATGTCATTTCCCATTCGTATTTTATGGTAACAATTAATCTGTGAAGACGCTGAGACTGCAAAATTATTGCCCAAAACCAACTCTGCCCCTTCGCTGACATAGATTTTGGTACCTCTGCCTAAATGGGCTGTCCCTTGGAAAAGAAGTCGTCCGGATTCAACGATTATTTGAGTTTTGTCTCGACTGTTACAGACGGGAACTTTGTGAAACCCAATCCTGATCATCGCTGTATGCACATTCCCCCTAATAATTACTTTACCACCGGATATTCTGATAATTGACCCATATTTTACACAAATTGGTAGTCTAATGGCCTGAAAGAATGGCAAAAGAGAAAAACACGTCCAAATGGAAATAGGAAAAGATAATATATACTCTATTATTCTTATCATAACGTATTAGATTGTATCGTTGCAAATAATGTTGCTCAAGAGACTAAATATCATGAATATAGAACTAATGCCCGTTTGATCGCGAATCGCAAATATTTAATGCTTAATTTTTGATAGGGAATCTGTCACTGTTTCTATAAAGTTCTCTTTGGAAAATAGTCTTTTGGCCATCTCAAATCCATTTTTAGCCATTTCTCTTGACTTAGAGACATTAGACAGGACATTGATGGTTTTTTCTACAAATTCCCTATCATTTCTTGCCAGCAAATAATGGATGCCATCTTGAAAAGTGTCATCAAACCCACGTGTACCAACAGGAGTAGAAATAACTGGCCGATTCATTTGGAGAGCCTCAATAAATTTCAAACTTGTTCCCGAACCATTGTATATAGGTATAATAACGATGGCGGCTTCTCGATACTCATTCGTTATATCATCAACTCGTCCAACAGCTTTTACTCCATCTTTTTTGTTGAGATAGTCTAAGAAATCTTGTTGTCCGTTTCCAACGATTCTGAGTTCTGCAAGTGGAATGGTACTTCTGATAGAAGGAAATATTGTTTCAACAAAATGAGTTATGCCTTGAGTGTTCGGGAAAAAATCTAACCAACCTACAAAAAGAATCCGAGGTACCGTCGGTTCGTAACTATCTGGAGCAGAGCCTTTTATGATTGATGTATTAGGTAAATAGATAGTTTGTGGAGAGAGAGATTCTGATTTATTGGAACAAAAAGAACAAAGAATACTATTGAATAAGGTACTCACCATTCTTCCAATCTTCTTTGATTCATATAGTTTTTTCCACTTTATTATGGCAAAATAAGCTCGTGCTGCCCAATATTTTAATGTGTTAGCAGGATTGTCGTCAGCATCAATTACCAACTTTTCTCTATATTTCAATAACCCACATCTAATGGCTGGTTCAACATAACGACATGCTATAATGTCATACTCTTTCTTTTTTATAAAAGAGTCAATGATGTCACTTTTTTGCTTTATCGTTCTATAATATGAATAGGGATTGTTTGGACTAATTGTCATACATATTAAAGAACGAATGAAGTCAAAATAATTATGTGAATCTACAATATATTTTGAAAAGATGACATCACAATTGGCAATATTAGGAGCTAATTCATCTTGACGAAAAGAGATGATATCAACATGCCCAATTTCTGATAAGGCCTCCGCAAACAAATTGTTTCTCATGTCGCAACCAGAACTAACATGAAACAGATTACCCCAATTTACAATAAAAAGTATTTCCATTTTATTAGAAATGATAACTTGAGACTATCCATTATAGTCGTAATTAATTATTGATTTGTATTGATTGCAAATGCTTGCCCAACGAAAAAAATCCCTTTGATAGAAACACCTATTACTACATTGCAAGATCATTGAGGGATTGTTATATAGAATTCCCATTACTTTTGTTAATGATTTCTCTGTTTTGAAGAAAAATCCGTTCACGCCGTCTTCGATGATGTCCGGGGCAATGCCTACAGGTGTGGATATTACGCAACGGCCAAGGACAAATGGCTCAACAATACTCTGCCCGAAAGTCTCACTATTGCTTGCCACGATGCCAATATTGCTCTGTAGATATAATTGCCGTATTTGCTCTTTGGTACATTGGCCAGGAAATGAGACTCGTTCGGCAATGCCGAGTTCCGAAGTCAGTAACTTCATTTGGTCAAGTAGTTCGCCACTTCCAGGAAGGATGAGATGTGACAGTGTGTCGCCCGAATCTATAATGTGATGAGCAAAAGCTCTAATAATAACATCCTGATTCTTTCCATAACGAAACTGAGCAGGGAACACCATCTGTAAACCATTATCTGTCGATGGCAGTTGCTTTTCGGTGAAAAAATTGTCGGGGATGCCAAGGGGCAGCAGTTCTATTTTGTAAGACAGCAGGGAAAACTTCCGCTTTAAGTATGAACTCATGCATATAACACGGTCGGCAAGACAAAGCAAGGCACCACCAATTACAAACCGGGCAACAATAGATTTCAAAGGGTGGTTATGACGAAAACCGTGTATTGTATAGAAAATACGCAAATGTCGATTGTGAAGAACAATGTATTTGGCGTATGCTGCTAAAGCTAATTGCCAATTGTTCTGAACATGTATGACGGTTATCTTGTTTGACTTGATGATCTCTGCTATATTGGTTGCAAGTGAACGGAAATGATGATGGTCGTCCAAACCCACAATTCTGTGTATGGTAGGTATTTTCGATATCATCTGTGATAGTCCTTTTTCCTGTTCACGTTCTCCTGCCACAGCAACTACATCAATGCCTGCTTGATGGAAAGCAAGCAGCTCGTCTGTTAGCAATGTACTAAGTCCAATATGAAAGTCTGACGCAAAGAAGAGGAGTCTATTCATATTATTAACGTTTCAAACAAGTCTTTCCACTGTGACATGATTCTGTCTAATTGGAACTTTTCATTAATTTGTTTCTCTGCATTTCTTCCCATCTCCTTGCGTAGGGAATCTGATGAAATAAGTT
This sequence comes from uncultured Prevotellaceae bacterium, assembly GCA_947168395.1. Lineage (GTDB taxonomy): Bacteria > Bacteroidota > Bacteroidia > Bacteroidales > Bacteroidaceae > Prevotella. The sequence goes on along the minus strand of CAMVLT010000027.1, from coordinate 37,815 downwards.
TCGTTATATATTCTGCAAACAACGCAATATTGCCCATGGGGACAATAAAGCCAGTACGGTTGTTGTCAATAATTTCTGATGGACCGCAAGGACAGTCAAAAGATATTGCAGGCAATCCTAATCCTAAAGCTTCTATTAATACTAATCCAGCTCCTTCATACCTTGATGAGAAGCAGAATATCTCACTTTTGGCATATTCGTTTTCTATATCACTTGTTGGAGGTATAATAGAGATACTATCATGCAAATTCATACTTTCAATTTGGCTTTGTAGCTTTTCTTGATAAGGTCCAGAACCGATAATCTTTATTGACCAGCCTTGACGGTCTGATTTAGGTATTAGAGCCCAGCTGTTAATGAGTAGGTCAAATCCTTTTTGTGGGCATAATCTGCCAACGGCAAGTAGTTGGTGGAACTTTTTTACAGTCTGGATACTACGATGAAGAGTGATAGGGTTGTATATGACAGACATAGATTTGAGTTCACCCCATGCCTTTGCATCTTCATGAGTTAATACAACAAACTTGTCATATTTTTTTGGAAGTTGAGAGTCACGCCAGTTCAGGAAAGAATCAATAATAGTTTTTGCCAGCCCTTTGTTGTTGTATAAAGTGTCTAAAGATCGATATTCCTTAGAAAAGTGAAATTCAAGCACCTTTTTACTACCGTCTTTAATTTTATATAGGAATGTTGCCTCATGAGTGAACATTGACACAACTATATCAGGATGTAATTTGCATAATAAGTCTGATAGTCTTTTGAAATGCTTTTTTCTGGCCTGATGTCGTAATGATATCTTTCTAATCATTCGAGCCTCATGAATGGTCTCATAGTCAATATCTATATCGTATAGCTTTATCTTTTCTGATATGCTATAAAACGAAGGCCTCCCTTTTTGGCATGTGGTAATTATAGAGATGTTCCAGCCGAAATGCTCTGCCATGTAGTTTGCCTTGACTGTCAGTATCCGTTCCATCCCACCGGAATTATAGAGAGAAGGTATACAATAAATTATATGCATCATATAACAGTCCGTAATAATTTTGAAGGAAGAAAGGAGGCTGCAATAATAATATATGGATAAGAATAGAAAGGCTTGTGCTTTATTGACATCAAAGAACATTTGATAGCTGCTAATCTGTGTCGCTGTCGAAGATTTATCATAGCCCTCATTTTATACCAGAAAGCAATATAGTTGTTGATTGAGTGCCTTTTCTGTGGATAGTCATTCGCAAGCTGACGTAAATTTATTCCTACCGAGTCATGAATTGATTGTAAGTCAACGGGCGATTTCCCTACAGGTCCTGTCGTTGGAGTATAATAAATTGCTTTCATAGTTTTATTAAAGGCAATTTTATATTTGGCAGCTAATCTTGCCCATGTTAGTAAGTCTTCACCTGATGAGATATTATTAGGGAATCCTCCTATTGATTGTATTGCAGATTTGCGTACCATCACAGCAGACGTCCATAATGGCGGATTTGAGCGACTTGCTACTTCAAAATAATTGGTTAAAACACCATCAGTTTCATGAAATGAGAACTTACGTAGTATCGTTGGAGTGACGATGCCATTTTCATCTCTAAACTCATAATTAGTAGCGAAAACATCACATTGCGGGTATCTTTCAACCAACTCCATTTGAGTGCTCAGATAATCAGGCTTCCACTCATCGTCAGCATCAAGAAAGGCAATCAGTTCACCACATGCTTCCTCAATTCCACGATTCCGTGCAGCAGATACTCCTGCGTTGGCTTGCTGGATAATATGAATTCGTTTGTCAGCAAAGGAATTCACAAGCGATAAGCTGCTGTCGGTTGAACCATCGTCAATGATGATGATTTCAAAATCTTGCCATGTTTGTGACAGTACTGTTTGTAGTGTCGTGGCTATGCTGTGCTCTTTATTATAAAGAGGTATAATAATAGATATCATTTATCTGTTCCCTGTAAATATATAATAAATAATAGGGGTATGCCTCTTTGCAAATTGGCCCACGAGCAGAATAGTACAAAGTGTCAATATTGGCGAAACAACATATATGATCATGCTTGTTAATTGATTTAGTTCCAACATAGTTAACAGACTTTTTTTATAGCCAGTTAATATGGGCTCATGAAAAAGATAAAGAAAAAAGGTGTATTTAGTTAGGTTTATATTGGACAAATTATGGTCAACGAGTGGAAAAATAATGTCATATCCACCCCAGATCACATAGATTCCCATAAGGAGATTAATACCATGTATATAGAAAGGTCTTCCATTATAGGCTATGAAGAAGGAAATAAATAACCAGATAATCAGTATGCTTGTTACTAATCCTTTCCTATTCACCGATTGGTATTCTGCCAATATAGGAAAATGAAAAGCAATTAATCCTCCCATTCCCCAAAAAAAGAGCGACTCATAATTTACTATATTTAACAGACTCCAATAATGGCCTGTTAACCAGACAAGGCAAACAAGAATCCATAAATAAGGAATCTTTTTCAGAAACCAATAAAAAAGAGGTGACAGGAATGACATGATGATTAAATCGTGGACAAACCAGAGTTGATAAAAAACCCTTGGATATATCAAGATACTGTCAATAATTAAAGAAAACAAAGAATCTCCTTTTTTTGTAAAAAACAAAACAACTCCCCCGAGAATTGTCAATAATAAATAAGGAATAACAAGACTTCTCACCCGCCGTCTCATTTTCTTTAGAAAGAAAACTTTAGAGCCATCACAGTTAATAAAATAAAGATAGCCTGAAATCAGAAAGAAAAGTGGCACAGCAACTCTTGTAAGTTCTTCAGTGAATAAGGATTGTACAAACCTGCTTGTTCCTGTAGACAATTCTATGAGGTTAGCATGTAGGACAACGATGAGAATCATTAAAAAAAAAGATATTATCCTTATTTTCCGGCTTAGGTAGTATGTCATGAAGCTTGTTCTAAATCAACAAATTTCAGAAAAAATCCAACAAAGATGAAGGGCATAATAAGCGATGTCATGGAGTGGGAAACTACATTGTCAAATCCCATGGAAAAGGCAACACCGGCCATGCTTGACACAGCCATAGTGCCAACTATCTTAACTCGGGAAGAACTCGATGGCGAGAAAATGTATGTTACTGTTTTTAAAAGTAATACTAAATAGAATGCACCAATCAAAAAGATGCCGACATACCCTGTCTCAGAAAGAATCTGAACATAATCATTGTGAATAAGGGCAGCAAAACCTTTCGATTGATTCCAATGCCGCATCTGTCTCATGGCAATTCCCAGACCAGAGCCAGTATAGGGCTGTGGCTTATGATATTTCTTCAATATGGTTTCCCACATAGCTGACCTACCGCTTGTCCCGATTTTGTCTAAGCTCATAGCATCCTTTTCAATGATGTCGGTTGGTGTGACTTTGCCAGCTTTGTCCATAAAGAATTTTCGGTTCACTTCGGGAACATACAATACAATAGCTAAAGCCAAGACAAAGGAGATGGCAATAAAAGGAATCGATTTTACTTTATACCATAGGAACGAAGCGAATATCGTGACAAAGAACATACCGCCCAAGCCTGTCCTTACAGCTTCTAAAAGGGTTGAAAGCAACAGCCACAAAGCTCCCCACAAATACACAGTCTTTTTGGTTATCCCAAATAAAATGAGCGGAATGACAAACAACGCCGTCAGGTAATCAGCGAAACCGGCGTATGTCAAAAATACAGCTCCAACTGGAGAATAATAAAGCCATGGCATGAATTGCGCACAAAAGCCTCCTATAAAGAACGCGTAGACAATGATGGCTACAAATACTCGTTTCAAAAAGATGAAAAGTGAATATTCATCGTCAATGGCCGAATAGCCTAACCATAGGAATAGAATAGGTATGGAATATTTGATAAGCAACATGAAACCTTCAAATTTCGCAGGACTTGTCAAAAAAGAGATGAAAAGCCAGCAAAAGAATAGACCGTAACTGAAAGTTATGATCTCCCATTTGATTGTGATACGCTTATAAACAATCAATAAGCACAACACCAAAAACCACAGCCCATATTTTGCCAACGAGAGGGAACTCAGAAAGAACGGAGCTGTACATACTGTGAAGATGACAAAATACATCTCTTTGCTCATCATAAACAGACGGGGATCGTTTTTGCCTATCCTGAAAATACGCTGATTGCCAAACGGAGTAAAGTATATCTTCCAGATCCAGCAAATAAAAACGGCAAGACATGTAATACTTATTATTTGCGTCATAGCTCTTTTTTGATTTTTGAATACAAGCTGTCAATCAACTCATTATATCTTTCCGTTGAATAAGTGCATACTCTTGCATTTGCTTTATATGACATAATTCTTACGAGTTCTGAAGATTCAACTAACGAAAGCAGTTTGTTGGCAATATCATCTAGCTGTTCTGGTCTGTGTAACAGACCTGTTTCTCCATCAATTATTACTTCGGGCAGTCCCCCGACGTCTGCCGCAACCACAACACAGCCCCGTGCCATTCCCTCAATGGCAGTCAGACCAAAGCCTTCGGAACGGGAAGGCATTAGCAATATGTCTATTTTGTCATAATAACTTTGCAATAATTCCTGCGGCTGTCGGCCAACAAATTCGGCTACATTCGGTAGCCCTAATTCCTGGATTTGTACCTCCATTTGTGTGCGAAGAGAGCCTTCACCGACAACCAACAATCGCGTATTTGTGTGTTTCTTATGGACTAAATGAAATGCAGGAACCACCAAATCCATTCCTTTGATTCTTTCTAATCGGCTAACCACGCCAATGGTCATTGGTTGACGGAATTGCTTGGGAGTCGTGGATATTTGGATATAGTCAGGCAGGTTGTTATAGATAGTGAAATGATTACCTCTCCGTGCCAATATCGTGGTAGGAGAATAGAGTTGTGATGTTCCAAAGAACGACCGTTCTGCCCGCTCCGTGATGCAAGTAAAGACCGTCAGCAGATGACGCTGTATGAACCGGAGCAGTCGCAGCGATGGATAGATGTCTGCTGCTGTATGAGCTGTTGCAATAATCGTCTTTACGCCAAGTAGCTTCAAAAGGATGACGGGAATGGCACCTGGAGCCATATATTGGACGTGGACTACGTCAGGTTTTATCCCCTTGACTATTCGTTTCAGTCCATAGTAGAGAAATGTAATGGTGGCGTATAATCCTATTGTTCTGTTTCCATCGGCACTCAGACAGACAACTATGCTGCCTGTCCGTCGGTATCTTTCCACCATTTCTGCCGCATGTTCGAAATAGCATACTGTAGTTACTTCGTGCCCAACAGTCACTAATGTCTTTACAAGGCTAAGCGTCTGTATTTCTGTTCCACCTGTTAGAAGGCAGGGTATGCAAATTAACACGCGCATCCAAATTTGCTTTTCAGTTTCTCTTTATAATGTTCAATGACAGGCTGGGAATCAGAGAAACTCATATTGATGAAGCATCGGGTCTTACACAAATCTTTTATCCATCTCCACATAGAAATACTTCCATCTATTACATAAAGAAAATCTATGCTGTAATTCATCAAATATGTTTTCTTAAATTGTTTCCAATTGATACCTTTTGACGAATCCATGTATAGGGCATGTAAATTAGCGCCAGCACATGTAGAGACATAGGCAAGACCTTCGTTTCGGAAATTTACCTCCATAAAGTAATACTTGCCATTCTTTGAATGTATAAATTCAATACTGAATGGCCCATGATAACCTGAGATGGTAAGAAATTCATTTATGCTCTCAGTATTTATTTCGTAGGTGTCTATTTTCTGGAATAACCCAAAAGCCCCAGCTCCTATCACTTTTGGCCAATGGCGATATTTGCGAACTCCACCTCCCATAATAACGCTGTCATCAGTAACAACCCCTATTGCGTCGACTTCAAAGTCTTTATCAATGAATTCCTGAATTAAAAAGTGATCACAGTTGCTATTTTCAGCTAAAGCATTTTTAAAATCTTCATTACTATTACAAATATGGATGTCTCCTTTTGTACCTCCAGTACTGACTAATGGCTTTAAAATTAGAGGAAAATGTTTTATTGTTTCTGGTAGGTTGTTGGCTCGATGGTAAATAAATGAATAGGGCACATCAAATCCACATTTTTTTGCCAGTTTGCATTGTTCTGCTTTATTGAATAAATTTCCCAATCGTTTCCCTCTGCATGGTGTACGAAACCATTGGCTTAATTGCGGCTCTCTATTGTCCACCCATTCTGCCGCTGCATCAAAGGTCGTTATGAGTGTTTGTTGATCACCTTCTTTGCTTATTCTTTCCAATAAAGGTAGACATTCGTCCAATGTTGATACGACGTAACAGTTATCATATTTTAAATATTTACTATGCTTTACAAAACACACATCATGGTTACACACCAAGAGTAAGAGTTGAGGAATTTTTGCTTCACCTAAACTTCTGACAACACTTAATGTATTATGTGTAGAGTCCCCTATGATAACTGCTCTCATCATAATCAATAGTTTACTATAGGTTGGTCCTGTTCCCTTTAAAGGTTGAGAAGTATAGTTCAGTAGACCATTTCGCCGATTCTATAAATACTCTTGGCAGGACTCCACTCCATGGTTGGCCACAGGGAGCCATCGTTATAGTGTAGTAATTAATTGCCTTTAACTTCTGTTGATGTTCTAATGTCGTCATTCTCAGTATTTGGGCCTGTTCCCAATCCAAATGCCATACACTGTAATACCACATCCATACGCAGTATTCGTAAATTTTCACATCATTACTGATTATTTCTTTGAGAATGGAAGAAGTTTGTATATGATCCGGCCATCCTTCTCCCCAATGAGGTACAAAAATGGTAGAGGGATTCAATAGTTCCATTAATTCTTTCAGATGCATAGTTTCTCCCGATTCCTTTTTGATGCCTCCATCAGGATAGTTTAGGAAATGCAGATGGGAAACTTCAACACCTAACATGGGATTAATCTGACAAGCTAATTTTCGGCGTGCTTCCTTTATTTGGTCTTCCGGCAATTCGCAACAGTTCCTATGTGAGCCTTCTCCGCCAGTCATAAAAACAATATGTACCTCATGTCCTTGGGCAGTGAGTCGTTGCATCAGTCCACCGCAACCAAACACTTCGTCATCGGGATGAGGCGCTACAATAACCGTGGTCCCAAATGGAAGGTCTATCTCTTTCAGTCGCCTTGCCTTGAAATGAAGCCAGACAATACGCCCTCGTCTCACATAATCTTTCAACAGATTCACCATATATGTAAACGCTTAGAACCTAACAGCATTTGACCAATATTGGTCTTTAGCATAAGTTTTGTCAAGATGAGGGAAATGACAAAAGCTGCGAGGGTAAACAAAAGGGGAAACAAGATGATATGCTGAGCTGCAAACACAGCTATCGGGAACAGACGCTGGGCGGTGGATGAAATCAGATATACCTCTATCCAGTTGTGAAAAATGTATATGCCAAAACTGCAAGCACTGATTGACAGCAGATGGGGCGTGATTATAAAAGAATTCCAAGGAATGATATGGAACAGATACCAAAGAACGATGATGGCACATGTAGAGCCAATCAGTAAAGCAAGGGACATGTCTCCATATTCCGTAGGAAACCAAATAATAGTGATACTATATATTATTGTAAGAGGGGACAACAAATGATATTTCTTTATAGCACTAATCAAGGGTTCTTCGTGTTTAACGGCGGCAACTCCTAACAAAAAGTAACAAAATAGTTTGTTAAAGCTATGTAATCCAAACAGATAGAACTGGAAATCTCCCAATAAAGCACAACTATAGGCTACTAAAATGAGTCCAAACAAAATCCATTTTTTTCCAGAAAAGATAATGTCTCGCACCAAAAATGTTACCACAAACATCCACCATAGCATAGGCAGAAACCACAGATGCCAATAGCTCGTATAAAAAGGTTCAAGTTCAAAACCACTATACGTAACCATCATGATAGGCACAAAAAAATAGTACGGAACCATAAGACGTAAGAACTTTTCTTTTGCTACTTGCCATAACGAACGATATTTCCCATTGAATAATTGCATCCCAAACAGATAGCCGGAAACAAAGACAAATAAGGGTATGGCAACATTGATAGGAATGTATTGGTTGAACCATTCGTATGTTTCTTGGTAAACCTTTGGAAGTGGTTGAGGCAAATGAGCCTCCGCATAGCACATTCCGTATGCATGGAAAGAAACGACAACCACAATCGCAAGAAGGCGAAGAATGGCTATGTCGGATTTATAAACAGGTCTCATCTTTATCATCTACCTCCCGCTAATAATGCACACAATTTAGGGAAGGATCCCTTCAGTAATATGTAAACGACAAAGCAAATGGCAGCGATTATCCACGGCGATGCAATATACCCAAGACTCATCAACATAGGATTCTCCATTCCCAATATCTGTTGCCGTAATCTGACTATGATGCCCGTTAGGACTACTGCATGGGAGACATAAATGAAAAAAGAACTCTGTGCTAATAAATGAGGTATTTCCAATCCATTTCCAATCATTTCTGCTGCCAAATTGAATACAGCAAGACAACCAATGATGACGAAAAAAGGTTCCATAAATAATCCGGTCTGGCTATGTTTCCCTAATACCAGGACATCTGCTATCCACAATATAACGGCGAGGAAGTAAATAAGATAACGATATTTCCAACTCCATTTTGTGACATCTACTTGTTTCAAATTGAAATACACACCTGCACCATAAAAAAGAATTGCTGTTGTTGATAATCCTGGCAGATTTGTTCCCATTCCAGTTACGTAATTGGTGAGTAGCAACAATAGTCCCCAAACTCTTGTGTATTTGAATAGATAATAGAAACAAGGTGAAAGAATCATCATAACCATTAAATCCCGCAAATACCAAAGCGAACCTAAATAGGGGCTTGTCAAAGGAACTTTGATGCCAAACCAATTGGTTTTATCATGTCCCCATGATAAAGAATCCCAATATAAGTGCCAATAACCATTTTCTTCAATAAATGATGATATTCCCCACACGCCATCAAGTCGGTATAAGTTTTGAACCTCATAAATGATGCAGATAGAATTCCAAATTAAGAAGGGTAATAGAATTGTCTTTGCACGTTTCTTTAATTTTTCATAATAAACAGAGGTATTCCATACCCTCAGTTTGTTAAAAAACAAGTAGCCAGAGATGAAGAAAAAGCAAGGTACGGCAATCTGCATCAATATAAGGATACTCAGCCGAAGTAAATCATAATAATTCTGTCCAGTCAAATCCGTTAATTGAATGGCCGAATAGTTAATAGGTTCGCCTAAACTATGGTTATATATTACCAAGATAATCAATGGAAATCTTAACCAGTCAAATACTTGATACCGGAGGTTCTCTGTACGATAACTCATATCATTTGTGTATATTTCTCTATAACAAATTGAGGTGAGAACATCTTGTATAGACCATCAGAAACATATTGGGCTAAGTTCCCCGTTTCCCATGCTGACAATAATAGTTTCAAGCCATTCATAATATCCTTCTCGCTCGTATTGTCAGCACTTATTCCACCACCATAATCCGAAAGCATTGTGGCAGCAAAACCTTCTATTGGAGAAATGGCAAAAATCGGCCGACCAGTCTGGGCATAGTCCGTAAATTTGCTGGCGAAGAAAATCCCTCGCCTGAGTTGAGCTTCAATTAGAACTAACACGTCATAGTCCAGCATCTTGTTAATAGCCTCTATATAAGTGTAGCTACCTATCATTTTCACATGGTGCTGAAGCCCATATTTCTCTATCAGTTCCTGTGTATAATCATTAGCATAGCCCATAATGTCGAGCCTGAATTTGTCTTGTCCTTCATCAATTAATGCCCTCATCGCTTTGAATGTCAGTTCAGGATTACGCTCTGCAGAAAGATTTCCAGAATGGCACATCCGAAGTATTCTAGCTTTCTGTATAGGCTTATGCTTAAAAATTGAGTCTGACAATCCTATGTGTGGTATAACTTCCGTTAATTTATCCTTCAAAAAGGGGAAATGCTCAATGAAATGATCTCGCAATGTTTCAGAAGGAAATGTGTTAACATCTGCCATCTTTAACAATTGAGCCGTCTGCTTCTCTTTCTTTCTTTGTCCTCCTGTTGAATAGGTATGTTTATAAGGTTCCGGCCAAATGGGATCAGCAGGATCATTCCAGTTGGCAAGCCACTTAATACCTGTCTTCTCTTTCAGCTTCATACCTACTACATGGGAGATGTCTGTCGGCGAGCGTGTAAGAAGGGCATCATAATGGTGAATCTTCATCAATTTCAAAGCTTGTTCGTATGCTCTGCGCGCCCATCGGACACCAGCTTCGTAATGATTGTCCATCACCCACCCGGAATAAGCCACGTCAACAGCTCTCCGAATGCAGGAGCCTAAAGGATAATGTATTTCGTATGCGCCATTCCTAAGTTCTTTCCAGGGCGTTTGCCACTCGCTTTCATAAACGGGACCTTCATCTACTCTTGATATAACATCAACTTGGATGCCTGTTTCATGAAAGGCATAAACAAGTTTGGCATTGCACAGATTTTCAGAAAACAAATATGGCAAGTAACCTGTTGTAATCATCAATAGCCGCATATTACCTCAAAGCACTAACAATTCTATCACAAACTTTTCCGTTACCATACAGGTTAATAGAATAGCTCTATTTCTTCCCCATAAAATTCTATTTTTAACCTGTCCCCCCTTGTATTATACGAAATTATAACACTCTGCTTCACTTTTTTAGTAGCACACTCAACTATCATAATTCCTCGATACTTTCGTTTAGTAAATAGAAGGCTTATTAATCTTATTTTACCCCGTTGTAATCATCAATAGTTGCATACAATTTAAAACAACAACAATCCTGGGCAAACTCACATCTTTGTATCACATAGCAGAATAAACTCTTCGGATATAAGCTGCGATATATAGAATTTTCACAATGATTCGGGCTATAAGAAAGTGACTCAAAGCGTACTTTGTCAATCTTTCTTTAATATTCCGAGGGGTATTTGCCTTCAATTCATTATATGTGTATTGATACTGTTTTGCAGAAATCCCGCCAAAGCACAATGACTGATATGCCAGATATAACATATCCCCTCCAATAAATCTTAACCAGTAACGCTGATTGTTTTCGAGCAAAGAACGAAAAGCCAAGCATGCCTCGAAAGCATATATACCAGAAAGAGGATTCCCCGATAGTGTAATACTTTGGGGATTTGTCCTGTTATAATGGTAGAACGCCTTAGGCAGATAACCGACTTTCACTGGATGCATCAGCAATGAAATATTGAAATAGAGATCTTCACATAAAGCTAATGATGGAAAGGATACGTGATATTTTTTTATACACTCCAGTCGTACTAATTTATTCCAGCAAAAGCCGTATATCTTCTGTTCAAGCAATTTTTTGGCCAATTTTTCATTGTCAAGAGAGTTCGCGTTTAGGACTACTATTTGCTCACCATTTGGATAATGCTCATAATAGTCACAAATTACCATATCAATATCGTTAGCCTTCACGAACAAATACATTTCTTCTAACATATTTGGTTCTACCCAATCATCCGGGTCTACATGTATTACGTATCTCCCTTGTGCATTTTCCAACCCAATCTGCCGTGCATGACCCACACCACCATTCGGCTGATGAATTACTTTAAAATGGGGATCGGTTCTGGCAAACTCGTCGCAAATAGAACCAGAGTTATCCGTGGAACCATCGTCAATGAGGATAACTTCATATTCATGTATCGTTTGGCTTTGCAAATATGACAGGCATTTACCAAGATATTGCTCTGCATTATAGACAGGTACAATAACTGATATGGCAATGTCTGTTACATCTAAAAGAACTGCCTTTTTCATCGTTTTAACATCAACAATGCACACTATCTCAATTCATTCACAATTCTTAAACAAGCCCTTCCATCTCCGTAAGGATTTACCGCATGGCTCATTCTTTTATATTCTTTCTCATCATCAAGCAGTCGTGATACATTGTTAACGATAGCATGATAGTCTGTTCCTACGAGTTTGACGGTGCCGGCATCCAATGCCTCAGGACGCTCGGTTGTATCCCGCATAACTAACACTGGTTTGCCTAAACCCGGAGCTTCTTCTTGAATTCCTCCGCTATCAGTTACTACTATGTACGATCTTTCCATCAAATAGACAAAGTTAAGATACTCCTGCGGCTCTATGAAAAACATGTTGCCAAGGTTATGCAGATTCTCCCCAAACACTTGGTGAATAGGCTGGCGGACGTTAGGATTCAGATGCATGGGATAGACAAAATCCACCTCGGGATATTTTTTTGTCAGATCTTTGATGGCACTGCATAGGCTGATGAATCCCTCTCCGAAATTTTCCCTACGGTGACCGGTTATCAGTATTAGCCTTTTGCCTTCTGATAGTCTTCCGGTTTCGTATCCTGCTCTGCAAAGTCTTTCTTTAATATCTTCGCACAACCGTTCATCGCTCTTTATACGGTTAACGACCCAGTGCAGTGCATCTATCACTGTATTGCCAGTAACTATTATTTTGTCTCTATCTACATTCTCTTTTAATAGATTTTCTCTACTCAATATTGTTGGCGCAAAATGATAGGTGGCAATACGTCCTGTCAGTTGCCGGTTCATCTCCTCAGGCCAAGGACTATAAATGTTGTGTGTGCGAAGTCCTGCTTCTACATGCCCAACAGGGATGTGCTGATAAAAAGCCGCTAAAGCGGCAGCTGTGGAGGTCGTCGTATCGCCATGTACTAGCACAATGTCGGGTCGCACTTCTTGGAGCACGTCCCGCATTCCTGTCAGGACACGGGTCGTTACATCATACAAATCCTGCCCCGCCTTCATAATGTTTAGATCGTAATCTGGCTTAATGTCGAAGATCTTCATAACCTGATCCAACATTTCACGGTGCTGACCTGTCACACATACCAGAGAACGTAAATCTTCTGGGAACTTTTGTAGTTCTTTTACTAAAGGTGCCATCTTGATGGCCTCTGGCCGGGTTCCGAAAACAAGAAGTATGCTCTTCATCTTTATGTTCTGTCGTTAATAGCCCTCATTTAATACCAGTTGAATGTCATTCTTTATGACTTCAGACATCTCATGCGCTTTAGAAAACAACTTCATTCCAACCTGATCAATTTCTCTTGATAAATTGTTGTAGATTTCGGCAAATGTCTTTTCAGACAAATTGGAGTCATCAATACAATACTGCTCTATATCAAACTGACGCATGAAAGCCCTTGTCTTTATATGATAGGCAATACCCACCAATGGCGTACCAGTTAACATGGCAAAGATTGTAGAGTGAGTCTTGTGGCCTATGAATAAATGGCATTTTGCAACCTCGCAAATATGTTGCTCAGTTGTCATATCTGCATCAATGACATAACAAAATTGTTGCTTTTGAACCTTTTCGACAATCTCCCTTATCATGTAGCGATCATCAGGCTCAGTCCCCTTTATTTCCATAGGAAAGAAATATGTGCAGAAACCTTTCTTATGCAGATTATTGCAAATGTCGGCAATTGTATTGATATAATAGAGTAGCTCCTGCTTATGACGATTTTTGGTTGCATAAATAGCAATGCCAACACGTTTTTCCCGCTCAGAAGGTAATACATAAGGGTCAATGATGGAACATAATGTTATAACACTCTCAAAAGTATTCTTGATATTACTTTTTGGAATCCCCAAAGACCAGAGTTCACGTGCAGCTTCTTGTTCACGGGGTAACAATAGCCTGCAATGATGTAATATCTTCTTTGTCAGTCTTTCATTTTGCGGATTATGGAATTGAAAAGGACCAAATGATTGTGAGAAACATACAAGCGGCTTTCCCAGAGAAAGTACAGCCATTGCATCATAATTGATGGATGAAACCAAATCACGGGAAAGCAATGTGGTAAAGTGATGTCCGCCTACACTGATGACGAGATCACTCAAATTCACAGCACGTCTGAATTCTGGTGAAATGAAAAGATATGATATATGGTTTCTACCCAATATCAGATACAATGTCCTCAATATAGTGAAAAAATACTTGCTAAATCTGTTTAGTATCCCCCAATACCATCTTGGGGTCGCCAATGAAAACTCCCATCCATTATTGATAAATTTTATGTCATGTTGCTCAAAATATGGCTCATTCTTCCATAAAGCAGGTGAAGAGGTGGAAATCGTAATGCTGACGTCTTGTTCTACTTCCCTCATTAGTTTGCACATAGCAAAAGCGACAGCTCTGTCGCCCTTGTTTCCTGCATATTGGTGTATGAGTAGTACACGTTTCATTGGCTTACAGTTTTACGGACAGGTGTCTGGCTCCAATGCGCGGCATATCCCATTACTGCACAAAAAACGATTGTATATTCTTTAGGTATCTTTAAAAAGTTCCGAAGTTTGTCTTCTTCTTCTTCTGTCTTCAATGCCCATGAAAGTATTGTACCTGAAATGCCTAATGTATGGGCAGCAAGAAAAACATTCTGTGCGCCAAGGCTAACATCAATGGCAGGCAAGTACAACTCTAATGGCCATACATACCCTCGTGTGTCAGCTGTAAAAGCCCAAAATGATGGTATAAAGTTACCAAAACCAGTACCGCCCGCACAAAGAGTAAGACATTCAGCTGCAACAATTGGATTGTTGGTGACAAACAAAGAAATTGGCTGCTTATTACAGCTGTTTGATGCCCAATTGGCTGTTTCTTTTAATTGATGAATGATGGCATCTTGAATCGTTCTTTCAAGGAAATAACGTATTGTACGTCTCTGTTTGATGAGCTCATAAAAATCTTCAAATTTAATCCTTAGCTTTGGCTTTTCGCCATGCAGGGGTTCAAAGGTTTTCGGATGACGTTGAAGTTCTTCATAGGCATTTTTTTTATTCTGCCCCCAAATGTATGTGGGATCCTTGGCCAAATGAGTGTTCTGAAGACGTGCTATCTCTTTGCTCAATTCCTGATAGCATCCTACACTATGGCCGTTACTTGCATCTTGTCGGTGTAATCCCTTATCCAAAATATGTGCATGCTTTCGAAGCAGCAACATCGTTTTCTCATCACACTCTTGTAAGGAGTAATCACGATAGTGCTCAGCATCTTTAATGATGCCTTTATAGTATTTGGGCACTATGATAAAACCGTTGGCTATCAGCTTATAGAGATACCAAGGCAATATCTTTCTCAGACATTTGCCAATGATCTTCTTCATGGCTTTTTTCTTAGTTTTAAAAAGCGGAATGTAAATCTTCTCATACCAGTTGTTGCAATCAGTAAGTTTGCAAAACAGATGACGGAATATGATGCAACAACGATAATTGCATAAACCGTCCATAGTACAAAGGACGAAGAGGGTTGAATGGCTATGAATGGCATGATGCACTTTTCCATAATAGCCCATGCCATAAATATAGAACTGAAATAGAAGGCAATGCTCTTCCAATACCGCCATACCGATTGCTTGAATCCTTTGGAATAGAGGAAATACGGTTTCCAGATACATACAATCAGCAGTTGGCTTGCCAGTCCCCCCAAAAGGACTCCTGGCAATCCCCACAAGGCACCGCAGATGGTTGCAACGGAAAGGTTAATGATGATTTCTGCCACAGGTGCCCAGACGTCATAGAACAGACCGAAGCCAAACAGAAACTGCATAACCCCTCCTCGTGTGTAGCTGATGAAGATGTTAACGGTGATCAAGACCAACACTAATTTTGGCAGGAGATATTCGCTACCCAGCCAGAGACTGATAAAAGGCTCTATCAGTGTATATACCGAGAACGACACGATGCCGCCAATTAGATAACGGATACTAAGCAATTCCCAGAACACCGATACCGTCTTGTCCATGTTTCCCTCGGCTATCAGGTTACCGACGCTGGCACCACTACCCTCCATAAAGGTGTTGACCATCTGTGATATCTTGTCGGTAATGATGGTATAATTCCCGTAAAAGGCTACAATCTTCAAGCTAACAAAGGCATATATAAGGAAAGGTACGGTCTGATATTGCACAAAATAGCTCATCTTTTGAATAAACAACTGCTTGGTGTACTTCATCACCTCTGGATATTTCCTGAATAGTTGTCGGCCCTGCTTAACCTCGCTTCTAAGCCAAGGATAGGTTTGATTAATCTTCCAATTGAGGATAAAGGAATAGATGATGCCAAAAGCCAATTCAATAGCGACCCAATAATAATAGCTACCCGTATAATAGGCCAACGTCATTTGAATCAACAATTTAATGATATTGGTCGTTTGGTAATAAGCTGTAACGACGTAATTTCGCTGATCGGCGCCAAGAAGATTCTGACGGTAATTGATGAAATAGCCAATGAGCGAAGAGATAAGGAAAGTATAGTAAGCAAAATAAATAAGCGTCAGGTCAAATCCCGTAGCCGGGAATATCCATGGCAGGAAGCAGGCCAGTACACAACCTGCCCCCAATATAATCAGCCCTATCCACCGATAGAGATATCCCATCACGGAAATAATCTCGTTAATGCGCGCCTTATTCTGGTCAAACAGTGGTTTGTAGAGCACATAGCCAATGGCACTGCCAATGCCTAACTCAGCCAAATTCAAAAAGCCAAGCAGGTTATAAAGTGTTCCTGTCAAGCCAATAAATTCAGCACCAAGGCAGTCAAGAAACAACTTCCTTGAAAAGAACGATAATGCCAATGTCAAGAAATAAAATATCAGATTGACACGGGCATTGAGCAATGACTTCTTTACACGCGATTCTTGGGCCATTTAATCACTATAGTCCTGAACTCTCCCCCGATCCTCCATACACATAGTCGGATGTGTCGATATACTCGCCGGCTACCATGATTTTAACCCCTTGATAAACACGGGCAGTGAATTGAGTACTACCAGACTTAAACGTATAGTCAGAATGGGATTGTATGATTGTGTAATCTATTCGGCTTGAGGTTGTAGATTTGTATATCGCTTCTCTGGGCAATTGTCGGACTGGGGTACCAAAGGCACACTTTAAAAAGTTGTTGATATAGGGGATGTTAGACTGATTGCTTTCATATCCAGTCTTATGTTGGTAAGGAATGGTTCTGTCACCTTTATATGCGTTCATGGACCCAGTGGCTTCCTCTTTACCTTCCTTGACATCAATGACTTCTACTTCCATGGTTCCCTCACTGGTAGGGATACTGACAATGCTGCCGACTGACATTGCACGACCTATTACATATATGGGCGATTTTTCTGGTGCAATCGTATCAGGTAATAATTGTATGTCTAACCCTATTGCATTATTAAGGTCAAAACTAATAATGACTTCCTGTGTCTGATAACCAACCGCACTTACCGACATCGTCAACTCTTCGTCTGCATCCCCATCTATGTCAAACAAAACGTCTCTTCCTGTCTTGCATCGATTGCCGATAACAATTTCTGCATTCACATTGGTTGTGACATTAATGCACTTAGTTACAGTGATTTCAGCCTCAAAGTGCTCTAACTCATCCTCCAAATGCCGACAAGACGTCAGACCTATTAGAAGGCTACAGATTGCAATGAAGCTGTTTGCAATTGTTCTATGCATAAGCTACAAATTAATATTCACGCAGGCACCACCAGTAAAATACTGACAGTCAATTAACGAGGCTTGGAGCTGAAGATGTTTGAACAAGAGACAGTCCATGCCTATGTTGACCCTGTCACCATCATATTCACAGATCGCTCTCAAAGGACGAAAGAAGGAGGGCTGCAAAGTTAAACCGCCCACCATGCCATTCCACTTGGCATTGTCATCATCCTTGAAACGGCGATAGGAGAGATGCCCACCAAGAAGCCATCCTGACAGGTCAAAATGCTTACTGACTGCCAAAAAGTAGTTGCGGAAATAAAATGAGTCGGACCCCCCCCCTCGGCTTCCCCAAATATCATTGCCACCCATAACTATTGAGGGCCACCAGCGCTCTTCTCGTAATGGTTGGATACGAATCGAGAATTGTCTGTCAGTACCATAAAACAGACCGGAAGGTGGGTTCTCCATATCAGTTGGAGCCTTGCGCAGTTTCAGCAACATCCTGCTATACCCGATTTCTATCCATCTGAATGGTGTAATGCCCAAATAGTAGGTAGCACTGTTGTACCGCTCATTCTCAAATGTTATTTGAACTGGTATCATCTCCTGAGGCAAGTAGTGAACACCCGCTCTAACTGTAGGAACCGAGTCCATATCGGCACTTGGCACATGTATTAAGCCTGAAGTGCCTAAATACTGCTGGGCTATTGCAGGAATCATGCTGAGCATACATAACAATAAGCCAATAATCTGCCTATTCATGACGCTGCCCTCCTTTCTCGTCCATCAAGTTTACCCCCCATTTCACCTCATCACAGCTGAACCAGCCCTCGCGCTCGTTCTCCTCAGGGTCAGTATAGTACATCTTCTGCAATGTCCTTTCCGTATTCAGATCAGCAGTAAGCCTGAAGTTTGAGGCAGGGCGTAGCCGGATTTTTCCTTTACCCACATGCTTATCAGGAAGTAATACTACAACACGAAAGCCTCCGGCCAATCGAGTGCCATTGATGACATAGCTTGGCTTCTCATGCACTTGCCCGAATAATGACACGGTACAATGCGTAAAATGTCGAAGCACTTCGCCTTGTATACCAAAATCTTTTTCGATATAGCGTCCACCAGATACAGCAAATTCTGTATTCCACTGCTGTAGGTAGGTCTTTGCGCCTACCATGAAAGTCAGAGTGTTCATATTGTCAAAGCCCCACACACGTTCAGTCGCATACTTTCCTATAAAGCCGCATTGCGCATCAAGGGCTAACCAGTTGTTAACAATATATAGCCATTTCACATCTATGCCATACCTATGCCTTGAGAAAAGACCGCCACTGGCTTTGAGGTGTTGCTTGTCACCGAAATGGAATTGCTTGGCTAACGACAGATTCTTCAGCGAAACATAGTTGTATTTCTTATCATAACCTTCGTTGACAATCGGCAAGCCTAATTGACCTGCCAGTTGCCACTCATGGCCAATATGCCATTTCACACCTGGGGTCAGATAAAAAAGGACATCATAAAGCCGTAGTAAGTTAACATCTTTATAGTTCAGATCCGCTCCACAAAAAAAATCTACCCCCTCTCGCTCCCCAGCACTCGCAGTTCTTGGCAACATCAGGCTCCAGCAGACTAATAAACTATAAAGACATATTCGTTTCGTCATTTTTCTAAACTCTAACCTCTTACTTCTTACCTCTATGAACAAACATATCCAATATCAGGTGCATCAACACCCACAGGACAATATCCAACAACAGCAGCCAAGCCACCGTCATCTTGTCTACCAAGACGTAGTTTACTCCCAAGAAAAAAATACATACAACAAGAATGAAGAACAATACCGTATGGGGACCCATGCCAGATCGCAACAACTTGTGATGAAAGTGGTTGTTGTCGGGCAGGAAGGGATTCTTGCCGTGCCGAAGTCGGAAAATGACCACACGCACAACGTCGAACAGCGGAATAATCAGCGGACTAACTGCCATGACTAACTGCCGGGAATGGAACTCGCCAGTAGGAACGGCAATACCCAATCGCAACACTAAAAACCCCAGAATGTAGCCCAACAGCAGACTGCCCGTATCGCCCATAAACAGTTTGTGGCCTTTCTGCTCGTTTCCAAACACATTGTAAAACCAGAACGGAATGAGGACACCTAATGTGGCAAAAGCCAGCGCAGCATATACGTAATGCCTGAGTATGAAATACATCAGCCCTAACGTTGATAAGCTGATAATACATAAACCTGAAGCTAACCCGTCAATGCCGTCTATCAGGTTTATCGCGTTGACTACGTAAATGATGAAAACGATTGTCAGCGGAATACCTACATAACTTGGAATGGCACAATAGCCAAACAGACCGCCTATGTTGTTGAACCAGTCGCCTGCAAAGACCAGAAGACACGCTGCAATTAATTGGACCAGAAATTTGTAGGAGTAACTGATGCCAATCAAGTCATCTGCTATACCTATTAAGAATAGGAACATACTCCCTGTCATCAGAAACAGGAATTCAACCAGCGTATTTTCGTATAGAGGGTCTTTCGGTAATACGCCAAGTTTCGTGCTGATTGCTATCGAAAGGCATATTGATATCAGAATGGCCGGAAAAAAACTCGTACCGCCAAGCTGGGGTATTTGCCCTTTGTGGATCTTCCGTCGGTCAGGCAGGTCGTACAAGTGTTTCTTGTGGGAAATCAGCAGAATATTGGGGATTAACAGCAGCCCCAAACAGAACGACAGAAAAAAACTGCAAAGTAATAAAACAACAGGAATCATGTTCACTTCTTGTCTTCTTCGTGGTAACCATAGCCATAGCCGTAATGGTAGCCGTAGCGATGGTAGCCATAGCGGCTATTAGCCGAGACGGTTCCGTTAAGCAGCAACGACATGTTGTGGAACTTCTTTTCTGTATAGTATTCTTCTATCACTGGCAGCATTTCACGCTCCAGCAGTCCGGCACGGATGACAAAGATGGTCATATCGGCCCACTTGGCAATTATACTCGTATCAGCAACAATCTCATAAGGCGGACAGTCGATGAAAACCAAGTCGTACGCCTGGCGTAATTCGTCAATCAGCTGTTTCAACCGGGGACTGTCTAACAATTCTGCCGGATTAGGAGGCAGGGAGCCAACAGGAACGACATCCAGAAACTCACGCTCTGCCGGATGGGCCACCACCTTATGCCAGTCCTGTATGCTTTCGTTCAGATAGTTGGCAATGCCTGTTGGAGGATTACCAACATACTGACTCAACGAAGCACGGCGCATATCCATATCGACAACCACCACACGGCGTTCCTTCACAGCAAAGCTGGCAGCCATGTTAATGGTTAGGAAAGTCTTACCCGAACCGGGATTCACAGAGGTAATCATGACAACTTTTTGTGTATAGTCGGCACCAGTCATGAATTCCATGTTAGAGCGTACTACACGGAAAGCTTCGTTTATTAGGTTACGGCTCTTGGGCTTTACCAATATCTGTTGTGCCTCGTGTTCCGGGGTTTCCGTTTTCTTGATGCGGCCTAACTTGTCGCGGTGACCGTACATAGGAATCTCGCCGAGGAACGGAATGGTCATGTTTTCTATGTCTTTACGGCCTCGTACAGTCGTATTCATGTTTTCGCGAAGGAAGAGAATAGAGGCTGGAACAGCAAGTCCTATCAGGAAAGCGGCAAATAGCATTGTGCGTCGCTCCGGCGACGTAGGAGTCGGTGAGCCGGTAGGCGGGGTTACTACACGGGTGTTGTAGGCCGTGAATGCCTGCGACAATTCGTTTTCTTCACGCTTCTGCAACAAGAACAGATAGAGCGACTCCTTTACCTTCTGCTGGCGCTCCACCGACAGCAGGTATTTGGCCTGGCCTGGGTTGGAGGCTATCTGTGCCGTACTATGCATCTTGGTACTCTGCGAACTCATCAGCTGTGTGTTCAGTACGGTTATCTGGTTGTCTATGGCATGCAGGATGGATGCACGGAGGGCCTTCAGGCTGTTCTCCAGTTCCATCACAATGGGGTTGTCGGCACTGCTGCTGGCAACGAGACTGTTATACTGCAGCACTAAGTTGTTGTACTCGTTAACATCGCGGTCAATAGCTGGCGTCGTCGTTCCCAGGTTAGCTGGCAACAACTGATAGCCGCCATTGCTGCGGCCTACGATATTACGCAGGTAGCGAGCCGTGTACAGCTGGTTGTTCAGCTGCTGTATCTGCGCCGAGGCCTCGCTTGCCTGGGCCATGTACATGCTGGAGGCCGCTTGGACATCGGGTACCAGGTGCTTGCTCTTATACGATGAGATGTCATTGTCGACACTGCCTAATTCTTTTTCTATCACGCCAAGTCGCTCGTCTATGAACTGCGAGGTACTCACTGCAATCTGGTTCTTGTCCTTCATCCAGTTCTCATTGTACACCGAGATCAACATGTTAAGCACGTCCTCAGCCCGCTGGATCGATACGTCGCTATAGCCCAAGTCGATAATAGTCGAGTTCTCGTCATTCTGGGCTACAACCAAATTGCCTTTGCAGGCTCCCACACAGTTGCCAATACTCTGACGGCTGACATAGATTTCATGCTCACCCGAGTTGTCGTAGTGGCTGGTCGGTGTTACTACGATTTCGCCCACAGGTGTCTTCATACGCTTCTTCATTTGCCCACGATAAGTGCCGTCGTTGCCTACATCATCACCGTTCAGCTTAAGGTCGCTCAGCAGATAGCTGCTGTCACCTGGCAGTTTTAGCGTCATGCTTACCACATCGTTATCAGCCAGATTCTTGAAGTCTACCGTCACCGGTAGTGTCTGGCCGTACAGAGTCTCGCGATGGAAACGGCCTGGTGTCTGATAGTTCACATTCAGATGCAGACGTCTGACCATCTCTTCAATCACTGCCGGTGACTTGATACTAATCATTTCGTTGTTCACGTTGGTTTTCACCTTGAACATGCCTAAGTCTGCAAAGGCATTATCGCTGTTCGAAATGCCGCCACCCTTAGTGTCTTCCTTTATCAGAAGTGAGGCCGACCGAGTATAAACCGGTGGCGTCACTAACAGATAGGCTATTGTGGCTCCCACTGTTATGCACAGCGAAAGCACAAACCAGTACCACTTACTGAGAAACAGCTGAAGCACGTCCTGTAGTCTTATCGGATTACCTGTTTCCAGCCTCTTCCCTGTATTCACTTGGTTAATCAGTTCCATAATTTCCTTGATTATTATCTTATCAATAAGGCCAATAAGCCCCATCATTACTTAAACACCAGCACACCCAGCGTCAAAAGGAACGAGCCTAACGACAGCCAGAAACTCGGGGTGCGAAGCGTATTGCCGTTTATCGTCGACTCATTGCTACGCTTATTATTTGGCTCTACGTACACCAAGTCGTTTGGCTGCATATAGAACACTGGCGAGCGAAGCAGTTCGACACCCTTGCACAGGTCTACCTCATACACTTGGTGACTATCGCCGGCAGTGTTTCGTAGCACCTTTACCGGCTGGCGCTTACCGCTAATGGTCAGGTCGCCGGCCATGCCAAGCATGTCTAAAAGTGTAGTCTTGTCACGGTTCAGGCTGAAGCGACCGGGACGGGCGACTTCACCAATGACGGTTACGTAATGGTTCACAAACTCCACTATTACCGTCGGATCCTTTATCTGGTTGCTGTCTATCAGCTTTTTGCGTATCATGGCTGCTATCTCGGCACGTTCGAGCCCGGCAACATGAATCTTGCCAAACACTGGGAAGTCAATGTCGCCATGCTTGTCCACCGTGTACGAAAGGATGCCGTTCTCGCCTGATGTCATAGTGCTTGCAGAGGTGCCTCCAGTCGAACTGCTGACACCGCCAGTACCTATCCTGTTGGTCACGTAGGGCAGGTTGAACATACTTGCCAGCACAGGCTTGTCGCAAGTCACCACAATGGTCAGCTTGTCGTCAGGTTGAGCCTTCAGCTGCTGGGCAACTTGTGATTCTATCTGCTGGCCAGCAGCCAAGTCTTGCATATAGGCGATGTCGCGGGTGCTGCCGCAACTGCAAAGAAACAGCACTGATAACATTAATATCGAAGTATAACAATATCTCATAATTACTATTTATATTTGTTTTCTAAACACGGTTCTCCTTCAGTTGCTCTAAAGACGCTAATTTGGTTTTTGAGACTTTCAGCGAAGCCAGCTTCGGAAGCATCTCAACGGTATGCAGGTCGGTGCCTGCCAGGTCATACAAGCCAAGTCGCAGCAGTTCTCCGGCTTTATGCTGAGCCAATTTGCCATAGTAACCGCCTAACGATGGCAGGTTTAGTTGCAGGCACACACCTTCATCCTTCAGCTGTCTGTAGTCCGACTCTCCCATATAGACATATCGCTCAGGATGTGCCAATACCGGAGTATAACCCATGTCGACAATTCTTTCAAGTGTTTCATGAAACAGTATCGGCGGAGTAAAGTAAGATGTTTCTACCAGCAGTCCGCTTTCGCCTATCGGCAGCAAGTCGTTTTGCTGCAGGCGGTCATGCAGCGTATGGTCCATCATGTTCTCAGCTCCTAAACGTAAAGTCAGGGAACCCTCGTAGTCAATATCTATCAGCGTAAAATGCTTCTTCAGAGTCAATGTCTCGTTAGGTATATCCTCCATGATATGGGGGGTCATCCACACTTCCTTGACACCTAAACGCGCGTAAGTCCGTAATACTGTGTTCAAATCCCTCTCTGATTGCAAACCGTCGTCAACGCCAGGTATGATATGGCAGTGCCAGTCGGTGAAACCTTTGAAATAGCCACTCTCACATAAACTATATCGACGACGTATCGGAAAAACACTCACCATCAACTATCGACTATCATTAAGCTTTGTTTGGGAACATAGGCTATAGCCACAGAGGCACACCCTTCAATGCTCACCACCACATGCTTGTTTTTCTTGATACGACGTACTACACCTTCCACACCCGCAAAATATCCATCGGTGATGCGGACTCGTTTCCCCACTTGTTCATCCACTGCCGAATCAAGAAACATGACCCGGTCATCAGTCACTGATGCCACACGGATGAAGTTTTCCATTTCTGTGTCACGTACTATAATAATTTCATGTTTGTTGGGGGTTTCTGACAGAGGGCGTGTCATATAGCGTAGCGAGGCCAGTTCTTCTCTCCCTCGCTTCAGTTCAGAGAGTGCCTCCTGTGTGGAACGGACAAATATCAGGTTATGAATAGCAGGTACCAATCCGAAGTGCAGCCCTTCCTTCCCGTGAGTCACACCGCGACGCATCGGAACGAAGCTTTCAATACCAAGCTGACGAAGAACTGCTTGCACCTTCAGTTCACGGGAGTAGGTTACTCGCATGGCGTACCATTTCATCTAAAAGAATAACTGGGGGTCACCGCATTTTTTAACACGGAGACCTTCTTATTTTCCTTAATATAATAATTCGACAATTCTTTCATGACTACGCTGATGTCCAGCAGTAACATCAATCGGATGTCGTATCGACTTATTGGTTAAACGGCCATCAGGCCGTTATGACGCGGCATTGCAAGTAGTAAAGCACTAACAAATGCAGCGGATAAAAGGCGTAAAACGCATATTTAGAAACAGCCCCTTGGATAAAACCGCGACGGCCGTTATACATATTCATGGGAATAAACGCAATAGCAGCCACCCATCGAAATGGAAGAAGACACCATCCAATGGTAGCCTGCAATGCTGGTTTGTGACGTAAGATGTAGATGGCAAGTATAAATGCTAAACCACGTGCACCATAGTCAGTGTGTAGTAAATCAGAGGTAATCAGCAAGGTTAACATACTGATGAGAAGGCGGAAAGCGGTTATTTGCCCATTTTCCCACCGGCGAACAGCATCAAGAGAAAGGATGCCTAACAACAATGTGAACAACACGTTCTGAGAGCGTAGGCTGAACATGCAGCCATAGCGTATAAGATGCCAAGGTATGACAGAAAGCAGCGCAAACAGCAGCAGGTTAAGACTGTATTTACGGAAATCACGGGTATGAATGAATCCTTCAACTGCCAAAAAAGCAAACAGCGGAAAGGCAAGACGCCCAAAGCAGACCATCAGCAGCACGCAACTGAACGGACGGTTGCCTAAAGTAAACAGAGGCGCATTTAATGAAGAAAGATGGTAAAAAACATGCTGGGCTGTATGATCAATAGTCATTGACACTATAGCTAACAACTTCAGCCAACTTCCGCTGAGTATCTTCCACCTTTGGTCGTATGAACTATATAAATCAGTCTGGTGCATGTCAGAATAGGATTAAAAAAGACAGAAGGTAAACCCCAAGGGTCTAACCCTCTGTCATTTTCGTCACTTTTGTATCTGTGGATAAGCAAGATTATCCACCAATTTCGGTAACGTCGTCAGCGTTAACACCCTGACCATCTCCACCAGCACCTTGTCCACCATCGAAAATGACAGGTGAGTTGGCAATGAATGATTCTGTCTCAACAGAAATCACCTCAGTAAAAGGTGCAAAATAGATTTTCTTTTCCATTGTTTTCTTACTTTCTCTTTTTATAGGCAGGGGTAGACAGAAAGACTACCCCTGCACTGTTAGGATTAAAGTTAGGATTATTATTTCTGGATGAACTTCTTACCGTTCTGGATGTACATCTGACCCTTCACAGGAGCGGTTACCTTCACACCCTGCAGGTTATAGATGGTACCATTCTGCATCATGTCGCGGTACTCCTTGATGCCCAAGACAGCAGTTGCCTCATCAAACTCATTCCAGACAATGTCCAGACGGGACAGGCCGTTGACACCTTCGCCGTTCAAGCCAAGAGCACCCTTGGCAATCTTACCGCTGGAGACATACCAGAAGTTGACTTCACCTCCGTAGATACCGAACTTGTACCAGTTCATGTTGGTAGTGGGATAGACGTTCTCGTCAAGAATCTGGAGCTGGTTCTCAGTGTCGAGCGTACTCTGGAATCTCGGAGCAATGTGGATCTCCGGATCGGTAGCCATACCGGCGGGAATCGCGTGTACGTCGCGGCTGTGCTGGGCAATATACTCAATCTCGCTCACATTACCATACACACGGATAACTGCGGCAGAAGCACGGTCGGCAGCCGTGTTGGCAAGCTCTACATCCGTCCATGTTGCACCGTCGGGTTTCCAATAGTAGTTATTGCCATACTTAACCTCACCCTCAGCATTAACTGCAGGATCGTAACCGGCAACCTTGTAGTAGCCGTTCTTAATCTTGGCAGGATGCATGATGACGTTGCCGCCGTCCTGATAAGCAGAGAACACAACGGTACCATCCTTATAGGGGATCCACACACCGTAAGGCTTGCTGATGACACCATAGCTGTAGGGAGCAATATAGGACATCTTGATAGTAGTCTTCAATTCCTCAAGCTGTGAGTAGGCCTCCTCATAGTTGGCGGCTTTCAGGCGCTTCAGGTCATTGGGAGTAACGTAAACCTTTACCTTCTCATGGTTGGGACGGCCGTCGAACCACTCGTCGTCAAAGCCCCAAAGGGTGTTGTTAAACACATCGCGATTGTAATCAGGATCAAAAGAGGTTTGCTCAGAAGTAATTCTGTCATACCAACCGTCACCACCAAGAGCGGCCATGATATAGCCTAACTGATTTTGACCGTTGTAGTCGGGATTGATGTTTCTGCCAATCTGGTCTATGTAGCTGAACGGGCGGTTCCAGTCAGGATCGGGATCTTCAACAGTAGGATCGCCAATAGGAGGATAGAAGCCGCTAGGTTCAAGCCCACCCCAAGGTACTGGTACTGGGTTCAAGCCTGTAGCACGAGCAGTCAGCTGGCGGAGAGCCTCTCTCAGCGGATTGGTGAACAGGGTCGTTACCTGTGCAGTACCGGTTCCGGTATTGAACGACATGCTGGGAAGATACAGCTCTTCCTCAGCGAAGAGCTCCACAGTCTCCAGCTTCAGGCACTGCTCGAACGTGCCACGCTCGAAGAAGCGCAGCTTGGTGTCCGTCATGTCGATGTCCTCCAGGAACGAGCTGTTGCGGAATGCGCCCACACCGGTGAAGATGACACTGGTGGGAATGACCAGATTCTTGAAGTCTTTGCCCTGCAGGCCGGACAGGGCGAAGTTGTTGATGGCCAGCAGGCCCTCGGGCAATGTAACGCTCTGGAGAGTCTTGTTCGTCTCACTCTGGTACAAAGGTATCTTTTTGTTCTGAGCATCCAGGATGAAGTCACCATTCTCGTCCTTTGCATACATGATATCGCCGTTCTCGTCAACAACGGGATCGTTGACACCAGTAAAGAACAGATTGTTCAGCACCAGCACCTTTGTCTTCGACAGGTCGAGGTCGGCCAGCTTGTTGCTGCGGAACAGACCCTCGGCCAGGTGGAACATGTTGCCGTTGAAGGTAACGGTTGTCAGGTTGATGTCGCCAAGGAAGGTATTGGACAGCAGCTCGGCAAGCGGAGCCTGCTCATAAGAGTACTTGTCCTTGTCAGCGGGCAGGTTGACGGTCGTCAACTGGCAGTTGTATGCAAAAGCATAGTCGCCGATGAAGGCCAGCTTGAACTGATTGCTCAGGTCGAAGGCAGGAACCTTGGTGCGGAAGAAGGCAAAACGCTCGATTCTGGCAATCTTATCACCTGCGAAGGTGACGGTAGCAAGGTTCACGCAGTTCTCGAATGCGCCCATTTCAATATCCTCAATCTGAGCAGGAATAACAATTTCCTCAAGGGCGATGCAGTCCTCGAAGGTACCGCTCCAAACCTTCTCTCCTTGTTCATAAAGACGGCCGGCGATTTCCGTGAAGATCTCAGTGGTAGGCAGCGTGACGTTCTTCAGCGTATTGTTCGTATTGGTAACATCATTAGTCTTGTAGACATTGCCGCAAGCATCAGTGTACTCGATGTCCTTATCCATCTTCCTCAGCTGCTGAACGATAGCTCTAACGAGTGAGGGAGTAATGTTTTCGGAGGTGACGCCCTGCAGTTTCAGGGTCACCAGCGGAGTGTTATAGAATGCGTTGTGCTCGACAGCCAGCTTGTCAGATGTGGCATCGCTCAGGTCGACGTTGTCAAGCAGCGTGTTGGCGAAAGCCAGAGCCTTGATGGTCTCAATCTTGGCATCGAACTTGTCATTCTTGAAGCCGAACTTGGCGTTCACACAATTGGCGAAGGCACCCTCGCCGACGGTGACGAGCTGCTGGTCGTACAGGTTCACCTGCTTCAGCGTCTCGTTCTTGCCGTTAGGGTCAAGGACGGACAGGTCGCCCTCCAGTTCCTTGTTCTTGTTCTGGAGTTCCTTGATCTGGTCACTGACTTCCTTGATACGGTCAGACTTGTCGACTTTTGCCAGCTCATCCTTGGCTGTCTGCACGAGGTTCTCCAGATCTTTCATTGAGAACTTGGGATTTTGATGTGACATAGCCTGGGGGCCTTCCTTCAAGAACACAGCAGTTTCGTTCATATATTTTTCTTTTTCGGGAATCTGAGTGTTCTCCAGTTGCTCGATCTGCTCAATGATGCCAGGCAGGTTAGGAGTTTCGTAACCACCACCAACCTTGGGAGAAATGTTGGCAGCAACCATTGCTGCTACAATGTCGTCATAGAGGGCCTGCTGGGCATCAGTCAAGCCTTCCTTACTTCCATTGTTTACAGCATTCAAAACCGTAGTACTTGCATCGGACCATGTGGCATAGAGCTGCTTGATAATGTCACGAAGTTTCTCAAGAGCCGTCTTCTGGTCCTTCAGCTGCTTGAGCTGTCCCTCCTGGGTCTTCCACCACGTCGTGCTCTTGGCAACATCGATGTTATTCAGACGCTCGGCAATCACTCCCGTCCAGAAGTCTATCTTCTCGGCATTGGCGTTCTGAGTAGCCTGAAGATTGTTAAGAGTAGTCGTCAAACCCTCAATTTCAGAATTGTTGTTACTAATCTTACCCAGATTCGTATCAGAGGTAATCACCTTCATCGGGGCGAACAGATAGTCGGGGATGGCAAGAATGCCGCAACTCTCGCCCAGGGTAAACTTCTCAATAGTGAATTCCTGCACGTCAGCTTTCTTAATAGAGGTCATCTTAGATGCCCTAATCAGCATGTAGACAGGACCCGTAATGTCAGAGGCATCGTTGGTCTTGTAACCCGTGTAGGATGTACTACCAGCAACTTGAGAGTTAGTGTAGGTTGTAACACCGGTAATAGGATCTGTCACGGCCGTCTCAACGGCTTCGGGAAGAGCCGTATACTGACCATTCTGATACCAGTCACCAGTTGTCCAACCATCAGCAAATGCAGTAACGTTTACACCGTCAACTGCATCAGTAATAGTAATCTTCTTGCCCGTCGTGTTATAGGCAGGAAGAGCACTCTTAACGACTCCGACTACCGTGGCATAAGCGGGATTATCGCCTTCTGCTGGATACGAAGCATAGACAACACCCTCAATTGCCTTGTAAGTCTGAGCCAAAGTACTTCCGCTAACCAGAGCAAACAACCCCAGCAGCATCAACTTCAAACTTTGAGTCTTTTTCATTTTCATTTGAGTTTTGTTTGTTAATAAATAAAGTGAATTAAAAAAATAGTTAAATTTCATTACAGTTCTTTTCTTCTCTTGTCCTTCTTCTTGTTTTTTAAAACGTTAGTACTTACTTACCTTTTACGCGTACGCGCCCACAATATAGCACGGGCTATGGGGCGTTCCGCGCGTTTGAACAATGGTTTGATACCAAAGTCCGCTGCAAATTTAGGAATATTTTGTGAAAGTAACAAACTTTTTCCGCTTTTTTTAATGAAAATGTGCGATTTTTTTGCCTGAAGGGGCTTTTTGGGCCTAATTTTCTTGAATTTTAAACTATTTTGTTGCTAAAATCGAGCAATGGCAGCGGACAGTGTCGATTTTACGTCGGAACGGCAACCGGTGATGAGCTGGTCCACTGTATATATTATATTAAGGTACGTGTGCGCGCGCGATTTATAC
Source organism: uncultured Prevotellaceae bacterium (assembly GCA_947168395.1). Taxonomy (GTDB): domain Bacteria; phylum Bacteroidota; class Bacteroidia; order Bacteroidales; family Bacteroidaceae; genus Prevotella. The sequence goes on along the minus strand of CAMVLT010000027.1, from coordinate 7,299 downwards.
TATTGTTACCTGTTTGTTACCTGACGTGCTGGCTGGTTCCAGCGGGTAGACTGACGGTCGGGACAAGGGTGGCTGGCAGAGCGGGCAGGGCTGAGTAAAAGTTCCCCCTATGGGAACTGTCCGTTCCCTTAGGGGGAAGTCTTAGTTCCCATAGGGGGAACTTCTGGTTTGCCGTATGTGTGGTTTGGATTTAGTATGCAAAGACGCAAAGACACAGAGGATGTGTCATAAAAGAGCTTATCCGCGAACGTATGGCGTCGTACAAGCTGGCTAACAGCCTGTTGGTATATATTACGCAATAGGCTGTCTTGGCGGCTTGGGGTTGGTTTTGCCTATTGGCCTTCTGCAATCCTGCTTACAAGACTTGCATCAACGCCGAGGGCTTCAGCAATGGCCTTCGGCGTCATTCCGCTTTTCAAGAGGGCAACTATCGAGTTGCGCGTCATCTGCTCCAGCTGGGCGTCCATCTGCTCCAGCTGGGCGTCTTTTTCCTTCATTTCGGCTTTTGTTTCTGCCAGTTCTTTTTTGGCAAGCATTACCTCGGTCTCCCTCTTCTCAATAATCGAGAAGTATTCGTCCTCAACATTCATGTCGTGGCGCATCTTGGCATCAGCAGCTGCTGCCATTAGACGGTTGACGATGCGGATCATCTCGTCATCACCAGTATAGGCTGACTCGTCGATGTCGAGCACATGCTTGTTATGCTGGTCCATACGTGTCTGGTCGAAGATGCTCAGCACCTTGTCCAGCCGATTGTTCACCTGTCCGTGAAGACGGGGTATCTGTACGATGATGCTGTCGTGTGTCAGACTGTCGACGAACGGGTCTGGCAATCCTTTTGTCACCAGATGGTCGTTGTAGTCGTATGACTGGCGACGCACATAGAGCACCGGTTCTTCGATGTCGCCTACCTTGTGGCCCAGCAGGTAGACGGTCACCATCGGTATGGCGTAAGCCCCACCATTTTCTGGCAGCATGTTTTCCACATTGGCATATTGTGCGCCGAGATACTGGCGGAAACGCAGTGTCTCGGTTTCGAGCCAAGTTTTCTGCAACTCTATCAGTATCAGGTGACGCGAGCCATCGCTTTCCTGGATGGTGGCTCCGAAGTCGATGCGGAACACGGAGAGTCCGTCACGCCCGATGTTGGAGTATTCGTTCCGTCGGGACACTACTTCCACAACGTCCTTTTTCAAAAGTGCCGACAGCAGAGTGCGGGCTATGCGCTCGTCCTCTAAGAGGTACTTGAACACGATATCGTAAATGGGGTTTGCTACTATCATAATCTGTCTGTTTTGCTGCAAAGGTAGCATTTTTCCGTGAAACGGCCAAATGTTTTGACGCGGAAATCGCAGTTGTACTTTTTTTCGTATCTTTGCGGAAAAAACGCTATGGAAAAAGAGAAGAAAGTAATGAAGGTGAAGGAGCCTGTCAAGATCAGGCTGAAGGCCCTGAGAAACGGCAACTACTCCATCTATTTAGACACCTACGTGAACGGTCGGCGGACGTATGAGTTTCTGAAGCTCTACCTAATTCCTGAACAGTCGGAGGCCGACCATCTGGTAAATGAGGAGACACTACAGGCGGCCAATGTGCTGAAGGCACAACGTACGATAGACCTGTTGATGGGCAGGTCGGGGATGAGAACCCTGAAGATGGCACGGATGACGGTGGGCGAGTACCTGGAACGCTACAAGGCCGACTGTACTCGGAGCCATCGTGGATCGAGCTATGTAACGATGGTAGGCAACATGGAGTACCATTTGCGTGCGTTCTTGGGCCGCAAGATGGATACGCTGTTGATAAAGGATGTGGACTCGCAGCTGTGCTACCGTTTTGCGGAGTATATGAAGCGGGCGAAGACGGCGACGGGTAGTTTGCTGTCGGGGGTGAGCGTGTACCACTACTTCGGGGTTTTTCGTAACATGTTGAGCGAGGCTGTGAAAGACGGCGCAGCCGCCAAAAACCCGGTGGAATCGCTGAAAAAAGGCGAGCTGCCCCGCCGTCCGGAGGTTACGAAGGAATACTTGGAGGCCGGCGAGGTGGTGACACTGTCAGCCACGCCTTGTGCCAATGAAATGGTGAAGCAGGCCTTCATGTTCTGCTGCTTCACGGGACTGCGGTATAGCGATGTGAGCCAAATGAGGTGGAGCAACATACGCCGGTGGGGGAACGGCTGGCGGCTGGTGATGATTATGCAGAAGACACAGGAGCCAATACAGTGCAAGCTGAGCTGCGAGGCCGTGAGGTGGCTGCCGGAGCGCGGACAGGACGACGAGCGTGTGTTCCGGCTGCCTGACAAGAGCAGCGTGAGCCGCACCGTCAAGAAGTGGGTGCAGCAGGCCGGCATCGGCAAGTACGTGACGTTCCACACCAGCCGCCACTGCTATGCCACAATGGCACTGACGGCGGGCACCGACCTGTACACCATCTCGAAGCTGCTGGGACACCGCAGCATCACGACAACAACCATGTACGCCGCAGTGGTCGACTCCCGGCGCGACGCCGCCGTTGACAGCGTGAGCGACCTGTTCCGCAAGACCAAGAAAAAGCGCAAATAACGCCGATTTCATCGCACTTTTGTTACCCGTTTGTTACCCGCCTCGCCCCAAAGCGAGGCGTTTTCCTTTTCTACAGGGCGTTTCGGGAAAGCGTGGCACATAGCCCGTGCTATATTGTGGGCGCGTACGCGTAAAAGGTAAGTAAGTACTAACGTTTTAAAAAACAAGAAGAAGGACAAGAGAAGAAAAGAACTGTAATGAAATTTAACTATTTTTTTAATTCACTTTATTTATTAACAAACAAAACTCAAATGAAAATGAAAAAGACTTTAAGTTTGAAGTTGATGCTTCTGGGGCTGCTGGCCACAGTTAGCACGAGTGCTTTGGCCTATGTCGGCGACGTCTTCACAAGCAAGAATCTTGTTTGCAAGGAGCTCGCTGGCAATAAAGCCCAGGTGCTTGGTTATGCCGCTGTTCCGAGCAACGGTATGACGGTTGTCATTCCTGACCAGGTGTTAAACGGGAATGACAACGACAAACCTTTGTATGTGTCATCCCTCTCCGATGATTGGTTCTTGGGAGGCTACATTGCATGGGTACGTGACAATGTGACTCAGGAGCAGGGTACCAACAGGCCCGCGCTCACTGGCTACACATTTGCTCTCAAGATTGAGGCTTCTGCTTTGGAAAGCCTTAAGACTAATCAGATTCAGCCGCTGAACGGTAACATCACGCAGTTTATCGTGACGACTACTGCCGGCTTGAAGGGTGTTCCTGCCTATGCTTTTGCCCACGTTCCCATGAAGACCGTTGACAACAAGGACAGCCAGGAGTACAAGGATGCTAAGGAAAAATACGATGCTCTTAAAGCACTGGTAGATGGCTCTGTTGAGGACTACACTATTCCCGTCTTCGAGAACGGTGTGATTACCTTGGATGGCGCCTACAAGGGTAAGAAGGTATTCGTGCTGAAGAAGGATGAAACTGACACTGATGTTACCGAGACAATTTACGTTGTTCTTAGCGATACAGAAAAAGGCAGCGACACAAGCGGTCAGTTGTATCAGATTGTTAAGGTGAATAAGAGCGGATCTTTCGCAAAGATGAATGCAGGAGCTTTATTGCACTCCAACGGAAATCTTGTCCGTACCATTGGTTCAAGAAAGAACCAGATCGTTGCCGTTCCTCTGGCTGAGACCTCTGAGGACTACGCTGAATGGGGTGCCAAGAAGATGAAGGGCCTGAAGACTCAGGCTGAAGAAGCTGAGGCTGCTTGGAGAAACCTCGTTCAGATCCGGAACAACTTCCTTGGTGTAAACCTCGCTACTTGCGATTACAAGACTAAGAAAAGAGCATACGAGATTGCTAAGCTCGACTACGAGACACAGAAGGCAACTGATGATGCTCTGAACGCTATCTGGCCGACATGGAGCACTGCCAGCAACGAACTTAAGGCTGCTGTAAAGAGTCCGACGGAGGCAAATCTGGCCAAGCTGACAGAACAGTCTGACATTGACGATTACGAATTCATCGTAGAGACTTTGTTCCAGGCTAACTATGCACAGAACACCCAGAATCCTAAGGGCTATGACATTCAGGACTATGCTACTGTTCATTCACAGACAATCGCCAAGAGAGATGCCATGAACAAGGCATACGACGAGTGGAAGGCTCTGATTGCCTACGCTGACAACAAGACCAAGGCTCAGTATACCAATCACAATGGTGTGCTCACCCTTGTAAAGAATGGTAGTACTCAGGAGAAGGGTATGACTCTGGAGCAGTTAGAGGCTGCCATTGACGCTGCTGAGACCTTGATGGAAACCACCGCAGCTGCCTATGCACTTGTGAATGAGGCTGATCCTACTCTGTTGCAAGAGCTGGAGGATGCAATGAACGCTCTTGCTGAGAAGGAGGTTCCCGAGACCGACCCGAAGAAGTTCAACAACAACACCGTGCTGACGAAGGTTCAGATTGACAACGGTAAGATTGAGACTTGGGGTGAGAGCGCATTCGTGAACTGTATCGGTGTTGCTACCGAGGACTGGACTGCCGGTACTACCTCGTTCTCCTTCCCCGCTTGTACGAAGACTATCGGTGCCAATGCATTCCGTAACACTCACATCAACGCCAAGCTCGGCTCCTGCGCCGCTAACCTGGAGAAGATTGACAACTACGCCTTCATGGGTACTGAGACTGAATATGTGAACCTGAACAATGGTACACAGATTACCAACGACATGATTGGTAAGGGTGTTTGGGACAACACTCCGCTGAAGTCAATCGGCCTGAAGAACACTGCCCTGACCTTGATGCCTAACGGCCTTACTCAGAACATCCGCCGCGCCAAGACTCTGGTTGAGGGCTGCGAAGCTGAAGGATTCTATGTACAGGCTAACACCACGCTGGAAAGCGTTGCCCTGCCTCTGGGTCTCACCAAGATTGCTGACAAGCAGTTCGTATGGTGCTTGAACCTGAGAACTATCTCTACTGGTATTCCCGCTACCGTTACTTCTATCGGTAAGGAAGCCTTCCGCGGTACTGCCATCCCGACGTTCGACCTGACCGCCCTGACCGGTCTCACGAAGGTTGGCGACCTGGCATTTGCTAACAACTCTGCTCTGCTCAGCGTGAAGTTTGCTCCCGAGGCTCCCTTCAAGAATCTGGAAGGCAGCACCTTCGAGTGCGACAACAACCTGAACGAGCTTGTTATCAACGACGATCTGGAGTGCCTGCCCGCAGGTATCCTGAAGGGTACTTCTCTCAAGAAGCTCGACCTGTCCAACTCTCAGATTACCGTGCTGAACAACCTGTTCGAGGCTACTGTTGACGAGCCCAACAACACTCTGGTTGAGCTGACTCTCCCCGAGACGCTGCTTGCTGACGACAACTACACCCCGCTCCGTCCGGGTCTGAAGGTCATCGCCGACAAGGCTCTGTCACAGCTGAAGGCCCTGAAGGGTACAAAGCAGGCTGACGACAGCTACCGCATGATTATTCCGTCAAGCGTTGAGCTGATGGGTTCGTTCGTGTTCCAGAACGACAAGGCCCTGGAGAATGTTGATTTCATCAACACCAAGCTGGTAAGCCTCGGTGAGGGTACGTTCAACAGCACCGATGCCCTGAAGGAAGTGAAGTTCATCAGCGTGAACCGCGTTGTCAGAACCGACAAGACGATGGGTACCGTTCCTGAGATTGAAGGCCTGAGCGGCTGCGATGATGACCTCTCAAGCATTATCGATGCCAATAAGTACTTCGGCTTCATCGAGGGTAAGGTATTCGGTAAGGTTGGTAGAAACCCGAAACCCACTGTTTGGGTGACTAAGGAGTCTTATGAACTCTTGAAGCACGACGGTGGCATTAAGGAGCCCGAATATGAGGAGGTCTACACCGACCTGCAAACTGTCGAGCAGTCGATTCCCGTTATTGGTCCTAACAAGGTTAACGATCAAGATACATACGTTGCTGTGTACTACAACCCCGACTATGGTACATGGATTCCCACTGAGGCAGCCAAGCAGGACGGTGCTACTGTGAAGGTTTGGACTGCTTATCAGGATGGCGACAACATCTACGCCTACGGTGCTAAGCACAACAACAAATTCTACAAGATCCCGGCTGCCGGCGATCCCAAGACCAGTAAGTACTTCAAGGAGTATGTGGGTGCACGTATGTTTGAGGACGGCGATGATAACATCGATGGTGGAGGTGCTGATGATATAGTGCCCACTGAGACTGAAGATGATGTCATGACTGGCGACAACTACAACTATGTAACTCCTACCACGGCTGAGATGAAGGCATTTGCTAAGCAGACCACCAATGGTACATACGTATTCAAGGCTGACCAGTACTATGCTCCTGGTAGTGCAGCTGTCATCATCACGACCGATAAGAACCAGCCCGTGAAGTTTGAGCAGCACAGCACGCAGAACACGAAGTACCAGAGCACGCTTGACTACAAGAACGAGCTGAAGGTTACCGGTTGTCCTATTCCCAGCACTGACGACGATGACGTTTACAAGTTCACTGGCAAGGGTGGCAAGTGGATCTTCTATCAGGATGTCCGTTTGATTCCTGCCAAGAAGATTGTATTCCCGATGAGCGCTTACCAGGGTACAGCTTATCCCGACAAGGCTCGTGACATCATCTTCCTCGATGGCGAGTTCACCAGCATCGACGAGGTTAAGCAGTACGTGAAGGCCATGAACGAGAGCGGCGAGATCTACAACCTGCGTGGTATGAAGGTTGCTACTCCTGTGAAGGGTCAGATGTACATCCAGAACGGCAAGAAGTTCATCCAGAAGTAATTCTGCGACTGATATGCTAACACAACAGGCAGGGGGGTGTTCCTTTGTGGCACGCCCCTGCCATTAAAAGAAAAAGAAAGCAAAGAAAGAAAATGGAAAAGAAGATTTATTTAAAACCGGAATCAGAAGTCATAGCACTTGGACTTGGCGAGGAGGTTATGCAGTTCGACGTAACTTCCATGGAGTTCAAGCCCGAGCCCTACGTTCCCGGTGAGGAAACTCAAGATCCCTAAACGAGAAATCTCCGCAAAAGCGAAAACAATGACAGGCAGGAGGCACACACTGTTTTACAGTTGTATACCTCCTGCCTTGATTCGTGCCCGCTCCGTTCCAAGCCTTCGCTGAAAGGCAGAGGAGACGGTTCCACTGATCATCCCCCTAAAAGAAGCTTCTGCGTAAATTCTCCCCAAACATTTGGAGGTTTCAGGAAAAATTCGTATCTTTGCGGCATGGATATTATAGAATAAGGTAGATTATGGCAAACAACA
>CAMVLT010000026.1 GCA_947168395.1 uncultured Prevotellaceae bacterium | reverse complement strand
AGCGTTGCCCGTTTCGGTTGCAAAGTTAGTAAATATCTGATAAACAACCAAATAGAAATCGGAAAAATATTTTGTGAAATCTTAAAATATCTTACTTTAACAGACTCATAATCTGGAGGTCCCAGGTTCAAGCCCTGGCTGGTCCACACTGAAAATCAGCAACTTAGAAGAAATTCAAGTTGCTGATTTTTCGTTTTGCGAAAACAATGCGAAAACAATCGGTTTGAGTTCGCCCCCATTTTAAGCAAGTTTTCGCAATCTTGTGCGACTGCGAAAACAAGTTGTTTGAAACCGATAGGGTTCTGACTACACTCCATCATTCTCCTGAAAAGTACTCCTTTGCCAAGTCAATGGCATCTAAACGGAGTGTTTCGTCCTCTTCCTTCAAGATGGCATAGACGCCATCAGCCAGCCATAGTTTCATCAGTTCCCTCTCGTCAACCTTATACAGCTCTGCTAACTTGGGAACTTGGTCGCGTCTTACACGTCGTGCTCCCAGCTCCATCTTGCTATACATAGGCATGTCCGTCTCAAGCAACTCTGCCAACTGCCGTTGCTTCAATCCATGTTCCAGTCTCATGGCCTTTATCTTCGGCCCAAACATGCCGTAAATTCTTTTATCCTTCATATTTTCCCAATTATCTTATTTGTTCGCTACTTGTACCGAGCTTGTCCTGAACTTGTCCTGTGTTTTTATTGTTTTTAAAAAGTCAATTAGTCTTCCTGCTCATAGTAATACGAGTAGTCGATACCCTTCATGAAGATTTCGCGGTCGTCTATCTTATTCGTCAATGCAGGTTTCAGCAACTCGCGAATCTTAGTGCTGTCCATTTGACTTGCAATCATCGCATCAAGGTATTCCCGTTTATCTATCTGACTCCAATCCACGCACAGGCCTAAGCGTTTCTTGAATATCAAGTCGAGCCAAATGCGCGTTGAACGGCCATTGCCTTCCATAAACGGATGAGCAGCATTCATCTCCACATACTTATCTACTATCTCATCGTATGTGTTTTCTGGCATCGACTCTACAGTTTTCAAGAAACTATAAAGATGTTCTGTCAGGCAAAACAAGGTGTTCCCCTTCGCAATGGTCTTGGTACGGATTTTCCCGGCAAAGTCATATAGCCCACCGAAGATATAGGCATGAATCTGTTGCAGAGCCTTGACAGTTCCCACGTCTTTATCTGCCACGAGATTACTTTCAATAAACGTATAGGCCTTCTTTTTGCTGCGCCCGTCAATTGTGTTGTCACTATAAGTGAACCAGTCGAGGAAGGCCGTAGCCTGGTTGTTGGGTATAACCTTAGCGAGTTTCTCTACATCGACCTGGCTGACGACATCCGTTTTGTACTTCTTTCCGTCCGCAGCTGTAAGCTTCAGTTGGGTAGTGGCACTAACCAACTCATTATCTTCCTTCCGCAGTTTAGCTTTCAGATACTTCCAGTAGTTACGGTTCTTTTCGTGGTCATCTTGCTGATTGATAGCCCCCACAATATCCAGAACCGAGAACCACCACTGGTTGTTGGCTTCGTCCCATACGGCACGAACCTTATGGTCTTTGTAGAATCGTATTGATATCTTGCTCATATCTTGTATTCTTTTATTTCTATAACGTATTTATTCTTCTTTGTCACCATTTCTCATCCTTTTCTACTACATCATCTACCAGAAGAACGACAGAGTGCCTTTCGCCCACTCGTACGCAGAAATCTCCTTCTGCAACCCAATAGCCGTCTGCCAGATATAAGCCTTCTCCTTCTTATCTGGTTCTCCTTGGCGGATGTACTCGTCAAAATCTTCTATGTTAAACTTACGTTCGTCGCTCATATTTATATTTTGTACATTTACCTACATTAGTCTTTAAAAAATTCAACGGATTTTGTAATTAATCTTCTTGTTTAAATGGATAATGAACTGATCTTTGGTCGCCAAGACTCTTTATATAAAAATCTTCCAAATCCCACCTTGGCTCTTTTTCTACATGAATGATTTTACCAACAGTCTCACGCCATAAATCATTCCTATACCCATATTGGGCAATTAGAATAATGGCATAAGCCATAATAGCATTTACCGCATTAAATAATTTTGCCTCAGAAAAATGTTTCTCTCGATTGTGCTTTATATGATTGTATGCTTGATACCAATATAACTGTTCGTTATTCTCCCATGTAGAGAAAGGCGAAAAGGTTCCTAAATCACCATATCTATAAAATGACAATTCATACTCATCTAATTTTAAAGGGTCTTTCAATTTGAAATAATCCTTCATTTCAAAGTATTTCCTGTTAGGGTTGACTCCATTATTTGCTAATATGTCCTGCATCCTCGCATCCAATTCTGTGCATGCTAAAATAATGATGTTCCTGATGGCATGTCCGTAAACGTTGCGTTGTTCATAATGGGGCGCAACAACTTTGAACACTTCTGTCATATCGTCAAGGATTATCTCTAATTGCCGCAGTTGATTTGAATATTCTTGGAAGTTATTAATGGGTAGGTCTTTGTAGCACTCTATGAAAGATGTCTCGCTTTGTGATGTGGCTTGAAAAACTTCAGTAAGATCATATGTGAATACTGGTCTGTAGATGGAATTAAAACATTGGCCGTAACCAAGTTTCAGATATTTTAGACGATAATTATCGCCTTCATTAAGAGAAGAATAAAATATATGTGTCTTCCTAACAACTTCGAATATTTGCTTCTCAGTCATCTCGCCAAAGTTCATGATAGGACTACCAACAGGAGCCCAACAATCACTGTCATAGTCACACATCAAAAGATGAGCTTCCCCATTACCATATTGAATAGGAATGTGATGCGTACATATTCCATCGGAAGATCTGTAATCGACCATCAAAAAGTATGTTCCATCTATTCTTGCCATATTTAGTTCGCAAAGTTAATCATTTTTTAATCTAATATCATTAAACGTATTAGGATTATTATTAAATTCTAACCAATCTGTTATAGCTTTTGTTTTCTTCATTTTGGGATATTTTATCATTAAACAATCTACCAATTGTAATGTTTCATATTCCATTTCCATCAAATCTTCTACAGGTATGTCATCTCTGTTAATCATATCATATAGTTTCGTTAGCATATTTTCAAAGTTAGGATTATATAAATTCGGAATCAAATTATCTTCAATGACATCTTTAATAAACCTGATATATCTGTTTTTATTTGAATCAACGGAAAAAGTAATATAATTCATAATTCTCTCAAAAGTACTGATGTCAAAGTTTGTTTTAAACTCAATATATAATGCGACTAATGCATCGTCATCTTTTGTGTAGTCATTATGAAATAGAGATTCATTAATGAGTTCAACAACATCATACTTATGAATGTGACTATTGATACATGAAATAATTATTAAATATCTAAAATCATAAGTCCCATATCTAATTATGACATTAGCAAATGAATTTAACATGTCTTTATCTACTTTTTGCATGTCAAGACACCTTAAAAACTCTTGAAGAGAGAAGAAAAGTTTTCTACTAAATGAACGTAAGCCTCCAAAGAACTCCCTTATATCATTCTTTTTCAAATCATCCTCATACATTACAAGGTATTTCATGACTTTGGAAAGAATTGCTTCCTGCAGATTACAGGGTATATGCTTTGCTAGAGGTGTTAGTTTCCTTATTCCAGAACTAAGCTCTGTGATGGAATTAGAATCTTTATTGAAAACGTAATCTTTTTCCATAAATTCGTTTACTAACTCAGAAACAATTGTATCAATATCCTTAGTCTCTTTCTTCGCATCATAAGGAATCATATTGTATGAATAAAGCATATTCAACGACTTAGTCTCAGCTTTTCGCCATTTGATGATTATTCTTGAAAACCTATCCCGATTTGTTTTACTCATATCTGTGTAAGTTGATGCTATTCGGTGATAGGCCGCATCACTTTTATATCTGTTGTCTGAAATAAGCCCCTGATACATAATATCAACAGCTTGCTTAGGTAGTTTGATTTTTATATTTTGCGTTTTCGGGAATAATATGTCTTTCTCGTATTTATCCCCTTTGATAGGAATACAATATAACATGGGTAACAATTTTGAAAGAGAATCCTTTGTCAGCGAATTATATACTGTCTCCAAATTCTTTTCATATTTTAAACGGATAAGTATATTTACTAAAGGTACTATTTTTTCTTGTGATGCTTTTACAGACAAATAACCTAATAATTCGACAATAGATTTTTGTCTAGCCATTATAGTTTTATATTCTGTATCAGAAAGATTCTTTAGACAAAGAAAATTTATATCGAATAAAAAATCTGCTTCTTTGCGTGACAAATTAACGAGATGTCTTCTGGTCAAGATGTCTTTTATTAATCTCTCACAGCATCCTCTTACCAATATTGTAGCGCAATAGAAAAAATTAAAATTAATCAAATTGCATAACGCTTCGCTTTGTTCTTTTACATTAATTGAAAGATTGGGTAATCCGAATGGGATACCTGCATTTTCAAAAAGTCGAACTAATCGATAGGAATAAAGGTACCTTCCATCAAAACCAGAATCTCCCTTCCATGTTGTACGACGGCAGCCAATATTGAAGTCATGATATTCACGATATTGCTTGTTGTCTCCTAATTCATGAAGTTTGTCTTTACAATCGCTGCAGATAGTATAGAAGTCCGCATCATAATCTAATTCACTATTATTCCTTTTACTTCTGTTGTAAGTAATGATACGCAATATATTCTCAATTTGCAAGCGGCATGAACTTAATAATGGAGAATAAGCGTTATTTATAATAACTAATTGAGTACGTATAGTCTGATAAGTTTCATTCAATAAGTCTCTTGCATCTTTCTGTTTACCTATTTCAATCATTATTAGTGCTTTCCAGATTTCTCCGATATAATCAAATCTTGAGGAGTTCCACATTTTGAGAATTTCGTCTGCCTGCTTGTAATCCAAAACAGAGACTGCTATTAATGCACGTTCGTAAAATAATCTTCGTTGTAAGTCTGTTGAAAGACGGTCTTTTGTGTCACATATCAATTTTACAATCTTATTGAAAGAATTCAAATCTAATTGACTCCTATAGATGGTTAATAAAGAAATCTTTAAGGAATGTTTCTGTGATCTTAACTCTGGAGTGTCATTTTCATCATAACAAATCGCTTCTAATTCATTTACGTACCAATCAACATTCTTGGGAGTTAGTGAAACTGACAGTCTCCAGTCCAATTCATAAACAAACTGAAATCGTAGGTTTTTATCAGTTATATTGTCCAAATCCTTCTCCATAAAAGGAAAACTACGGCTACAGTCACTAAAATAGTGATAGTAGCTTTGAGGCATTAGGAGCCATCCAGGATATGAAGTTCTAATTGTCTTTGCCTTTTCTATTGTTTTTTTTACTCCCTCTATAGTATCCAAATTAACAGTAAATCCTAAATCTTCCCATAAATCTTGTTCCTGCGATTCCAAATACTTGAATAGGAATTCAAATGCTTCTTTATATCCACGGATGCCCTCTACTTCCGCGAAGTTTATAACATCCAATTTTCGCGTTTTTAGTAATGTGCTCTCCGCATCATGAAAAGTTTTATCATAAGTAATCAAATAAATGGGAGAAGGCAAATTCCCCATAACATCCCTAAGCCAGCCAATCCAACTTAAGAAATTAGGGTCATCGCCAGAAAAACCTATCAAGCAGAAAATATTTTCAATAAGTGCCTGTCTCACAGAATTGACAAACTCTGGATACTTTGATGGATAAATCCGATAGTCTTCCTCTGTCATAATGAAAGGATGAATGTCTGGGAAACTACCATGAAGTTTGATGATACGTGGACTTTGCGTATAAATCAACGTTTCTTTATTAGTTACAATATTGTAATGACGTTCTGTGTCTATTGCAGCTTTTTCCAAAAGGCGGTCATAATTAGTTGTAAAAACATCTTTCCAATTTAGGTTCAAGAATGCTTTATGTATTTCTCCTGGCGATATTCTCTCATCAGGTAATGATTCGTATATCATTTTATCCAATTCGGTACGTCCAAATGATGTCTCAACTAATGAGGCTAATCTCATCGGAGTCTTAAATGCCAAATCTTCTCCTGTTGGTGTACGAGAGTATAGCTTCTGGAAAAAATTTTTAGCTAAACTATTCCAATCTTTCATAGACACAGTTTCATCCATGTCTGCGTTTCTGCTAAACCCCGCGCCAACCATCACAGATGCGTTTCCGTATGAAAGATAGTTGCGAATGTTGTCAAGTTTCATTTTTATTGAAGATGACAAATTTGTTTCTATCTGTTTATATAATTTATCTTCCATTTCTGTTCTTTATCTTATTTTTTAGTTACCTACTAAGTGTATTATAGTTACCCACTAACTCGCAAGAGTTAGTCAGTTGATATAAACATGTACTATTCTATAATTGCAATAAGACTCTCAACAGTCTTTTTCGCTTTCTTTTCAATGCTCCGCATATACATATCCATATATCCCCAGTCAGGTTTACCGTCTTTATCTTGAGGCAAAGGGATTACTTCCAATTTCACCTTATCCCATATAGCTTTATTGTCATAGTTGAATTTCTTTTTTATACTTTTCTGGACTATTAGAGAAAGAAACAACAATGCATATTTACTTATTTTATCATTTGGCTTTACCAAATAAGCATCCCATAAGACACCTGTCCTTTGTATTTGGGCATAAACATTTCCCGTTGCGACAGCACCATTCTGAACTATATCAAGACACATTTCCTCACTCTCGAAGTCATCTTTTCTTCCGTAATACATAATACCGTTATTTCCGTCCTTTGCATTAATTAGTGGGAGTGAGAATTCTTCGTTTTTTTCAAGAGAAGTATCAAGTCTCTTGTCAAAGTCTTCTTTCTTAATTTTTAAGTCGAGTTTGTTCATTATGTCTCCTATAACAAACATACCCCATGAAGAAATATCTATTTTTGTCATATTATTCATCCTTTTTTATCACGATGTTAACACTATTTTCATTTGCTTTTACGCTACTCTCATACAAAACCCTTTGGGCTAGCTTTTCTTTAAAATCTTTTAAATCAATTTCTCTTTTATACATTTCGTAATCAACCATTGTTTTCATTAAGTCTTCCTCAAATACTTCAAAAGCCTTCTCTGGCATTTGATAGGAAAGGTGCTTACTCGGATTTATAATTTGTCGAGTATCATACTTATCATCCACTCCATCATGAATGGCGGTTATCCAATAATCTTCTATTTCTTTCCACTTATTCTTAACATCCTGCCTTCCTTTATTTTTTACAGTTTCCAAACCATCTTCTTCAATATAATATCCTATGATATTTTGATTCCTCTGAGGCTTTCCCGTTTCAAACACGAAAATAGATGTTGTTAGTCCAATACCAAAGAAAAGATTCTCTGGAAGCTTAATGATTGTTGAAAGTGTATGATTCTTTAAAACCTTGTTTCCATATTTTTTATCTTTGTAATCTTTCTCAAGTTTCTTGTCCGGTAGAATAAAAGCGCATTTTGTGCCCTTTGGAACGGAATCAAGTACATTCTTGACAATTTTCATACACCCATATTTGCGTTCATATGGAGGATTCATTAAGACCTTGGTTATGCCTTTAGTTTTAATCCACTCTGAAGCTTCTATACTCCTTGCGTCTAATTGTTCCAAATTTGTTTTGCCATCTTTATGTATCAGCATATTTGCACATGCCAAGGCAAATATTTCTCGGTCAAATTCTATTCCGAACAACTGAGAAGACTTAATACTTTCAACCTCTTTTGCCTTTATGCCTCCAGCCTCTTTCATCATATTACACATAGCTTTAACTAGAAAAGCGCCAGAACCACAAGTGGCATCAAGGATCCTATCAGACTTGTTAACATCAATTAGTCTATACATAAGAGATGTAATATGGTCTGGGGTGAAAATTTGACCATTTTCAGATTTCTTTTTATAACGATTAAATTCATTAAAGAATATACCCATTACATCTTCTCCATTCCAGTTGTCGGAATTAACACTATCAGATATTTCTGTGACCCATTGGATAAAACTATCTATTGATTCTTGGTTTGTTTCATTATTCATTCTAATTTCAGCATAAACATCTATTAAAAGATCAAGTTTTAGATTTTGTTTTCTATCTTTCTCAATAGATTTTGCTATCGTACTTAGAATGGAATTCTTCATAACCGTGAAATTCATGTTCTTTACGAGAAGTGCACCATAACGTTTTGCGACTAAAGCGCATGCTGTAAAAATCATGCGATGATAGAGGTTCTTAATGCCAAACTGGATATGCAAGCAGTCATTAATTTTCTTTGTAAGAGTGTAAATCTTTTGTTTGTCAATCCTTTCCTCTGAGAACAAAGAAAGATAATATGATTTATGCTGTAATGTCGGAGCTAAACCTGCGACTTCCTTAATCAAAGAATCTTGTGTTGCATTTTTTTCTTGATACTTAAATACTCTTATATCTATTCCATTATATAATATACCAACAACTCGTTTGAATTTCCTTTTTACAATTTCAAGATTCTTGCACAACTCGTTAACCCATTTCTGGTTAGTTAAATCTTCCTTCTCTGATTTTGTTTCTAAAATAATAGCTATTTTACTTGTATCTTTGGGTATATACCATCCATCAGGCCTATCAGAAATGCCTTTAAACCCCAACTGATTAAAGGTCGTTATCTGTCCTGTACCTTGTAACACATCTTTTTCATCATCATTAAAACCAAGAATAATTTTGGCTTCGTCGTCTCTTATATAATCTTCGGTTTTCATATTCATTTTGATTATGCTTGATGAATTTGTCTTTGAATAATTCAATTAAGCTATATTATAGCACGTGTTTATAAACTTACAGGCACAAGTCCTAGCTTATTAATGCTCTCATTGGCCTTTTGCAAAGCCTCATGGACTTCAAGCACTTCTGTATAATCCCAATACTTGATGTCCTTCTTGATATCATCCAGAGATTCTACTTCTTTCCTTATCTTCTCTATCTGCTCGGCGTCGGAAACCGCAACAATGCCCTGCACAGCCTTGTTGTTCTTGGCTTTCATCAGATTAAGGATAAGACTATCAATGGAGCCAGAGGTCTGCACCTCAAAGACGTAGATGATTCTGCCCATGTTGCCGATAGAGACTTCCCAAACGGCATCAACTCTGGCACCATTGGCAACGGTGACTTCTGTAGTGGATTTGAAGCCTAAGCATTCGCCAATGTCTTTGATCTTGTCACGGATGTCATTATGAACGAAGCCGGATTCTTTCTTGGTCTTAGGCACTTCTACCACATCAACAGTCTCTGGCTCGTCAATATCTTTTTGGACTTCCTGCCAAATGAAATAGTCAAGGGCAATCAAATTTTCCAAGTCGTTATAGCCTTTATTTTTGGCAAAAGCAAGCATCTTCTTACCACACTCCGACAGATAAGCATACATCTTGCCATCCATTGCTGAATCGTATTTTGGGGTGTTAGGCACTTCAAGAATGGTAAAACCTGTCTTGGTCTTGCTGTTCCAAAGAATACAATTATCAGGAAAAGCCTTGTTCAGGATCTCACTCATAATACCAGGACCAATGCCTTTAACCTTCTGCCGGAATTCGTCCCAACGCTTAGCAAGAGAATCCTTGCCATAGAGCAGATTGGCAAACTGATAGCGAATAAGTTCAATGCTGTTCGTCTCTATAAGGTTGTCTATCTTGTAGTGCTTATTACCCCACATGCCCATAGCCCACAATGGGGAAAGCAGATTGTAAACATCGTCAGCCGTCATATTCAGAAGACGGGCTTTGTCATATTTCTGCATCTCCTTAGCATGGGCTTCACGTTCAGCCAATTCTTCAGTGGATTTTTCTTTATGAGCTTTGAGCCATTGGCTATATCGCTCCAAATAGGATAGGAATTTCTTCTCGTTCATATCGTAGCCTCGTTTTTCGTTGCTTATTTTAGAATATTAAACTTGTTATCATTTTCAAGACAGCTTTAATGCCGCAAATAATTCAAGCCCCTTCTCGGTCGGATAGTAAATTTAGTCGGTCAGATGACTATTTCAACATCTCTAAGATTGTCTCTGGTGATGTTGACAATTCGGTTACAGCACATAATCCAGCGCCAATATCTTTTACGCTGGCACCAAGAAGATACGCCTTATTGTCGATTATCAAGAATCGGTCGTGATTTTTGTGTGGCAGTTGTACAAACGTAATCTCGGGATATTGTTCATTGTGTTTCTTTAGGTCTGTCAGGAATTGCTCGCTGTAGCGCGTATGGATGGTGGCTGTCACACCATCGGCACGCTTTGTTAGCAATGACAAAACACAATCGTCCACAAAATTGTCAATTAGCACTATCCTTTGTTGGGCTGTTCGTACTAAGTCTGAAATATACGACCAGGCATCCCACACACATCCAGTCTGGAATATCTGCTCCGGCAAGAGCTTCGGAGAGAAATTTTCTATTTTCTCAATAATGACATCGATTTTCTCGTCCGTCTCCTGTTGGTGCTGCTCAATGTTGAAAATACGCTGAATCATCTGAGCATTATTATTCACTAACTGTGGGATAGCCGCGAAAGCACGCATAATCTTGATATTGACACCAACAGCAGTCTGTGACCTCAGCACGCTACTAAGCATGGCCACTCCATTGCGAGTGAAGGCATAAGGCGGCCTTCTTAAGCCCATTTTCGCAAAATTTGATGTCGCATTTTGCGATATCAAAATATCTGAGCCATGATTATTGTCAAGATTGGAGGTCACAATTTGTGACTTCCAATTTGTATCTTGCTGTCTTTCTACCGGATTGGAGGTCACAATTTGTGACCGTAATATTTCAAGTTCGCTTTTTGTCAACTTGAACATAAAGTCCTCTGGGAAACGATTTGTATTACGCTTAACAGCCTGATTGAGTGCTTTTGTTTCAACACCATATAGAAAAGCCAAGTCGAAGTCAAGCATTACCTGCTGTCCACGTATAACTCGTATCATTGACTTAATGCTAACGTTTTCAGGACTGCTTTGTGCAACCGACGTTATCACCTCGTCATGGTTTGGGGTTACTTCATTAAGGTTATCACATTTTGCAATAACCTCAGGTTCAACTTTTTCAGCAGCTATCTTCTTTGCCATATTGCTCTTAACAAATAATGTCTTTTGTTGGCTACAAAATTACAAAAAATATCTTGTATAACCTTTGGTTATATCGAAAAATTGCCTTTCGATGGCTTACTTTTATGATTTTTTGTGCAAATGATATGTTCGTAAGCCTGCTTTTGTGTTCAAAATGGGATGATGATACTAATTTCCATTCTTGTTATCGCTTTGCGCGGAACAACAACGAAGTGTCTTTCGAGAGAAAGAACGATAACACCACCTTACACACTTTTCGAGTATGATAACTTCTGCAATTTCATACTCAAATTTAAACTCTGGTTAAAAAAGACTACTTACACCTAAATTCCGCAGCGCTTTAGTTTAACATTATTTACAAGTGCCTGAGCAACAAAAAGTTCTTGCTGGGGCAAGCGGCAAAGCCGAGCGGCTCAGGATTTTGCCATGTCAGATTTTTCACTTACCTTAGTGTCGCAATTAAAAACAAGCAAAATCATCAATGACATGGCAAAGGTAAGCATAAAATCTGAGAAAATCACTCCTTTTGGAGGACCCTTTTTAAAGGATTGCTGTAAACACCCTATTTACTGATATTTCAGATTCGGTGTTCGGCTATGCTCTGCATGATAGCTCCTGTCCTTGCGATGGAGTGTAAAACTATGTTAAAGTTCGTGGTTCGCATGCAAGATTTTCCTGCTTTTGCGGTTTAATAGGTAGAAAGACCGATTATAGAGATGAAGAAATGTAGGTTGGCAATTGCCTGTATGATGATGGCAGTGGCGCAGCATGTTGGAGCCCAGGATTATTTTGCCTCGGCGTCCGACTATGCCCGGCTGTATGTGGGTGCGGTTGAGGCTCAGTACCCCAAGGCCTTGTGGCACGAACTGCCTTATTATAAAGGTAATACCACGATGTATAGAGGTCGTATCAGCTATCATGGCGTGGTTTACGACAATGTGCTGATGCGATTCGACCAGTTGAAGCAGTGTGTTGTTGTTGTCCCTCCGAGGGAAGGGGTGTTTTGTCTGCCTGAACAGGAGTTTGTGGACTGGTTTGAGATGGATGGCCGCAGGTTTGTGCATGATCCGGAGGATGGCTCAAGGTATTCGTCTCTGCTGAGTGACGGCAGCACCAATGGCATTTGCCTGTATCATTGTGAATGGAAGGACTATGGCGGTGACAAGGTTTTTGAGGGAAAGAAATACCTGAAGACGCTTTATACCGAGGAACGTTACACGCTGGTTACTCCCGACGGGGAGGCGCATCATGTGAAGCGTGCGTCAGATGTGGTGAAGCTGTTTCCTGAACAGAAGAAGCAGATTAAGCAGTATGTGAAGAAGAACCGGCTTTCGTTCTCAAGGAGCAATCGTGAGATAAGCCTAAAGAAGGTGGTGGAGTCTCTGCCCCAGCAGGCCACTCCAACCCTCAAACCCACCCCCAACTCCTCCCGTGCGGGAGGGGAGTCAGAAGAGTCTGTGGCCAATCTCCCCTCCCATACGGGAGAAGTCGGGGGTGGGTTTGGTTGGCCCGAGTCTTTTATTACTGGCATCCCTGTCCTTGACAATGATTCTGTGGCCCGGGCTGTGGGTTCTTCGAAGACTAAGGTGTATATGGTGCCGGGTGTGAAGAAGGCAATGGCGAGTGTGGCTGACGACCAGGAACTGTCGGAGATAGTAGTTGTTGGTGGGCGTCAGTCGGCTGTTAACAACATGATGATGGGTTCTGAGAAGTTCAAGCCGATGGTGCTGAAGAACATTCCCTCGGCCTTTGGTGAGTCGGACATTATGAAGATAGTGCTTACGCTGCCAGGAGTCACTACCGTTGGTGAGGCTTCAAGTGGCTATAATGTGCGAGGAGGAGCAACCGACCAGAACCTTATACTGCTGAATGGCGGTACGGTGTATAATCCGTCGCACTTGTTTGGGCTGTTTACGTCGTTTAATTCTGATGCTGTAGAAGATGTTGAACTGTTCAAGTCGAGCATACCTGTGGAATATGGCGGCAGGATAAGCAGCGTGCTGAAAGTGACCTCGAAGGAGGCCAACATGAAGAAGTTTACAGGGCAGGCCAGTATTGGCGCGCTTACCAGCAAGGCGAACGTGGAGATACCGATAGTGAAGGAGCATGTGTCGCTGCTGTTGAATGGGCGTACTACCTATAGTGACTGGATACTGAAGCAGCTGCCTGACGACAGCGGCTACAAGAACGGTACGGCAAACTTCTATGATTTTGGCGGCGTGCTGACCTGGCGGCTCAACAGCATGCATCGCCTCAAGGTGTATGGATACTGGAGTAATGACAAGTTCTCGTTCAGTTCAGAGGATAGTTATGGCTACCAGAACCGCAATGTCTCGGCAGAGTGGCGCTCTATACTGAATGAGAAGATGACAGCCACGTTGTCGGCCGGCCTCGACCACTACGACTACTTCAATGAGGACAGGAACATCCCCTCTATGGCTGCCCGACTGAGCTTTGGCATTGACCAGCTGTGGGGTAAGCTGCATATCCGTCATCGCCTGTCGGAAAAGCATGTCCTCTCCTACGGTCTCTCCATGCAGCACTACAATGTGCAGCCTGGCAAGAATGAGCCTGCAGGCGAGGAGTCGTGCATAACGGCCGACCAGCTGCAGCGTGAAAAGGCATTGGAGAGTGCCGCATATATGGACTATGAGCGTTCGTTTACGGAAAAGCTGACGGTCTCGGCAGGTTTGCGCTATACCATGTTCAATGCGCTGGGTCCCCGTGACGTGAACTATTATTATGAAGGTGAACTGCCGTCGGAGGGCACCTTGCTGGAGACGCGAAATGAGACGGGGGCTATCAAGACCTATCATGCTCCGGAGCTGCGCCTGTCGGCCCGCTATGCCCTGCAGGAAAACCTTTCGCTGAAGGCTGGTTTCAATACCATGCACCAGTATATTCATAAGGTGTCGAACACCTCCATCATGTCGCCTACCGATATATGGAAGCTGTCAGACCTGAACATCAAGCCCCAGAACGGCTGGCAGTTGGCAGCAGGCATCTATCATGAGACGGCTGGCAGGAAATACGAGTTCTCGGCAGAGGTTTACTACAAGCACATGAGCGATTACCTGAACTATCGCAGTTCGGCAGTACTGCTGATGAACCGCCACCTTGAGACCGATGTCATCTCGACCAAGGGACGGGCGTACGGCATAGAACTGCAGGTGAAGAAACCAGCAGGTAAGCTGAACGGATGGGTCAACTACACCTTCTCGCGCACCCAGTTGCGTCAGGATGACGAGCGGGTGGAAAAGCCTCTGAACAACGGTGACTGGTACCCGGCCGAATACGACAGGCCACATGAGGTGAAGGCTGTGCTCAACTACAAGTTTACCGAGAGATACAGTTTCTCGGGCAACTTCAACTATGCCACAGGCAGGCCGACAACCCTGCCTGCCGGCAAATACTACGATTCGAGCAATCAGAAATACATGCCATATTATACAGACCGCAACACATACCGCATTCCCGACTATATGCGCTTAGACCTTGCCTTCAACATAGAGCCCACGCATAAACTGACGAGCTTTCTCCACACGTCGTTCTCCATAGGTGTGTATAATGCCCTGGCGCGAAAGAATGCCTATAACGTCTATTACGTCACCGAGGGAGATGAAATAAAAGGGTACAAGTTGTCTGTGTTTGGTACTGCCATTCCATACGTTTCACTTAATATACGATTCAACTAAAATATGATGAAGCAGATAAAATCGCTATATTTTGTGCTTTGCCTCATGGCGTGCGTTTGTTCGCTGTCGGGCTGTATAGAAGAATATGAAGCCGACATTTCAGAGGAGGATTCCGACCTGCTGGTTGTGGAAGGCACGATATATTCGTTACATTGGAATACGTTTATCCTGTCGCGTACACAGGCCCTCAATTCCTCGTATAGCCGGCAAATGGTGAGGGGAGCAAAAGTATCGGTACGGGGGAGCGACGGCTCGGAATACAAGACACTGTCAAACGATGGATTTTACTTTTGCTGGATTGACGCTTTGGCTCCCGACGCTGAATACTATCTGCATATAGAAGCCGATGGTGAGGTGTATGAATCGGAACCCCAGAAACCTCTTCGTACCGAGAAGATAGCCGACGTGAGAGGGGTACAGAACACTCCTGAGAGCCATATCGACGTGCTCGTCACCCCTGATCCTCCTTTTGAGTCAGGCAAGACGAACTACTATGCCTGGACCTACGACGAGACATGGGAAGTGCATGCCGACTACACGACCACCATTTACTTTGATACAAGCATCATGAAGCCAGTCTTTAAGGCCAACCAGTTTCCTGAGCGCGGATGGAAGGATGCAGCAGGCACGACAAGCACGGTTGGTGCCAGCCTGAGTTATGAAGGACAGCACATCAGAAGGCTCAAGATGTACGAACTGGACCGTAGTGACGAGCGTGTGTATTACAGGTATAGCGGACTGGTGCATCAGCGTGCCATCACAAAGGCAGAGTACGAGTATGAGCTTGCACGACATCAGGCAGGTTCGGAGATGGGCGGGCTGTTTACCCCACTGCCGTCGGCATTGCCTACCAATATCCGATGCCTTACGTCACAAAAGCACGTGATAGGATATGTGGGCTGCTCGTTGAATACCACTGATTACAGGTTCTTCCTCAATCCCGAGGACTTCACCATCTACATTCCTCCACGAAAAGACGAACGCACCATATTCGAGAACACGAGCGATGCTGATTGCCGTCAAATGGTAAGGGAAGGCAAGTACCTGTGCGAATGGGAAGACAAGAGAATGGAGCCTAATGGTAAGCTGAGAACGGCATGGGCAACGGAAATACAGCTCGACGTGAGGTACAAGAGTGCATATATTGAGGAACCCGACTTCTGGTCGTTGACTGAAAACGTTAGTTATTAAGAGTTGAAGATGAACAGCAGGATATTATCATTGGCAGCTGCGATGATGCTTTCTCTGAGCAGCTTTGCAGCGAGTGTTGAGACCGACCGCACCTGGTATCTTGCCGGTGAGGCGATGAAAGTAAGCGTGACTGCCGACAATGCTTTGATAGCATACGCCGAACTGTGTGATGCGTATAGATTGGCGGCTGGTGCCGTGATAGGTCTTAAAGGAGGAAAAGGAGAGAAGGTTATCGAACTGCCCTTCCACCTGCATAGCGGGTACTATGTGTTGTCGGTCTATACTCGCGACGGTGCCCATGCGGCTCAACGGTTAGTGGCAGTCGTCAATCCTCTTCACAAGAGTGAGGATGACGATATAGAGTGGGTGGAGGATAAGACCCACCCCCAACCCCTCCCTGTTGAGGGAGGGGAGTATTGGATTTCTTCTCCCCTCCCTAAACAGGGAGGGGAAGGGGGAGGGTCTGAAACCGAAGGCCATATCATCAAGGCGCGTGTAAAGAATGGGACGTTCAGCGGCAGCCAGATTTGTCCTTCCTTGAGTATCGTAGGGAAGCAGATACATTATTTTGAGGGAAAGATGGTGAATGACTCCATTGCAGTATTCTACACCTATGGCATTCAAGGTAAGCTGCCATTAGTGCTCTCGGCCGTCTCGTCTACAGGTGTGAATCTGCCTGTCGAGATGATAAGTCCGTTTGCCGCCTTGCTCCCTAAAGAACTCCCCCATCTTGTGTTCCATTACAAGCGTAGTGAGGTGGAGGCCCGCTCCATTGACATGCAGCGGCATCAAATGGCCATCGCCCCAGCCAAGCGTGAAGCGCAATTGGGTGTGATAGCCGATGAAATGGCTGAAGAGGTAGTACCATTGGACTATGATGAAACGGCATTTGGCACCAAGCCTTACCTGACCTATAATCTTGATGAGTACCGTCAGTTCTTCACGGTTAGGGAGGCGCTGCTGGAGTATGTGAGTTGCGTCAGTAACAGGAATGTAAATGGCGTACCACGTCTGGTAGTCTTTAGTGACCAGACACCCAACGAAGGTTCTTGGCCAACGTTGGTGCTGATTGACGGTATGCCTGTCAACGACGTAGAGCGGCTCCTGAACTATGATGCCCGTCGTATTCACTACATCAACATCTACAGCGGTCAGTACACATTTGGCAATGGCGTATATAATGGCATCCTGTCGTTCGTAACACGCTCTGGGCGACTCACAAACTATCCAACCGAACCCAACGTGCAGTATCTGGTGTATGATTTTCCCGAGACGTAAAATAATTCGCAAATTATTTTGTAATTCACTCGAATTGCACTACCTTTGCACCCGAAAATAATAATAGAAGAGAAAAAGATGAATTTATTCAGGAAAATTGTGGGTGGGGTCTTGATGGCCATGTTGATGCCGCAGGTAGTGAGTGCCCAGGTGGATCTTAAAGATGTGGAGGGCTATTTGGATGCTGATTTCGTCAGTCATTATATGTGGCGTGGCCTGGACCGTGCAGGCATTTCCATCCAGCCGACGGCTTACGTCAGCTATCAGGGCCTGACCCTGAAGATGGACGGCAGTACGGGTCTGAGAAGGGATGACATTCAGGAGATTGTTTTTACGTTGGGGTACGAGAACACTGGCTTCAACATCGGGGTTACCGATTACTGGATGTCGGGACTTGACGCTCATGACCGTTTCTTCTATTATGGTAAGGACGGCGGTCATCAGATAGAAGGTAACATCGGCTATTCGTGGAAGTATGGCAGCATTCAGGCCTATACGATGTTTGCTGGCAACGACTTCAAGTATTCTGGCGACCGTGCTTTCTCTACCTATGTCGAGCTGGGTGTCCCCTTCAAGTTGGGTGGGCTGAACTGGCGTGTGGCTGCAGGTGTCACTCCCTTCGAGAGCGGCTGCACGGTAGAAACCTATACCGACAAGACGACAGGTAAGGCAGCAAAGCGCACAACCTATACTTATGCCGAGGGTTTTGCCTGCGTGATGGCTTCCATCCGTGCGACAAAGACGCTCGACTTGGGCTTCTCGAACATGCCGGTGTTTGCCGAGTTCCATACCAATCCTTATTTACAGACTGCCAACGTCGTGTTTGGTGTCACAATTTGTCCGTTTAGTGGGCGCCAATGAATAAAGAATCGAAGAATAATGAATAAAGTTCAGTATTTTGTGGCGGGTGCCGTGCTGACCATGCTGGCCGCCTGTGGAGGAAATGAGTTTAAGGTGGAGGGCGAAGTGACCAATGCCAAGGACTCGGTGCTGTATTTTGAGAATGTTGGTCTGGAGGGCATTAGTGTGCTCGACTCTGTTCATCTTGGGGAAGATGGAAAGTTTGCTTTTAGTGAGGCTGCCCCTGAGGCTCCTGAGTTCTATCGCCTTCGCATCAGCGACCAGATTATCAACGTGGCCATTGACTCTACCGAGGTCATCACCGTCAAGACGCGATATCCTCAGATGGCTACTAAGTACGACATCAGCGGTTCAGACAACAACCTGAAAATCAAGGAACTGGCTCTGAAGCAGATTGACCTGCAGACTCGCGCCATCGCTTTGGAGCGCAGCGGCAGTCTGCCGATGATTGCATTGCGTGACTCGCTGCAGCGTATGGTCAATACCTATAAGGAAGAAGTGAAGCGCGACTATATTTTCAAGGAGCCTTTCAAGAGCTATGCCTACTTCGCTTTGTTCCAGACGTTGGGGCCGTGGCTTATCTTCGACCCGAAGAACAGCAGCGACGACAGCAAGGTGTTTGCTGCCGTTGCCACCAGCTGGGACACGTTTTATCCGGGAGCCTTGCGTGGTGAGAACCTGCACAACATTGCCATTGAGGGTTTGAAGAATGCCCGCATCATCGAAGCCAAGCGTCAGGCCCAGAGCGTTGACCAGACCAGAATCGTGGAGTCTGGAGTCATCGAAGTGGAGCTGCCTGACAATCATGGTCAGGTGCGCCGTCTCACAGACATGGCGGGCAAGGTGGTGCTACTGGATTTCCACCTGTTTGCTATGGAAGACTCTCCAAAGCGTATTCTGATGCTGCGTGAGTATTACAACAAGTATCATGCGCAGGGCTTGGAGATATTCCAGGTATCGCTTGACAGCGACGAACACTTCTGGAAACAGATGACAGCCGCGCTGCCTTGGATTTGTGTGCGCGATGCCGATGGTCTCGCTTCGAGGTTAGCCGTATCTTACAATGTGCCTGAGCTGCCCGAGTTCTTCCTGATTGACCGTAACAACAACTTGATAAAGCGCTCTACTCAGATTAAAGATCTGGATGTGGAAATCAAAAAGCTACTCTGAGCTTTCCGTTGTTCCAAGCGTTCCGAGGAAGTCCTTGGCCAATGCGAGTCCTTCAGGTGTAGCGCTGAATTCGGTTTCCTGAAAGGCCTCGTAGGTCTCGGCAGCCTCTTCATCCATGCCCAGCCCTTTCTGTGCCTGCGCCTTGTAGATGTCGTAGCGTCCTAACTGTCGGTCTATGTAGTCTGCATCCACGTCGGGCCGCATTTCATATTCGCCAAGCAACTCTCCGAAGTAGCGCGTGTAGTAGAGGGCCTCTTGGTATTTCTTGGCCTTCACGCAGTAGTGGGCCACGTTGACAAGGCCAGCAATGGCATCCTTGTATGAGGCATCGTTATGCTTCTTCTTGATGTTCTCCAGATGTTTTTTGTAGGCACGGTAGAAACCGTGGTTGCTCTCTTCCACCTGTATGCCTGTGACGGCCTGGCAGCAACCGATATAGATGAGCAGGTTCACGTAGTCGCTCGTCGTGTCGCACTTCAATGCTTCTAATCGCTCAACGGTAGGTACGGCCAGTTTCAGTGCCTCCTTGTAGTCTCCTCTTACGCTGAGCAGGTTGGCCAGACGGCTTACCGATTTGGCATACATGACGAAGTCCTCTGCGTCGTCAGAATTCTCGCCAGCTTCCATCGAAGCCCTCCAGTAGCGTTCGGCCATATCCTTCTGTTTCTGTCGGTCGTAGGCATAGCCTCGCCAGTAGTTGGCTTTCACCGTTGAGAGGTTGCCCGTTTTCTCAAGACTGTCGGCCATTGTTAATAACTTCTCATAGTCCTTAGACTGATGGGCAGCTTCCATCAGCTGGTCAGCTTTCGCTCTCAATTCCTTCTGCGCGCTGTCACCACAGGCTGTCATCATCAGTGCGGTCGCTACGGCGGCAAGCATCCATAGTTTTTTCTGTCTCATATCTGTTTTAAGTTAGTGTTTCTTTAAAAGCTCTGGAGCCAGGCTTTCAGTTCCAAAACCAATTCTATGTGGTAGTCGAACGACTCCCTATAGCCCCAGCCGTGCCCGCCGGTAGGGTAGACGTGAACGGTGGCGGGCACGTCGTGGCGGATACATTCCTGATAGTAGTTGGCACTGTTGATGGGCAGCACCAGCGTGTCGTCATCACTTAGAGCGATGAATGCACGAGGTGTGACGCGTGTCACTTGCAGTTCATTGCTGTAGAGCCGTTCCAACTTCTTCTTGGGCTTTTCGCCGAGCAGGTTGTCGTGTGACCCCTGATGGGTGAAAGCAGGATCCATTGTGATGACGGGATAGAAGAGAATCTGGAAGTTGGGGGCTGCGTCGCCGGTAGCGTGGGTGGCAATGGTCGAGGCCAGATGGCCACCAGCCGATGACCCCATGATGCCTACCTGCTGCGGATTGATGTTCCACTGCTTGGCATTGCGGCGCACCAGTCGCATGGCCTCCTCGGCATCGCTGACGGGCACCTCGCAGTTGCCTCGTGGCATACGGTATTTTAGCACGATGGCGGCTATGCCCTCGCGGTTGAAGAAGGGTGCCCAGTCATAACCCTCGTGGTCCATAGCCAGAAAGCCGTAGCCTCCTCCCGGACAGATGACGACGGCTCGTCCTGTGGCCTTCTTCGCGTCAGGCAGGAATACGGTCACCTTGGCTGTGTCGGTGGGGTTGCCGTTGGCATTGGGAGCACCCTTTGGCCATAGATTGTAGGTCTTTCCCTGCTGTGCCGCTGCCGCCATTGCTGTCATTGCCATGAATATTGCTAATAGTTGTTTAGTTGCTTTCATTTCCGTTGTTTCAGATTGTATTGGGCAAAGGTACGAAAATAATCAGAGAACTGCAAGCCTTTCGCCATTTTATTTGGCCGCTCACATTTTTTTTAGTACCTTTGCCCTCAGAAATAAACTAACGAGCGTATGAAGAAGACATTATTTCTTTTGCCGATGTTGGCCTTGTCAGCTCTCTCGGTACAGGCAAAGGTGAGGTTGTCGCACCTGATAAGCGACAACATGGTGCTACAACAGCAAACGGAGACCAGGCTCTGGGGGTGGGCGAAAGCCGGGACAACGGTCAGGGTGACGGCTTCGTGGCAGAATCAGCCGACTACCGCGAAGGCTGGGCGTGATGGCAAATGGCTCGTCAAGGTAAAGACACCCAAAGCCAGCTACGACCCGCTATGGATAAAGTTTGACGACGGCGATGGCGAAGTCACCGTCAGGAATGTGCTGAGCGGCGAAGTGTGGGTGTGCGCCGGACAGTCGAACATGGAAATGCCTGTGAAGGGCTTCTGGGGATGTCCCGTCAAAAACTACAACCAGGCAGTCATTGAGGCCAGCAACCACCGTGCCGTACGTTCGGTAAAGATTCCCAGCATCATGCGCATGGAGCCACAGGAAGATGCCCAGTGCGAATGGCGTGAATGTGGGCCACAGACGGTGAGCGACTTCTCGGCCACGGGTTATTTCTTTGCCCGCACGCTGCACCAGGCTCTGAACATCCCCATCGGCATCATCGAAGCCAACAAAGGCGGCACTCGTGTGGAAAGCTGGCTGACGAAGGAAAACTTGCAGAAATACACGCAGGAGCCGATCGACTCGGCCGGCATCGTGGCCTTCAAGCCCGACCAGGACTATCATCGCGCATTGCTGTGGGGCAACGGCACGTTCAATCCCATCCTGAACTACACGGTGAAGGGCATCATCTTCTATCAGGGCTGCTCGAACGTTGGCGACCCCGGCAACCAGTATTCCGAGCGGTTGAAGTTGCTGGTAGAGCAGTGGCGCGGTCAGTTCGGACTGGGGGAGATACCGTTCTACTTTGTTGAGATTGCTCCATATCATTATGATGACGTAAACGGTACACAGGGGGCTTTGCTTCGTGAGCAGCAGCAGCGGGCAGCCCGGATGATTCCTAATAGTTCATTGATATGCACCAACGACCTGGTCTATCCATACGAGACAACGCAGATACACCCCGCACAGAAGCAGCAGGTGGGCGAACGTCTGGCTTATACCGCCCTGAACCGTGACTATGGGTTTGAACAGGTGCTCTATAAGAGTTCGTCGTACAAAGACATGATGGTAAAAGGTGACACCATCTTCATCCACTTGCAGGACAACTACCATGCTGATGCACCTTATGAGATGATTGAGGGTTTCGAGGTGGCTGGCGACGACCGTGTGTTCCATCCGGCCAAGGCGCAGCACTTCTGGCAGCCCGGCGGCGGCTACTGGGATGAGGCCATCATTGTGAGCAGCCCCGATGTGAAGCAGCCGGTGGCCGTGCGCTATTGTTTCAAGAACTTCCAAATGGGCAATGTGAAGAACGCCGCCAACCTGCCGCTCTTCCCGTTCCGTACTGACAATTGGTAAGCGATGCATCCATTAGAGAAATTCAAGTTCTGTCCCGTGTGCGGCAGTGCC
Organism: uncultured Prevotellaceae bacterium; assembly: GCA_947168395.1. Taxonomy (GTDB): domain Bacteria; phylum Bacteroidota; class Bacteroidia; order Bacteroidales; family Bacteroidaceae; genus Prevotella. The sequence continues at coordinate 22,937 of CAMVLT010000026.1, read as the reverse complement.
AACTGGACGGAGCACAACTTCAAAAGCAAGGCCTGCGGCGACTGCGGCTTTGTGTACTATGCCAACCCCTGTGCTGCCACTGCGGCCTTCATCCTGAATTCCCGTAACGAGATGCTCGTGGCTCGTCGCGCCAAAGAGCCAGCTAAGGGAACGCTCGACCTCGTCGGCGGCTTCGTCGACATGGGCGAGACTATCGAGGAGGGCATGCGCCGTGAGATTCTGGAGGAGACGGGCTTAGAGGTGGACGGCATCCGTTACCTCTTCTCGACCCCCAACCAGTACCTTTACAGTGGTATGTACATTCACACGCTCGATGCCGACTTCGTGGTTCGCGTGGCTGATGATGTAAAACCACAGGCAGCCGACGATGCCGCCGACTGCCTGTGGATTCCCGTTGAGGACGTTGACCCTGCGGAGTTCGGGCTGACATCCATCCGCCGTGCCGTGGAGCGTTTCCTCGCCGAGCGTTTGTGGGAGCAGTATTAGGGCCGTGTCTGACCTTCGCCTTCAATCAGCCATTTGTACGTTGTGATTTCCTCCAAGGCCATCGGGCCGCGGGGGCCAAGTTTCTGCGTGGAGATGCCAATCTCGGCACCCAGACCAAACTGTGCGCCGTCGGTGAAGCTGGTTGGAGCGTTCCAGTAGACGCAGGCAGCATCGACATGGGCCTGGAACTTACGGGCGGTCTGCTCGTCCTGCGTAATGATGGCTTCGCTGTGGCCGCTGCCGTTCTCGTCGATGTGGGCCAAAGCCTCGTCTATCGAGCCGACGGTCTTGACGGCCAGCTTGTAGTCCATAAACTCCGTGCCGAAGCTCTCGGCGGTGGCGTGCTCCAGCAGGGGGTACTTGCCGTCGAGGGCGGCGAAGGCGGGGCCGTCGGCATAGATGGTGACGGGGGGCTTCGCCGTCCCGTTTGTTGCCGTATTACAGCAACATACTGAACTGGCCATTGGGGCGACGAGCGCGGCCAGGTCACCCAAGCGGCTCTCGTGGACGAGCAGGCAGTCCAAGGCGTTGCAGACCGAGACGCGGCGCGTCTTGGCGTTGTTGACGATGGCCTTGCCCATCTCTAAGTCACCGTCCTTGTCGAAGTAGGTGTTCACCACGCCGGCTCCCGTCTCGATAACCGGGATGCGGGCCGTGTCGCGCACGAAGTCGATGAGCTTGCGGCCGCCACGGGGGATGCAGAGGTCAACATAGCCCACGGCGTTGAGCATCTCGCCCGTAGCCTCGTGGGTAGCGGGCAGCAGGGTAACTACGTCGGGGTTGACACCGAATTTCGTTAACACCTCATGAATCACCGCCACGCCTTCCTCGTTCGAGACGACGGCATCGCGTCCTCCTTTCAGTACGCAGGCGTTGCCACTCTTGAAGCACAAGGAGAAAACGTCGTAGGTGACGTTGGGGCGGGCCTCGTAAATCATGCCGATGACGCCAAAGGGCACGCTGACGCGGCAGAGACGCAGGCCGTTGGGCAGCGTCTTCTGCTTGGTGACGTGTCCGAGGGGCGAGGGTAGGGTAGCGACATTGCGCATGTCGGCGGCAATGTCCTGCAGCCGCTTCTCCGTGAGCTGCAGCCGGTCGTAGAGCGGGTTGCTCTTGTCCATCTTGGCCAGGTCCTGGGCGTTGGCCTCGAGGATTCTTGCCTTGTTGGCTATGATAGCGTCGGCAACGGCATTCAGCACGTCGTTACGCTGCTGGTCGGTAAGCAGTGCCAGCGTCTTGCTGGCCCGCTTTACTCTCTTGAAAGTCTCTTCTAACTGCATTTGAATAATGTGTGTGGTGTGGTTTCTGGATGTTCCATCAGGTCAACGAGCACGTTCTCGCGCTTGCCATTGGCAATGATGACGCGGATGCCGGCTTGCTGAATCTTCGTGGCGGTGGCGTACTTCGACTGCATGCCACCGCGTCCTGCCGAACTCTTCTCCGCCTGGATGTATTCCGTGAGGTCGGTATTGGGCGCCACCTCTTTGATGAGCCGTGACTGCGGATCGTTGGGGTTGCCGGTGTAGATGCCATCGATATTCGACAGCAGCACGAGCGTATCGGCCTGCATCATCTGGGCGATGAGTCCCGACAGCTCGTCGTTGTCGGTAAACATCAGCTCGGTGACAGATACCGTGTCGTTCTCGTTGACGATGGGCAGCACGTCGTTCTCCAGCATCACGGTCATGCAGGCACGCTGGTTGCGGTACTGCTCGCCCGGCTCGAAGTTCTCCTTCATCGTCAGCACCTGACCGACGTGAATATGGTATTCGCGGAATAGGTCGTAGTAGAGTCCGATGAGCTTGGCCTGCCCGAGGGCTGAGAATAGCTGCCGCTGCTCCACGGAGTCCAGTTCGTGGTCTACATTGTCAAGCTCGCGGCGCCCGCAGGCCACGGCTCCCGACGACACGAGTATCACCTCGCAGCCGTGCTGACGCAGCCAGGCTATCTGGTCGACCAGCGCCGACATACGCGTCACGTCGAGTCGCCCGTCGGGGCGTGTCAGCGCATTCGAGCCTATCTTTACAACGATTCGTTTCATTTCTCCTTTACAGATTCTTTTTGATTTCTTCTGCCACGTCCTTCGTCCAGGCAGCGTCGTAACCAGCGTTCACGTGGAGGTAGCCCTGACTTGATGTGGCGATGATGACTTGATATTCGCCAGGAGCGTAGGGCGTACCGCTGTTGTTGAAGGTGACGCCGGTGATGTCGCTCTTGTCGATACGGCGTCCTTCCACGACGAGAAAGACCTTGTAAGCGAGTATGACTCCCAACGCCTCATTGGCGCGCGCTGCATTTAGAAGTATCACGTCCTCGGGCTCGCCGTACTGTGCAGTGAGCTCGTCAACGGTCATTTCTGACGGTTTGGGGGCTTCGTTGACATCCGTGCCCCGCTTACGCTGTATGAGATTGATAATAGCAGCTACCAATAGTACGATGACGGCAGGGATGAAGTAACCAGCCACCGCTGCTGCTATTGCAATCGCACCCAGGAAGATGTTTCGTTTCATATCCTTAACTCTTCACTTCTCACTTCTCCGCGTCCTTCTGCCGGATTTCCACGCGGCGTATCTTGCCGCTGATGGTTTTCGGCAGTTCGTCGACGAACTCGACGATGCGCGGATACTTATAAGGTGCGGTTACCTTCTTGACGTGCTGCTGCAGTTCCTTCACCAGTTCGTCGCCAGCCTTGTCCTTCCACTCCTTGCCGAGCACGACGGTAGCCTTGACCACCATGCCGCGGATGTCGTCGGGCACGCCGGTGATGGCGCATTCCACGACGGCCGGGTGGGTCATCAACGCACTCTCCACCTCGAACGGGCCGATGCGGTAACCGCTGGACTTGATGACGTCGTCGATGCGGCCCTCGAACCAGTAGTAGCCGTCCTCGTCGCGCCAGGCCATGTCGCCCGTGTGGTAAATGCCGTCGTGCCAAGCCTCGCGGGTCAGCTCCTCGTCGCGGTAGTAGTGCTTAAACAGACCAATGGGCTTGCGGTCGCCTACACGTACAACGATTTCACCCTTCTCACCGTCCTCACAGCTGGTGCCGTCGGCACGCAGCAGGTCGATGTTGTACTGGGCGTTGGGGATACCCATAGAGCCGGGTTTCGGTGTCATCCAGGGGAAGGTGCCGAGCGTCATCGTGGTCTCGGTCTGGCCGAAGCCTTCCATCATCTGAATGCCGGTTTTCTCCTTGAACTTGTCGAACACGGCGGGGTTCAGCGCCTCGCCGGCGGTGGTGCAGTATTCGAGCGACGACAGGTCGTACTTCGACAAATCCTCACGAATCATGAAGCGGTAGATGGTGGGTGGCGCGCAGAAGCTCGTCACTTTGTATTTCTCTATCTGGCGCAGCAGCGTGTCGGCATTGAACTTCTCGTGGTCGAACACGAAGACCGTTGCGCCGGCGAACCACTGGCCGTAGAACTTGCCCCAGACAGCCTTGCCCCAGCCCGTGTCGGCCACGGTGAGGTGGAGCGAGCCTTCGTGCAGGTTGTGCCAGAAGACGCCCGTCGTCAGGTGGCCCATAGCGTAGAGATAGTCGTGTGCCACCATTTTCGGCTCGCCGCTGGTGCCGCTGGTGAAGTACATCAGCATCGTGTCGTCATTCTCGTTGACGAAGGCGGGTCTTGCAAAAGGAGGAGTCTTTTGCCACTCTGACTGCCAGTCGTGGAAACCTTCGGGGATGGGCTTTCCATGGTCGGTGATGGCAATATAGTGCTTCACCGTGGGACTCTCGGACATTGCCAACTGTATCTGGCTGACCACGTAGGGGTCGTCGACGCAGATGATGGCCTTCACCGAGGCACGGGTGTTGCGGTATATGATGTCTTTCTTCGTCAGCATGTGGGTAGCCGGAATCACGATGGCGCCAATCTTGCACAGGGCGAGCATCACCACCCACCACTCGTAGCGGCGCTTCAGGATGAGCATCACGGGGTCGTTCTTGCCGATGCCGAGCGACATCAGGTAAGACGCAGCCTGGTCCGACTGCTCCTTCAGCTCTGCGAATGTAGTGCGTATCTCCTCGCCCTGGTCGTTGGTCCACAGCAGGGCCAGCCCGTCGGGCTTTTCCTTGGCCCACTCGTCCATCACGTCGTAGGCGAAGTTGAAGTTCTCGGGGATAATGAACTCCAGGTTCTTGTTGTAATCCTCAACAGACGTGAACGACGTCTGCTTCAAAAATCTATTCAGGAGACCCACCCCCTGCCCCTCCCTGTGAGGGAGGGGAGTAGATACTCCTTGTGTTTCTGTTTTCTTTTCCATATCGTTTTCGTGTTTTTTTGTAATTACGCCCCTCCATGCAGGGAGGGGTTGGGGGTGGGCCCTTACTCCACAGTAAAAGCAAGGAATTTCACGGGCTTGTCGCCTACTGCCAGCATGCCGTGAGGCTTGGTGGAGTCGAAGTAGATGCTGTCGCCCTCGTCAAGCACGATGGTCTTGCCGCCAATGTAGAGCTCCATCTGTCCCTCAAGCACGAGGTTGAACTCCTGACCGGGATGCGAGTTCTTGTAGATGGTGCGGGCACCCGGCTTCGGCTCGACGGTCACGATGAATACATCGGCCTTGTGACCCACGAAGCCGCCCACCAGCGACTGGTACTTGTAGGCTTTTGTGCGCTCTATCGACATGCCCTGACCCTTGCGCGTCACGTAGTACGACCTCATGTGTGGCGACTCAGCGAAAATCAGCTCCTCCGTCGACACGCCGTACTTCTTGGCAATCTTCATCAGGTTCGAGATGGTGATGTCCAGCTCGCCCTTCTCTATTTTCTCATACTTCTCCGCGTCGATGCCGATGGTCTCGGCCATCTCGCTCACGGGGATGTCAAGCACGTCGCGCAGTCCGCGCAGCCGCTCGCCAATCTGTTTCAGTTGTTCGTCCATATCTGTGTTTCTTAATGTTAGTCTTTCTATGCTGCTATATCATCGCAGTCCGGCCTTCAGTCCGCGTATCACGCTCGATGTGAAGCCCGCGTGCTCCATTTCGTTCAGACCCTTGATGGTCACGCCGCCAGGCGTCGTCACCAGGTCGATGGCAGCCTCCGGGTGCAGGCCGCTGGCTTCGAGCAGCTCCACGGCCCCCTTCATCGTCTGCATCACAATCTTCTTCGCGTCATCGGCCTTGAAGCCCAGCTCCACGCCACCCTCACTGGCAGCGCGGATATAGCGCATGGCGTAGGCAATGCCGCAGGAAGCCAGCGTCGTGCCAGCCGCCAAGTGGGCCTCGTCGGTAATCAGCGTCGTGCCCATCTCCCCGAATATCCGCTCCACCAGTTCTGTATGCTGCTGTGCTACAGCAGCACACGGGACGATGAACGTCATCGACGCCATCTCCGCAATGGCAATGTTCGGAATGACGAGGAACAACGGCGGGCACTGCTCACCCAACCACTCATAGATGCTGGCCGACTTCACGCCCGCAGCAATCACTATCAGAATCTGCTTCTGGGGATTCAGTTCGGGGCGTATGTCCTTCAGCACACGCTCTACCAGCCACGGCTTCACGACCACGCACACCACGTCGGCTGTCTCGGCGGCCAACTTGTTGTCGGTCGTCACGCCGACACCAGTCTTGGCAAACTTTTCGACCACAGCTTGCGACGGGTCGCTCACGGTGATATCTTCGTTCTTAAACATCTGGCCCTTGATGAGGCCTTCTACGGTGGCGCCACCCATGGCGCCAGCTCCAATTACTGCAATTTTCATATTCAATGGTTACTTTCGTTACAAGTCGCACTTATAGCCTATGGTCAGCATGACGATGCTGTTACGGATGCTGCCTGGGGTGCGCCAGCCGTTGGTGAACATCACGTCCTTGTTCATCTTCGTCAGTCCCAGGTGATAGCGCACTTCCAGGAACCAGAGGTCGCCTTCGTCATCGGTACAGAAGTTCCAGTTGAGCGCTATAGGGGCTGCGAGGCTCACCTTCTTCAACTGGTCGGCATAGCTCATGCCGTTCATCCGCGCACTTAGTATAATGTCGGGTTGGATGCCTGCTTTCAGCGTAATGGGGCCCGCGATGAAGTTCATCAGCAACGGCACGCTGAGCACATCCATATACATGTTTTTGCTGATAATCGTGTAACCCACGCCCTGGTAGGCGTTGGTAAGTCCAATGCTTGGAGCAAACCAGTCGGTCACGTTATAGCCTATCTCGGAATTGATAACCAGTCCGAACCTGCTCTTGGCATCCTCAATGTCACCGGCAAAGGTCGACAAGCCAGCACCTATTGAACTTGACGAGAACCACTCACCCTGCTTCGTTTGTGCCTTGGCAGTTGTTACACTTCCTATTGCCAGGATGAGGGCAAGCATCCAGTAGAAACGTTTCATCATCATCAGCAGTCTTCCTCAGGTTGTACCCTTATCAGTCGCTCAATAAAGTCGTCGGCCTCTGCCTTCGTCAGACACAGGGGCGGCAGCAGGCGCAGGATGTCCTGTCCGGCACAGCCCGTAAAGCAATGCTCGTGCTTGATAAGCGGCTTGCGCACCATCCTGTGGGGCATGTCCAGCTCGATGCCAATCATCAGTCCGCTGCCGCGCACCTCCTTGATGTGCGAGCTGCCTATGCCGCGTATGCCTTCCATCAGGTATTCGCCCACCACGCGGGCGTTCTCTACCAGGTTCTCTTCCTCGAACACGTCGAGCACGGCCAATGCTGCGGCGCAGGCCAGATGGTTGCCGCCAAACGTGGTGCCCAACTGTCCGTAAACAGGCTCAAACTCCGGCGAAATCAGCACACCGCCCATCGGGAATCCGTTGGCAATGCCCTTGGCCACGGTGATGATGTCGGGCTTTATGCCCAGCCACTGGTGGGCAAAGAACTTGCCGCTTCGGCCGTAGCCGCATTGTATCTCGTCGCAGACGAGCACAGCCCCGTAGCGCTTGCAGGCGTAAGCCAGTCCCTGGGCAAACTCCGGCGTAGCCATCTGTATGCCGCCCACACCCTGGATACACTCCAGGATAACGGCAGCTACGCCACCCTTCGACAGCTCGCGCACCCACGGCTCCAGGTCGTTGAGCGGCAGGAAGCGCACGTGGTGGTTGTCGTTGATGGGAGCCACAATCTTCGGGTTGTTGGTCACCTCGACAGCCAGCGAGGTACGTCCGTGGAAGGCCTTCTCGCAGCTGAGCACCCGCGTGTTGCCCGTCTTGAACGACGCCAGCTTCAGCGCGTTCTCGTTGGCCTCGGCACCGCTGTTGATTAGAAACAGTTGGTAGTCGTCGTAGCCGCAGATTTTGCCTAATCGCTCGGCCAGTTCCACCTGCAGCTTGTTAATCACTGAGTTGGAGTAGAACCCAATCTTCTGGAGCTGCTCCGTCACCTTTTCAATATAATGCGGGTGCGAGTGCCCGATGCTGATCACGGCGTGGCCGCCATACAGGTCCAGGTACTCCTGTCCCTTCTCGTCCCACACCTTGCATCCTTTTCCCTTGACAATGTTGACGTCAAAGAGCGGATATACGTTGAATAGCTTCATAAACGTTTTTTGTTTTTTTACCGTTTTGCCTTTTTACCTTTTGTAAACGGTTGCAAAGTTACGACTTTTATTTGAATCACGCAAGTTTTGGCACGTCATTTTACTTCTACTGCCTTGTAACTATCGATGGCGTGGCAGTATGCCGTATTTCAGCTTAACGGTGTACACGCTCGGCTGGAGCAAGGCGGTGACGCTGGTGAAGTTAAGCCCTGACAAGGAGTAGGGTGGGGGTAAACAGGGAGTAAGGACGGAGTAAACGGGGAGTAGGGTGGGGGGTAACCCGTTCCCGCCTGCCGTTCCTTATATGCCGACCCCAAGCCCCGTATATGCGGAGCTTGGGGTCGACATAATGAGAGCCTGTGCTCGGTACCTATTTTTGCTCTGGGGTACTATCCTTTCTGAGGGAGTAGACGTAAGTTCTGCCGTTCTTCCGCCTCAGTAGCCGTGCGTTCTCACCCTTGCTGAGGCTGTCAAGATAGTGCTGGGCGGAGTCGCGTTTCAATTTGCTGAAGTACATAAACGTGCTCACCGTGGTGTAGCCTAACGTCAGACTCTTGCGCAGCGCCTCCTCCATGGCCTTGGGGTCGTACATCTGGCTGTTGCCTACGTAGCCTGGTTTCTTGCGGAAGCCCTCGCGGTTGCTGCCGGCTTTGGCAATGAGTTCCCTCGACGGCGTGAATTCCACGCCGTTGTAGATGATGTCGCGCCCCGTCACCTTCTCGGCATCGGTGTGGTCGCCTGTCAGTTTCAGCTTCATGGCAAACGAGCCGATGGGAGTCTCTACGCGGTAACCCTGGGCCAGCCAGTTGCCGGCCACGTCGATGAAGAGGTTGAACAGCCGCTCCATCTCGCCCTTCTGCAGGTTGCGGTATTCGGCGCAGAAGTCGTCGAGCTGCCTTATGGTTTTGCTGATGCCCGTGGCGGGACGGGCGTAGAGTAGCGGTTTGCCCTCCTCGTCTCGTTTGGGGCCGGGGTGCAGCTCAAATAGTATTCCGTCGGTCTTGCGTGGCATAATAATGGTTTTGAATTCAGTAAATTCTTATTTCAGCGCTTTCTCTATGGCCTCCTTAAAGGGCTCAAGGCCCGAGAAGCCAATGGCTTTGAAGGTCTGATGGCCGTCCTTGTCGTAGATGGCGTATGTGGGAATGCCCTCCGACTCGTACTTGTCGAGGATGTAGTTGTACTGTTCCTTCGTCAGGTAGTAGTGGTGGCCGTCGATGTCCTTGATCATCTCCTGCCAAGTTTTCAGCGGCGATGAGGGCGAGGTGATGTAGACGAACTGAACGTTCTTGCCCTTCAATTCCTGCTTCCACGGCTTCATGGCCTCATGGCCTGCACGGCAGGGACCGCACCACGTGGCCCAGATGTCGATGAGCACCACCTTGCCCTTATACTTGTCGAGGATGGTCTGCAGGATGTTCTCCGGAGCTACGTCGTCGAGCTTCTGATAGAAGACGCTCTCCTGACTGGCCAGTTCGTCGGCAATGCGCTTCTGCTCGGCCTGATATTCAAGGATGACGTTCTTGCAGTCCTCGTGCTTCATGGCGTCACGAAGGAAGTTTGTTAAGGCCTCATTATCGGAACTCATAATGGATTGTATGCATCTAAGCTCGTTGTTATAGACATTCTTCTCAGCGGCTTTTTTGTCGAATATGCTCAGTGGGGCATCCCAGAACTCCTGGCTGCAGGGCGATGTTGGCTCATTCAGGTACTTCCACGAGTAGGCCTCTTCCTCCTCTGAAAGCGGAAGCAGGTCCTTGTTCTTCTCCATATTCTCAAAGATATCGCGTTGAGACCAGACCACCCTCCCGTCCTCGTCCACAAAATAACAGCTATACGTGAATGCGAACTGGCGCGTCCATTTCACGTAGTTCGACTCTGCCATCATGCAAAGCAGGTCCTGGGCTGCTGTGGTGTATTTCGATTTCCTAATAGTGGCCACGCGCTGGTCGAAGATGTCCTGCAGACATTGCAGGCGCTCCTCCTTCGTCTTGCACTCCTTGACCTTCAGGAATACCTTATCGTCATTACCGACGAGATCGACGGCTTCGTTGGCTTTTTTCGCATTCACCAGGTCCATGTTGGTCTTGGCCATGTAGCCCTTGAAGGCGAGGAACGGCTTGTTGTCGCTACAGATCTTCATCAGTATGTCCGTCTCCTGTCCTGGGGCGATGACGATGTTGCCGAAAGCCAATCCACGCACGCCGACAGTCACCTCGCGAGTCAGCCGCAGGGGAACTTCTATCTTCACCGTGCCATCATCGGCAAAGCGGAAGGTCTTGTCGAAACGTTCTTTTGAGGCTAAAGGAACAAAGGTGCCCACAAAGAACTCCAGACCCATTCCCTTCTTGTAGCCCAGCATCTTCACCTTGATGGTGGCCACACCTTTATTAATCTTGGCGACGGGCAGGATCTCGTCCTTGGCATACTTCACGTTCTTCCAGTCGGCAGGAATCTCCAACTTTTTCTTCGTCTTGCTGTCGCTGATGTTCCAGAACTTGAAATCGCCGTCTTTATAACTCTCAAGGAAGTCCATCTCCTTGGTGTCTAAGGGCACAGGCTTGAAGTGCAGCGCCAGATAGGCCTTTCCGCTTTCGGGCATCCAGAAGAGCGAGTCGGGGGTGAGGTCCGATTCCTTCTCGTTGGTCTTGGCACCACCCGTAAAGGCGTACTTCGTGCCGTCGGGCGTCTGCACGAACGACTCCTTGGCAAAGCGAATCCAATTGCCCGGACGGTAGTTGGCCAGGATGTGCAGCACCGTCTCCGTCTGCTTCAGCTCTACCTTGTTGATTACGAACTCCGAGTTATACGTTCCCATAAAGGCCGATGGCTTTTCCCAAACAACCTCTTTCTTTTGCGCCTGTCCTGCGATTGCTACGAGGGCCAGCAGGGCGGTGATGATGATTTGCTTCATATTGATTCTGTTCTTCTTTTTTCTGATTGGCTTCTATATAACTAAGGTTACTGACCCCACCCCCTGCCCTCCCCTACAAGGGAGGGCAGGGGGTGGGGTCAGTATTGTTATTATTCATCTCTGCTTTCGTTTTACGAAAAGTTTGCTGCAAAGATACAACTTTTTCGCCGATAATGGTTCAATAAGCAGCATTTTTCACATACTATAAGTTGTTTTCTCATAATTCGCCTCCATTTCATAGGGTTGTCGTAACTTTGGCAGTAATAAGAAACTCAGTTATCGCTGCACTTTTCTTGCATTGAAAGCGTCATAAACCTGCTTGCCCTCTAACCAGGAATCCCACAGTGAGGAGGGTTCAAATTGGATTTGCAGACTGATGCCGTCGGTTTCGTCAGGGTTGTTTGCGTAAACATACTTTTGCACTTTCGCCCCGTTGTCCCAGCTGAACTCCTCGTAGACCGACAAAGTTCCAAAGACGTTGCCGTATCCTTTGCGGAATCCATTATAGAAAAGCGAACCAAGATACTGTAGTTTTCCGTCATAGTCGTATATTGATGGATATGCCATGACGGAGAGCTTCTGGCTGGGGGCGATGGTGTATTCGCTATGATTTGTGTACTTGGTATCTTCATACACTTCGGTATAGTCCGTGACGTGGTGTACGTTGCTCACCCTGATGTGTATGATCACCTCCTCGTCCTCCGTTACTTCCTTGGATTTGGTGAGAGTGGCTGTGAACGTTTGTACTGTTTTGGTTAACCAACCAGGGTATTCGGGATCGGTTTCTTCTATTTCCCTCTTGCACTCCAATAACAAGGTGTTCTCGTCAATGATGGTGATGACAGAGCTACGGTCCTCATCGCCGTTATCGTATGAGAATGCCATGTTGGCTTTCTTGGCGGGCTCCCAGTCCTCGTATGGACGTTCCTTATATTGGCTCAGGTTAGTACACGTCAGTCCGATGGCGGTGCCGAGGATCAGGGACTTGATTGTGAATTCGCCAGGTTGGGGCAAGGCGGCCTCCTGAGTGATGCTGATGGGAACCACGCACGTGGCCGGTCCGGGTACCCCCTGCTTCACTTTGGTGAACACGAGTTCTATGACGCTGTTGATTTCTTCTTCTTCGGTGTTGGGTATGGCCGTGACTATGAAGTAGCTGTCGTGCTTCTCGACAATCAGCCAGCTTTCGTCAACCTTGCTGACGCGTACACCCGTGAAGGCATAATTACCGCCGAGCGTGAGGTTCACTTGCTGAGAGCCGCCATTGGCCACAAACGTCAATGCATCTTTGTCGAGCGACACGTCGACAGGCCCTTTCTGCGCCACCTTCAGCTCAACGGTCGATATGCCTTTGTGCTTCTCGCTCCATGCCGCCACGGTGACGGTAGCCTTGCGCTCTATGCCCTCGTTCTTCTTGGCAGTCAACGTCAGTTTATGGTCGTCCAGCTTATAGCTCAGCCAGTCGTCGTTGCCGTTCAGGTTGATGGTGATGGGCTTGTAGGAGGTCAGTATGTCGACTGTCTGCTCACCGCCTTCAACCTCAAAGACAGCCCACGGCATTGACAGTTCGAGTCCGCCGTACTGTTTCACTTCGAGTTTTCGCTCACAGAGGCTGCCGTCCTTAAGAACCTGTGTCAAGGTGACGCCGCTCTTGCGGAATCTGTCGGTGTTGTTCTCCTTCACGGTGACGTACATGATGGTCGACTTCGTAGTGCCGACATTGTACTTGATTTCAGTCTCTATCCAGTCATCGTCGGGCGATGCAGTAAGTTTCTGGTTGATACTGGTCAGCAGCTCCACCTCGAACTTCCCGCCCTCTTCCTCGGCAGTGATTGAAGTGGGCTTCAGTTCCAGTTCCTGCGGGGCGATGGTGATGATTTGCTCGTCAGTCTCGACAGCAACGACGCCTAACGGTGTACTCACGATGGGAATGGCCTTGTAGACACCTGGTGCCACGTCCTCCATCTTCAGCTCGAAGCTGTTGAACGTATTGAGGAAATAAGTCTCGTCGCGGGTGACGTAGCGATAGAGTTCGCTAAACTCCTTGTCGTCCTCGTCTTTCTGCTTATACAGTCCGAAGCCGATGCGCTGTGGGAAGCAGGTTTCGCCCTCTATTTTATTGCATTTGGCCTTGACGACGTTCATCTGGTCGCCCGTAACCTCGTACGACAGGTTCTTGATGGTCGGGAAAACGTGGAGCGTGAAGTTGCCGAACGACAGGCTTGTCACGTCCTTGTATTTCCAGTTGGTTCCGAAGGTCTTCACCTCGGCTGTGAACTGTGGGTCGATGCTGAACAGCGACAGGTCAATCTTTGAATTCTTTAGCAGGTCGTAGGTGCCTTTGGGGCGTGTCTCGGAGAAGAACCCCTCGCTGCCGTTGGTGAGGAACGAGAGGTCGAGCACGCCTGTTATCTTAGGACCACAAAGCACCTGAACGCCCGTCTTCAATGCCAGAATCTTTTCGAGCCAAGGTTGCGCCCCTACTTCTACGGGGAACTTCACACCTGCCTGGACTGAACCGTTGAGCTGGGCACTGATGCTCCAATCCCCAGAGCCGCCCCATCCATCGGGAAGCATCAGGAAGGGGTCGGTGTTCCAGGTCTTGATGCCCACATAGGGGAATGATTTGAGCGACTCGATGCGCATAGCAATGGCAAAGGCCTTGAAACCCGTGTTGAGCTTGACGTTCAAATGAGCCTCTATATGTGCCGCTGGTTCGGGCATAGCCCTGGCATAGAAGACTGGGGGATAGGGAGGCGATGGAATGGGTATACGGGTTAGCGGAACCAAGGCCATGCTGGTGGCAGGAATACTCGAGAAGTCGATGTCTTTCGACAGCTCGCCGTCGAGTCCCAAGGAGGCACCCACGCCGAATTGCGTCTTCACATCGTGCTTAAAGTACCAGCTGGTAAGCGAAATGTTATAAACCGACGATATGTTGACGCCAAAGTTGACGTTTAACGCCAGCTCAAGGTCTAGGGAACCAAAAAGTTTATGCTTAAGAGAGAGACCCTTGCTGATGTTGAACAACGTGAACTCCTCAATGTTGCCCTCAATCTTCTTGGGGGCCTGGTAGCCGGCCACGCGGCGGCGAGTCATCGAGCCCTCCTTCGTCTGAATATTGCGCACTTGATCGACGGTGATGAACTGCTCGAAGACGTCGTGATAGTCGGTGATGTACTCAAAGCTGGCCAGTAGCTGCTTGCCGTCGTCACGGACTTCCTTGACCTTGTAGACGAAGGCTCCGTCGGTATAGCCCTCAATACTGTCACAGTAGAGCACTTCGCCCACCTTGGGCTTCAACGACTCTGGCATGGATGTCTTGAACGCCAGCATGTGGCCTGCCGACTGGTCGTTGGTGTAGCGTAGGAAGTAGTCCATCATGCCCTCGTCGCGCATGAATCGCAAGCCGTTGGCATACTTGATTTCGGGCTGGTAGAACGACACGGAGTCGATGGCCGTGAGCATGATGCGGTAGACGCTGTCCTCGGTCACAATTTCCTGAGAGACATAGTCAGGGTGCTCGCGGTTGAGGGTGTCGAGGCGCGAGTAGCGTATCTGCTTCACTTGGTCGTAGAAGAAACCGTCGAAGTGGCCGTCGTTCTGGTAAATGTAGAAGGCCTCGCCGCCTTCTATCTCGTCCTGTTGTGCCGCTACGGTCTGGAAGCAAGCCAGTGTGACGAGCATCATAGCTGCACGGAGCAACCAGTTAGTAATATGTACGTGCTTTTTCATTTCTTCATCACTTTAATGGTTTCTGTTCCGGCTTTCACGATATATACGCCGTCGGGGCGGTTCTGGAGTGAGATGGTCAGCGGCTGGCTGTCGGTAGCCTTCACCTGACCCACGAGCAGACCGTCTAAGCTATAGATGCTGGCGGTAGTGCCAACGGGCAGACCACGGAAGGTGACCTCGTCGCCCTCCTGGTTTACCTGCACACGCCGCTCGCCGGGCTGCAAGTCGATACCTAAGTACACCACGTCCTCGTAGGTGTAGCGTTGCACCTTGCTGCGCTCGTACTGGGCGCTGACCTTGTTGGTGCGGATGATGAGCTGGGAGCCTGAGAAAGTGGTGACAGGTGCTTCGGCCAGTTCGTAGACCACCTTCTCGCCCGACTTCAGCCATACTACAAGCCGTGGGCCGTCATACTGTGGAGTAGGGATTTCATCGCCCTGTCCGGCCACGGATGGGGTGATGATATAAGCACAGCGCTGAGCGTCGGTATAGTCCTTGATGCCACCGCCAGTGCAGACCAATCGGCCGTCGGTGAGCAGTGTGTACGAGGCCGTCAGCAGGTTATGCTTGAAGCCCGTGGCCGAAGCAATGGTCCACTCGTCGGTGACGTAGTTCAGGCTGATGACGTGCAGCGTCTGGTTGCTGACAGGGCCGCTGGCACCAATGAGGTAGATTTCCTGGCGGGTTTCGTTAATCAGCACGCCGCCGCGCCAGGTAATGGTCTGCCCGGCAGCGTCGGCAGTGGGGATGTCGAATGTGTTGAACACGTAGAGATCCAGCTCGTCCACATCCAGCATGTATAACCTATAGCCATTAGGTGTCTTGGCCAGTATCAGGTAGAAGTTGTTGCCTCCTTGGGTAAAGTGGTAGTCTGCGGGGCGTGTGTCGTCGGGCAGCATCATGGGTGTTGTCTGCGGCGAGAAGGGTAGTGCTATGTATTCGGTCTTACCCGTAGCGGCGGTGTATTTGTCGGCCAGTAGTGCCACGCTGCCGTTGTCGAAAGTATAATATCCGAAAGAGTTGCCCTTCACATCGTATGCAGAGAATATCAGCAGGTCGCCCTGTCGGTCGGCTAACATATAGGGGTTGGAGCGTCCGTCGGTAGCGCCTACTGCCCTGAATGATGCGCCGTCGTAATAGTCAATCGTGGGGTCCTCGGCATACCAGTTGCCGCTGACGTAGATTTTGCCACCCGTATTGATGGCCATCGACTGGGCTCGTCCTGTAGTCAGCTGAGGGCCAGCAGAGAATGTGCGGGTCTGCGGGTCGTAAATGTCAGTAGCCTGGCTTTGCCCGCTGCCCTTGTTTGACGAGAAACCGCCGCCCACCATGAAGCGGCCGTCGGACAGCCCGACAGAAAAGGCTCCGTCGTGGGCATTCGATATGCTGAGGCTCTGCCAGCTGCCGTTACGGTATAGCTCGGCAGTCTTAGTCAGTTGGAAGCCGGTGGTGCGTCCTCCCACTACAACGAACCCGTTACCGGATGGGAACACCTGATGCGCTATGCGCGGCACGGTCATGTTGGCTATCTGTTCATACTTGAGTGTCGCCGTGACGCCCTGCTTGTCAGCAGCGCGGGTGACATGCTGCGGACGGAAGCCGTTGAAGTCGTTGAGACTGACACGTACAGGCTTCATGTCTTTCGACTGTGTCGCTATTGTCGGCACCGCGAGGAGTACCGCTATAGGCAAGGCGGCCATCCGGACGAAAAGAAGTAGTCGTTTCTTCATCTTTCTGTTTCGTTTACTTGTTATAAATTATGGTGCAAAGATAGGCAAAAGCCCCCATAGAGCGACTATCAAAACACGGGAAAAGACTATCAAATCACGGAAATGATAGTCTTTTTGCGATTAAATGGTGGTAGTTACTGCTGGTTTCCAAGCCACTCGCGGGGTGTCATGCCCGTGACGGCCTTGAAGTTGCGGAAGAAGGACCCCTCGGTGCTGAAGCCTGAATTGGTGGCTACGGTGGAGGTCTTTATGTCTGGTTGTTGTCGCAACAGCTTCTGGGCGTGGTGTACGCGGTAGGTGTTGACGAATTGCGAGAACGATTGGCCGCGGCAACTGTTGATACTTTCGCTGACGTAGCTGCTGTTTGTGCTGAGGCGTATGGCCACGTCCTGTAGCTTCAGGTCGTTGCGCAGGTAGAGTTGCTCCTCGTCCATCAGTTGGCAGACGCGCTCCATGAGCTCTGCGGTCTTGTTGCCGGCATCGTCCGAAATGGGAGAAATGACGACAGCCCTGTTCTTCCTGCAGCGAACATATAAAAATATGTACGCGAGCACACCAACCGCTACCACGGCCAAAACTACCCACAACCAGATGGGGATAAGTGCAGCGTGAAGGGTATCTGAAGAAGGTGCCGTGCCGAAGTGGTAGAGCCAGACGGTGGAGAGCGGCTTGTAGTTGTTATTGGGAATGCCGCCTGCCAATATCAGGTCGCCGTCGGGGGTCACCACAGGAATGGTAATGGTGGCTTGCTCCATCGAGTCGGTATAGTAGAGCGTCAGCCCTGCAGGCTGTCGGGCATAGTCGATGGAGAGAATGTATTGGCGGTGATACAGGCTGTCAACACCCATGACATAGCCCCGCTGACGCAGGCTGTCGACAATAACGGGGCCTTTGTAGAAAATGGGCCCCCACTGACTCTGCATGGGTATAGGACAGGCTGTGGGCAGTAGTGAGAAACAGGTGTCGTGCATCTCGACGATACCTAACTGCCCACTCTCGTCGGTAGCCGTCAGCAGGTAGTTGTGGTCGCTGGTGGCGCAGATGAAACTGTTGAAAGGCTGGTCGGTGTACACCAGTTTCCATCGTTCTAACAGCGGCACATGGAAGGCTTCGCCCTTTACTCGGTCGGCCCAGATGGTGTCAGGTGTTTTTTGGCGGGTGTCGCAGCCTCCGATGATGACGGCATCATCGCTGGTCACAGGAAGAATGTAGGGATTAGATCGCCCTTGCACCACGTCCTTGACGTGCCCCACTTGACTGTGTCCGTCGTAGCAGCCAATGGCATCGTCGGCATAGTGATTACCGCTAATGATGACGCATCCGTTGTCCAACAGAGTGGCATTGGCCAGTGAGCGGCGCCGATCTAAACAGCCAAAGCCTTCGCAGGTATGTGTCATAGGATTGTAGCGTTCCAACATGAAGGTTTGGCCGATACCTAAGGGTTCTTCATGACCGCCGCCGATAATGACCTCGCCAGAATGTAACACCACTGTAAAGCTGTTGTCGTGGCTGTAGGCCATCTCTACTTGGTGCCATTTGGTGCCGTCATAATACTCGGCTGTAGGTGTGGGCACGAAGCTGGTGGTGTGACCACCTGCCACGGTCAAATCTCCGTTGACATAGAAAATGCAGTGGCCGCTGCGTGGTATCGTCAGGTTGGGTAAACGTTCCGGTGTGATTTGCACGAAGGGACAAATATCACGTTGCTGTGATGCAACTGGCATCACAGCAACGAGGGCCAGAAGTGCGGCGATGACGATTTGTTTCATATTGATTCAGTTCTTCTCTTTTCTGATTTGCTGCAAAGTTACTACTTTTTCGCCGATAATGGTTCTATAAGCAGCATTTTTCACATTCCATAAGTCCTTTTCTCATAATTCTCCTCCCAAAGTTGTGCGTTATTAGGAACTTTTCGTATCTTTGCACTCTAATCAATCAAAGTGAAGAATATGAATAAGCAACTTATCATCCTGAACTGGGCAGCGGTAGGTGGACTGGATTGCGAGATGAAACCTTATGTAAGAAACAGAAACTCTGGCAGTCAGGAGAAGTTTGAGATGATGGTTATGAAAGGGCTGGCCATCAAGGACTTCCCTGAAATGCAGATAGGCAGAACCATGATGATTCCCTATTACCAAATCGAACAAGATACGGCGGGCTTAGCTTTTACGCCTTTTTACTATTACAAGGTCATGGTTGGAACTGGCAGCACGAAGGCAATCGGGGTGAATGGTGTGGCAATGACCAAGGAGAACATCATAAACGGCACCTATCCATATTCGTCGAATGTATACACAGCCGTGCGTTCCGATATTGACAAGTCTTCTGTGGCTTACAGAATATTCGACTTTCTTACAATCGAACAGGGACAGGCCATCGTTGATGAAAGCGGCTATGTGCCTTTGCAGACAACAACAGGAATACGGGCCTTTGGATGTGAAACAGCAGAATTGGAATACAGCAATCACGCCATCAACATCTCTTCTTCAGCTTTGCCCCAAAGAATAGAAATAGTTGATTTGAGCGGGAAGACCGTCTTCTGGAGTGTTATAAGCTCACGCAGCCTCAGTATACCGCTTGAATTGTGCGGTTTACATATCATAAAGGTGTGGCTGGATAACAATGTCATTCTGCACAAGAAGATAGTGTTTTGATTCAAAGACAAAGCCCGGCAACCATGCCGGGCTTTGTCTTGGTATGTTGTTTAGAATGCTGAGGCTTTCAGCTTGAGTCCTGCCGTCTCGTCGATGCCAAACATGAGGTTCATGTTCTGTACGGCCTGGCCGACAGCACCTTTCAAGAGGTTGTCGATGCACGAGGTGACGAGCAGCTTGTTGTCGAAGGCATCAATATGCACCAGACACTTGTTGGTGTTTACCACCTGCTTCAGATCCAGCGGTTTGTCGCTGTAGTGCGTAAAGGCGGCCTCGGCATAGAAGTCCTTGTAAGCCTGGATAACCTCGTCGGCGGGGGCCTTCGTTCGGATGACCTCCGTGCAGAAAATGCCACGGGCGAAGTCGCCGCGATAGGGGATGAAGTCGATATCGACGTCTAAGTGTCCCTGTACTTGAGCCAGCGACTGTCGTATCTCGGCGATATGCTGGTGCTGGAAAGGCTTGTAAATACTGAGGTTGTTGTTGCGCCACGAGAAGTGGGTGGTGGCGCCAGGCTTCTGGCCTGCACCCGTGGAGCCTGTGATGGCGTTCACGCTGACGTCGTACTTCAGCAGGTTCAGATTGGCGGCGGGCAGCAGTCCGAGCTGGATGCAGGTGGCAAAGCAGCCGGGATTGGCCACGTGCTGCGCCTTCTGAATCTCCGCCTTGTTAATCTCGGGCAGCCCGTAGACGTAGTCGTGGTCGCCCTTTATGCGGAAGTCCTGGGCCAGGTCGATAATCTTCACGCCCTCGGGTATCGTATGCTCCTTGAGAAACGCCTCGCTCTTGCCGTGACCGAAACAAAAGAACACGAGGTCGACATCCTCAAAGGGCATCGCGTCGGTAAAGCGCAGGTCGGTGTCCCCGACCAGCCCTTCATGCACGTCGCTCACCAGATTCCCCGCGTTGCTCTCTGAGTTGGCAAATACAATCTCCGCCTCGGGGTGGTTCAGCAGCAGGCGGATGAGTTCACCGCCTGTGTAGCCGGCGGCACCAAGAATTCCTATTTTTATCATAATTGTTTCATTTTATAGAACAAAGATTATTAAGATTTCCAAGATTTTTCCAATAACTCAGAGAAAATCTTCTAAATCTTTAAATCTTTGTTCTCTATCATCTCTGTTCATCTTTGTGAATGCCGTAGTACACGCGTAGCGGTGTACTGCTGACCTTGATGAAGCCCTTGGCCTCGTCTGCGGTCCAGCCCGTCTGCGTCTCACCATATTCACCGAGTTTCGACTTCGTCAGGTCGTTCGGACTGTCGATGCCGACGGTCTCGAAGCCATAGGGGCGGAGTTTCAGAATGGCTGTACCCGTGACGTTGCGCTGGCTCGAGGTCAGCATGGCCTCGATGTCGGGCATCACAGGCTCTAAGTATTGGCTCTCGTGCAGGAACATGCCGTACCAGTTGGCCACCTGATCCTTCCAGTACTGCTGCCATTTCGATAACGTCGACTTCTCTAACAGACGGTGTGCCTCGATAATCAGCTTGGGGGCTGCTGCCTCGAAGCCTACACGCCCCTTGATACCGATAATCGTGTCACCCACGTTGGCATCGCGGCCGATGGCGTAGCTGGCACCAATCTCCTCAATCTTTTGGATAGCTTTTATGTGGTCGTCAAAGTGTTCACCATTGACGCCGACAATCTCGCCCTTCTCGAACTGAATCTTCAGCAGCGATTCCTGCTCCTTGGCGGTGACGTGCTTTAGGTAAGCCTCTTCGGGTAGTCCCTGGGTGGGGTCGAGTAGCTCGCCACCGCAGATGCTGGTGCCCCAGATGCCGACATTATAGCTGTACTTCAGTTTGGTGAAGTCGGCAAAGAAACCGTGCTCGTTCAGATAGTCCACCTCTTCCTTGCGCGTCAGCTTCTTGTCGCGGGTCAGGGTGATAATCTCCACGCCGGGAGCCATGACGAGGAATGTCATGTCGAAACGTATCTGGTCGTTGCCGGCACCCGTTGAACCGTGGGCTATGGCATCGGCACCAATTTCCTTGGCATAGCGGGCAATGGCGATGGCCTGGAAGATGCGCTCGCTGGATACCGAAATGGGGTAACAGTTGTTGCGCAGCACATTGCCGAAGACCATGTATTTCAGCGACTTCTCGTAATACTCCTGGGTCACGTCAAGCGTCACGTAGGCCTTGGCCCCCAGCTTATAGGCGTTCTCCTCATTGGTTTTCAACTGCTCGGCCGAGAAACCGCCAGTATTGGCACAGGCGGCATAGACATCCCAGCCGTCCTGAGTAAGTTTCATCACGGTGTAACTGGTGTCAAGCCCACCAGAAAAGGCTACTACTACTTTTTTCTTCATTGCTCTGAACCCCCTAATTAGGGGGCAGGGGGTCTGAACAAGCGATAATATCAGACCGGTTAATGTTTATAATGTGAGGGGCCTGCGCCTGTTCAGGCCCCCGTTCCCCCTGATTCAGAGGGCTAAGATTCCTCTAACTCCTGTAAATGCTTGATGCGTGAAATAACCTCGTCGGACAACTTGGCGGGCAGGTGCTCCGTCGGGTCATATAGCATTGCCGTGCAGATGCAGTATTTACGGCCGGTGCGGTGCAGCACGTCGACATTGACACAGCCCTCGCAACCCTTCCAGAATGCCTCATCATCGGTCAGGTCGGCGAAAGTGACGGGCTGGTAGCCCAAAGCCGTGTTCATCGACATGACGGCAGCACCGCTGGTCAGCGAGAATATTTTGGCGTGAGGCCACCGGGTACGGGCCAGTGTGAACGTCAGGTCCTTGATGCGTTTAGCAACGTGATGGCCACGGAAGTCGGGATGCACTATCAGACCAGAGGTCGTCACATACTGCTGATTCTCCCATGTCTCAATATAACTGAATCCGGCAAAGCGACCGTCCTTGGCCAGTGCGATGACGGCTTTGGCTTCCATCATTTTCTTGGTCAGATACTCGTGTGTACGCTTGGCAATACCTGTGCCGCGCACTTTCGCTGCCTCGGCAATGGTATCAAGAATGGTGTCGACGTACTTTTCGTGCTCCGGCCCCGCTACTAATACTTCAATTTCAGTTTCCTGTTCCATTGAATTCTATTTTTTCAATTGTCAATTACTTGATGTTTGGTACGACTTCTCTCAATGCATTGATGACATCCCGGTGGCTGACACCTTCCTTGATGACGATGAAGATGGTATCGTCGCCGGCTATGGTTCCGATAATCTGTGGTATGTCGCTGCCGTCAATGTTCCATGCAATGGCACTGGCATAACCCGGCCGGGTCTTGATGACACCCATGTTGCCGGAGAAATTGATGCTCAGGAAACCGGGCACCTCCATCATTTCGCGCACTTTGCTGGGTGTTGATACCCGTTTGTACATCGTGTCGTTGGGTAGTACGTATACGTAGTTGCCACTCATCGACGATGCTTTGGCTACTTTCAACTGCTTCAGGTCGCGGCTCAGTGTGGCCTGCGTCAGTTGGAAACCCTCTTTCTGCAGGGCGGAAAGCAGCTCTTCCTGGCTGCCTAATTCTTGGCTGGAGATAATCATCCGGAGGGCCTCTAATCGGTTGTTCTTAGTCTTCATGAGAATATTTATTCAAAATTCGGCTGCAAAAGTACATATTTTATTCGTTATAGCCAAATATTTATGCAGCTTTCTGCTCTAAATAATATAAAAAGGTGGCATCTGCCATGTGATGCCGTATTTGCGTGTGATATATTATACTCATGCGACATCTATATCTATAGTCTATAAGTGCGTTTTTAGCCTATATATAAATATATTATAAGGTGTAAGCTCTTTTAGAATTGACGCTAATCAAGAAGTGTATTTTTTACCGTATAAAAAGTGATTTTTTTGCCAAAAAGTTTTGGTGATTCGGAAAATAGTCGTACCTTTGCACCCGCAAAATAAGAGAGCGATCTTTGAAAGGCTTACATAAACAGACAAGTAGTACAAGAAGCAGG
>CAMVLT010000025.1 GCA_947168395.1 uncultured Prevotellaceae bacterium | reverse complement strand
ACCCCACCATCGAGAACAAGAAGGGTGGCGTGGAGTCTCCCCTGGCCTACGACCCCACCGTGCAGATTGAGGGCGTCCACCTGCGCTTCCTGCCCGAGGGCGCCAAGGGTGAGGAGCTGACCTCAAGGAACCTGAAGGGTGACTGCGTGTTCGAGATGCGCGACCTGATTACCGTCCACAAGGTGACGGTGGAGGGTAAGGTGAAGCGTTACCAGACGCGAGTGCCCATTGCCAGCTTGGCGCTGCAGGAGCAGGATCAGCCGGAGCCTTAGGCAATTGGTAATTGACAATTGACAATTGTGACCCTATTAAAAACTGCCGCTCTTCCTTATGGAGGGCGGCAGATTTTTTATGGGGATAACGACGATTACTCGTTCCACCTCTTCTTTCGTGGATATTTATTACGCTGTTCTTTCCAGGAACCGTTGCATGAGCCATTCGTTCTGCTCGGGGATGGTCATGTGGCTGTTGTCGAGCAGCAGGGCATCATCGGCTTGGCGTAGGGGCGACACTTCGCGGTGAGAGTCGATGTAGTCGCGCTCCTGCACGTTGCGCAGTATTTCGTCGTAGTCGGCGGGCATGCCCTTTTGCTGCAGCTCGTCGTAGCGGCGCTGGGCACGCACTTGTGCCGAGGCTGTGACAAAGACTTTGAGTTCGGCGTGGGGGAATACTACGGTTCCGATGTCGCGCCCGTCCATGACGATGCCACCGTCCTGTCCCATCGCCTGCTGCTGGGCCACCATCGCCGTGCGTACGAAGGGCAGGGCGGCGATGGGGCTGACGTGGTTGCTGACTTCGAGCGAACGGATGGTCTGTTCCACGCACTCGCCGTTGAGGTAGGTGTCGGGGCGTCCTGTTTCAGGATTCAGCTGGAAGGTGATGCGGATTTGGGGCATCTGCTGCTCCAGTTCAGTGGTCTTGATGCTGCCGTCCTCGTTGAACAGTCCGTTGCGTAGTGCATAGAGAGTGACTGAGCGGTACATGGCTCCGGTGTCGACGTAGATGTAGCCCACTCGGCGGGCCAGGTCTTTGGCCATAGTGCTTTTGCCGCACGATGAGTGGCCGTCAATGGCAATGGTAATTTTCTTCATATTCTATGGGTGTTATGTGGCTAATGTGACTAATGTGACTTATAGGCTATAAGCCAGGTTGACGAGCAGCGAGGCGGTGCTGACGTGGTACTTGGCGTAGGCTACATGCAGCTTCAGGCGCTCCAGTTGCAGTCCGGCGCCGATGGATAGTCCTGCTCCGTGGGCGCTGGAGCCGTCGTCCTCGGCTATTTTCATTTCCGAGGCGCGCATGGCGTTATAGCCTGCGGCGATGTAGAACTGGGGCGACAGGATGAGGTCGGCACCGATGACGATGTGCTTGCCCAGGCCGTACTGCCAGTCGTTGAGCCTGACGAGTGATGCCGACAGGCGCAGGGGGGAGCCGAGCAGCCTCTTGGTGACGCCCAGCTGCAGGTCGAGCGGCATGCGCTCGAAGTCGTCCTCGTAGGCTGACAGCTGTCCGCCGAGATTGCGGGCAACGGCCGAGACTGACAGCTCGCTCTGGCTGTTGTAGTAGTTGATACCGAGGTCGACGCAGGCTCCGAGTGAGTTGTACTGGCCTATATAGGAGGCGATGAACTTGGCTGTGATGCCGCCTGTGAACTGCTCGCTTAGAGAGTAGGCAAAGGAGCCTCCGAGGGCAATGTCCTTGGCCGAGAACTCACCCGTCTGCTGGCCCGAGGCGTTGGTTTCCTTCATGGTTCCGTAGCTCATGAACTGGCCCGTGATGCCCCATGTGCCTCGTTCGCCGGCAGCACGGATGAACGACGCGCTGGCGGTAGTGGCTCCCTCCATGTAGGTCATGAAGTTGAGGTTCAGGGTGCGGTCGGAGATGTTGTTGATGAGCGATGGGTTGTGGAAAATAAGCGTGGCATCGTCCTCGATGAGTGTGATGCCGGAGCCGCCGAGTGCCGCTGCGTGGGCGCTGACGGGTAGTCGCAGGAAATTATAGACGGTCTGACTCTCCTGTGCTCCTGCATGAAGCACAGATGACAGTAAAACGGTGGCTAAAACGGCTCTCTTCATCTAAATATTCTAAATTCGGGCGCAAAGTTAGAAAATAATTATGAATTGTGAATTATGAATTATGAATTATTTCGTACCTTTGTGGCGCATTTTTTGTTATATAACGGAAAAAGGCGCCTTTTTATTATGGAAATAAAGAAAAGTTCGAAGGCCGACTTGGATGGCAAGCGTACGCAGGGGTTCTTCTTGGGAGTGATTCTTGTGCTGTCGGTGCTGTTCGTGGCAATGGAGTACGACTGGGGGGCCAGTTCCGATGACTACGACCTGGAGACGCTGGAGAACATAGTGAAGGAGCTGGACCTGGAGGCGCTGAAAGAGGAGGAGCGCATACCGCTGATAAAGGAGCAGGTAAAGGAGCGTCCGCAGTCGGCCGAGCAGTTCAACGTGGTAGAGGATGAACCGCAGGTGGAACTGAAGGACGACGAGATAGCCCCGCCCGAGAACGACGTGGAGCTGAAAACCGTGGACGAGGCCGAGAACCCTGAGCAGCCGACGGTGCTGGATATGGAGAACAATCCGCTGAACTTCCGGGTGGTGGAGGAGCTGCCCGAGTTTCCCGGCGGTGCTACGGAGTTCATGAAGTGGCTGACGAAGAACCTGCGATACCCGACTGCGGCACAGCAGCACAAGGTGCAGGGGAAAGTCGTGGCACAGTTTATTGTGAACAAGGACGGCACCGTCAGCGACATTGAGATAGTGAAGCCGGTGGACCCCAGCCTCGACCGTGAGGCGTTGAGGGTGCTGCGGATGATGCCCAAGTGGAAGGCTGGCATGCAGGACGCCAAGCCATGCCGTACGCAGGTGTGCATTCCAATAGTGTTTAAACTTTAATGATTATGTATAACTCGGAACAATTACTGAACAAGGTCAACGACTTTTTGGAGCATCTGACCTACGACCGACGTCCGGCGTCGCTGTATGAACCTATCAGCTATGTGCTGTCTATCGGCGGCAAGCGTATTCGGCCCGTACTGATGATGCTGGCCTACAACCTGTACAAGGACGACCCGGAGCGAATACTCATGCAGGCCGTGGCCATTGAGACGTACCACAACTACACCTTGCTGCACGACGACTTGATGGACAACGCCGACATGAGGCGCGGACACGACACCGTGCACAAGAAGTGGGATGCCAACAAGGCCATACTGAGCGGCGACTCCATGCAGGTGCTGGCCTACCAGCGCATGCAGCAATGTGACGCCCGCCACCTGAAGGCGGTGCTCGACGTCTTTACCGAGACGGCGTTGGAGATAGGCGAGGGCCAGGAGTATGACATGGCCTTTGAGACACGCAACGACGTCACCGAAGACGAGTACATAGAGATGATCAGGCTGAAGACCAGTGTGCTGCTGGCCTGTGCGCTGAAGATAGGTGGCATCCTGGCCGATGCATCCGACGAGGACGTCGAGAACCTCTATAAGTTCGGTGAGCAGTTGGGGCTGGCCTTCCAGTTGCAGGACGACCTGCTCGATGTGTACGGCGACCCGAAGGTGTTTGGCAAGACGATAGGCGGCGACATCACGTCGAACAAGAAGACCTACATGCTCATCAATGCGGTGAACCGTGCCAAAGAGGAACAGCGCCGCGAGCTGACGCGATGGATTGAGGCTACCGACTTCAACCGCGACGAGAAGGTGAGTGCCGTCACCGCCCTCTACGACCAGATAGGCATCCGTCAGCTCTGCGAGCAGAAAATCAACTACTACTTCGACGAGTGCCGCAAGTACCTGGACCGAGTCAGCGTCCCCGATGAGCGCAAGACGATGCTGCTCGACTACACAAACGAAATGATGAAGCGGAACAAATAACGTTCAATGCAGAATGCTCAACATAACAGATACCCATTGCCATATTGACGGCGAGGAGTTTGCTGACGACCGCGAGGCGGTGATTCAGCGTGCCCGTGAGGCTGGGGTAGGGAAGTTGTTCGTTCCTGCCATCGACCTGACAACGTCCCACCGCATACTCAGTCTTTGTCAGCAATACCCTGACTATCTCTACCCGATGGTTGGACTGCATCCCGAGGAAGTGCGGGCCGACTGGCGTGAGCAACTGAGTGCCATCAAGACCATTCTCAATTCTCAATTGTCCATTGTCAATTGTATCGGCGAGGTGGGCCTCGACTACTACTGGAGTCGTGAATTCGAGCAAGAGCAGTTGGAGGCCTTCGAGGAGCAGGTAAAGTGGTCGGTAGAGACGCAACTGCCCCTGATGATTCATTGCCGCAAAGCCCAGAACGAGCTGGTAAGCATAATAAAAAGGTATGCACGCGACCTGCCAGGCGGCGTGTTCCACTGTTTCACCGGCAACGAACAGGAGGCTCGCGAACTGTTGCAGTTCGACCGCTTCGTCTTAGGCATAGGTGGCGTGCTGACGTTCAAGAAATCTCATCTGCCTGAAGTGCTGCCCAAGGTGGTGCCGCTCGACCGTATAGTCCTCGAGACAGATGCCCCCTACATGGCTCCTGTCCCTATGCGTGGTCAGCGCAACGAGCCTGCCTATACCCTGCACGTGCTGCACAAGCTGGCCGAGGCCTACAACGTCAGCGAGGCAGCCATTGCCGATGCCACCAACGACAATGTGGCTCGCATATTCAACGTTAAATGATAAAGAATATTAATTTTTCACTTTCACTTTTCACTTTTCACTTAAAAGTATTACCTTTGCACCCGCAAACGCAAGGAGAGGTGCTCGAGTGGTTGAAGAGGCACGCCTGGAAAGCGTGTAACCGGCAAAACCGGTTCGCAGGTTCGAATCCTGTTCTCTCCGCATAGAAAAGATGGAATCCCGCTGAATTCAGCGGGATTCGTTGTTGGTATGCTTATTTACCGGGCTATGATTTTTGCCGTGTGGACGACGCCCTGCTTGTCGGTCACCTTCATCATGTAGACGCCATGCGGACTGAGGGTGGTGACTTGATGGCCATCGGTGGTGAAGAACTCTCGCTTTGCGGCTTCTATCTGGTCGATGTCGACGATGGGTTTGCGGATGGCAGTAGGATCGGCGGTGATGATGATGCCGAAACGCTGGGTAAAGGTGGTTTCGCCGTCATCGACGGTTACATCGATGCTATACACGCCCTGAGCGTTGGGCTGGAGGGCAAATACCTTCAGCGCCGAGCCCTCCATCGTGGCTCCGAAGACGCCATTGGGAGCAAGAGGCAGGCGGTAGGTGGGTGTCACCGACTTGCCGTTCTGTCCGTAGAATCCGGAGAAGTAGGGCTTCACGTCTATCGTAGCCTCGCCGTTTGACGCCATTTCGACGTATGGATGAGCCATCAGCTCCAGATAGTCCTCTAACAACGTCCATCCGTCGCCATTGGGGTCGTCGTTCTGATTGGCGGTGTTGGCATTGCTGCCGACGAGGTGCTCATACCAGTCGGGCATGCCGTCCTGGTCGGTATCCCAGTCGGCGGCACGCCGTTCTTCGGGGTACGTCTCCCAGCCCTTGCCAGCGGCATGCTCGGTGATGTCGGCCTCCGTGTCGATTTCTCCCTTGATTTTCGATTTCGAGCCTATGTAGGTGTAGGTGCCGTCGAGTGTTTCGCGGATGTTTCGCTGGTGATGTTCGTCGCGCATCGGCATGGTGGCTCCAGCATAGCTGGTGACGATTTTCATAGCGTCCTTAGCCGAGTGGATGGTGGCGTAGCTCTCGAACAGAGGCTGGCTCACACGATATTGGTAGGTGGTGGGAATGTTACCCGTGGCGTTGTAGGTCTCGTTGACGGCATCCTGCGTCAGCGTGTGGTTCTTGTTCTCGCGGATATTGCCCTTGATATAAGCCTGGTCAACGCCGTCGGGGGCAATGGCATCCTCGAAGTCCTGGGTGAATAGGATGGTTTTGCGGGTGTCGGCCCCCATCTTGTAGTAGTTGTTCACGAAGTTCACAGCGTGGCAATTGCCGTCGGTGGTACGGTTGTGCCAGTTGTAGCACACGTTGTTGAACAGGTCGAGTCCGCCGATGGGCCGGTTCTGTCCGTCCATACCGCCGCCCATGCTCCAGTTGCGGCCCTCGCAGTTTACCAGCAGGTTGTGGTGCCACGAGCCGTTGCGCCCATCGATGGTGGCTGCATATCCATGATTGGTGCCGTCGGCATAGTTCTTGTGGCCCGTGATGCCCAGCGCCTCCGATATGACGTTGTACTGGAACGAGATATTCAGCGCCCCACGTCCGCTCACCGTCTCGTCCGTACCCCAGGCAGCTGTGCAATGGTCAACGATAGCGTGGTCGGCCCCCGACATACCCATCGCATTACCCGTATTCTCGCCGTACACACCGAGTCCACGCTTGAAACGGATATGCCGGCAGATGACGTCAGAGCCGACGTTGATGTTCGATGCCTTGATGCAAATACCCTTACCCGGTGCCGTCTGTCCGGCAATGGTGGCGTATGGTCTGATGAAGTTCGCGTTGAAGTCGAGTTCAATGATACCGCTCACGTCGAACACGATGTAGCGGGGCTCGTTCATCTCCGTCAGTCCGTAGAGCAGCGTTCCGGGTTCCTTGCCGCCACCGAGGCTCGTCACATGGTACACCTTACCTCCGCGCCCGCCGATGGCGTGGCGGCCATATCCCTCAGCTCCCGGGAAAGCCAACTGGCAGGACTGACAGCTCCAGACTGTGCCCTTGTAGACGTTGCCCGAGGCATCTGCCTCATCGACGCGCCACCAATAGCGCTGCATCGACGAGAGGCCATGCTTCGTGTACTGTGCAGCCGTTCCCTCGTATTCGTAGTTGTTTGACTCAGCCACTGTGGCCGAGTCGGTGCCTAACACCAGCTTATGGCTCACGGCACCCGTTGCTGCCACCCATGAGAACTGGATGGTGCCGTCATCCGTACCTGCGTGGAAATCATGGTTGGCGGGCTGAGGGTCGGAAGCAGTCATCTCGGCAACGTCAAACTCCAGACCGTTGATCATCGCACGGGTGTTGGTGTAGGTCTTACCCGCTTCGGGCATGGTGGTATAGGCTATCACCACGGGCTGCCCTTCAGTCACGTGGAAGGTGATGAACGACGAGCCTGCCTCGATGGTGCTCTGTGCCGCCGAGGTGAACTTCTGTCCTGTGGCCACTACGGTGCCATCGACGCTGACGTCAATCAGCGGCTGCACCTGGTTCTTGTCCGAGTTGTTGTGGTAAGCCTTCAGCGTGTGCTTGCCTGGCGTCATGCCCGTGATGGTCAGTATGAGCGACGTCGGGGCATTGTCGATATTGGTAAGGTTGCCGTCCACGATGTTTGTTGCCAGCACCTCGTCGGCAATCACCCTCAGTCCCTTGGTCTCCACGTCGGTCTTGCTCCAGTTGCTGCCGACGTCCTTGGCGGCCCCTCCGGCACTTATCTTGATGGTCATGCCGTTGTCAAATGTCTTGGTGTCGCTTGTAGCACGGGGCACGGCCCACGAGATGTAGTTGATTTCGGTATCCTTGCCTGGGGCGGTTTTGCCCGGCAGGTCGAAGTCGATGTTCTGTGCAGTAGCGTTCATAACTGCTGATGCCGTAATAAGGATGGCACAAAGATGTCTTTTAATCATTGTCATTAGTATTTAGCGTTTGTTTTCTTATTTGCACGTCGCATCCGCCGGGTATTGTCACCTGGAGGTTGCCGTAGTTGCTCATGTCAACCTTCACCTCGCCGTAGAGCGTGTGGATGATGGTGCTGACAGCACCGATGCCGTTGACGCGAGCAGGGTCGATGACGAGATGGCGCATGCCGTGAGTTCCGGGCTGCTGACGTATGCCGCTGAGTGAGCGGAACAGCCATTCGTCAATCTGCCCCAGCATGAAGTGATTCTCCGAGGCACCCTGGCGAGGGTCCCATTGTTCGGTAAGTGTGGTTGCGCCCTGCACTATCTGGAAACCGTAGCCGGGCGTTTCCTCATGGTTCAGCATGCGGTAGAGCAGGTCGTTCAGGCCGTTGTCGGCCAGCACGCGGAAGAGGTAGCGGTTGCCGACATCGCCTGTGGTCAGCCGGTCGCCGTGGGCGTGGATGTCGTTGACGAGGCTTTGCAGCACGGCCTCCTTGTTATCGCCACAGATGCCGAGGAACAGCGGCAAGGCGTTCGAGGTCTGCGAGCCCGTGCCATAGTAGCAGGAGTCGGGCTTGTAGAAGTGGCGGTTGAAGGCATCGACCGTCTTCTGGTAGAGTGCTCCGTACTTCTTTGCATCAGCCTTACGGCCCGTCATGCGCGCCGCCTCGGCTACAAGTTGCAGGTCGTAGATGTAGTGTGCCGTCGCCACGAGCGGCACGGGTGTGTTCTTCGAGAATCCTGCCTTTCCCGGGCCGTAGTCGTACCAGTCGCCCAGTCCGTGGCTCACGATGCCATCCTCGGCACGGCTCGTCAGGTAGTCCACGTAGTGGCGCATCGGCACGTAGTTATCGACGATGAGGGTTGAGTCGCCGTACATATCATAATATTGGAAGGGCAGGATGATGAGCGTCGAGCCCCAT
This sequence comes from uncultured Prevotellaceae bacterium, assembly GCA_947168395.1. GTDB lineage: Bacteria > Bacteroidota > Bacteroidia > Bacteroidales > Bacteroidaceae > Prevotella. The sequence goes on along the minus strand of CAMVLT010000025.1, from coordinate 37,884 downwards.
TCGGGAGAGTCGTCGAACAGGTTGCCGAAGCTGACGTACTGAGGGGCGGTGGTTGGCACCATGCCGTTGGGCTGTTGCGTGTCCACGATGTCGCGTATAATCTTCGGCACAAGGCGCGTCATGTCGAAGTTATAGAACAGCGACGGGCCGCAGAGATGGTCTTGCTCCAGCCAGCCGAGCTTTTCGCGGTGGGGGCAGTCGGTCATCACGGCCTGCATGTTGCTGCGCTCCGCGCGTTCGATGAGCCGGTGGGTCTTCGTGAAGCGGTCGTTGCTGCACCAGAAGGCTGAACCTTCTGGCACACTATTATAGACGAAACAACTGCGGAGCCTGTGGACAACCGGGAGACCATTGGGATTAGGCTGCCCTTCCATCACGGCACCCTCCACCTGAATATAGCGGAAGCCGTAGTACGAGAAACGAGGCTGCCACAGTTCGCGTCCTTCGCCTTTCAACGTGTATTCGTAGTAGTGCGGACGGCCTGTCTGGCTCTGGTCGCAGGTGCCCTGCGTGGTTAGGCGCTCCGATACCAGCAGCTTGACCTTCTGCCCCCGCTGTCCGCTGACGGTTATTTCGGGGAAGCCAGCGAGGTTCTGCCCCATGTCGGCCACCGATGTCGCGGGATTCCACGAGGCCACGTCGTAGTGTTCCATCACCTTCACGGGCTGGCAGGTCTCGGGACGAAGCTGACCTTCGGGGCCTTCGGTGATGACCACGGGCTTCCATTGCTGTGTCTCTATCCGAGCATCGTACGACTCGCCGCCGTAGATGCTGTTGAAGGTGATGGGACTCAAGTCCCACTTCCAGCTCTGGTCGCTGACAATCTGTTCCTTCGAACCGTCGTCGTAGGTGATGTCCATGCGGAAGAACAGCTGCGGCGGACCGAAACTCGTCTGGAGCTTGCTGTAGCGACCGCTACGCTGGACGTTGAAGAAGCCATTGCCTAACAGCACCTCCAACTCATGGGGACCGCCACGTTCCAAAGCCTTCGTGACATCGTGGACGTTATAATAGACCGTCTTGCTGTATTCACTCCACAGGGGCGCAAAGGCGCTGTCACCAATCTTCATGCCGTTGATATACAACTCATAGTGACCTAAGCCACAGATATACACGATGGCATCGGCTACTTTTTTCTGCAGCATGCAGTTCTTGCGCAGCACGATGCTTTTGGCCGAGAGCGTGTCAACGTCGGCCCATTGTGCCTTGAAACCGTCTTTCTTGAACTCGGTATTTGCCCAGCGACCGTCGGGAATGTGAGCTGCTTTCTTTGTTATGGCGCCAATCCATGTCGGCGACTTCATCTCAGGCATCACGCGGATGGTCTGTTCCTCGCTCCAGTCCGAGAACACGCCACCTGCTTTGATTCTTACTTTCCATTGATAGCCGTAGGCATTGTGCTTCAGTCGAGGCAGCTCTACAAACTGGCTTTCGCTGGTGTCCGTCTGCTTATCGTAGACCTTCCGTCCCGTGTGACGCTCAGTAATAACGATGTGACAAGACTCCTGCATTGCGGGAATATGCAGACCACCGGTATATTGCCAGCCGACGCGGACCTTCTCCTTACCGTCGACGATGGCTGTTTGCTCACTCTGGTAGTTGCACATCGTCTTCGTGACGACAGGCTTGGCTGGAATGCCGCCGATGGTGTATGACATCTTTCCGTCCTTCATTTCCCCGTCAACACGACGCTGTCCTGAGAGGTAGAGGCGGAACTGGCAGTTCCACTCGCGGGGCCAGGCTGGGAAAAGGACGGGGTTGTGGTCGGGGTCCTCCTGCAGCAGCATCTCCTGCAGACCAATCATGCCGGCACCCCCGCGATTGTGGTCAGGGGCCCAGTCGAAGCCTGCGTCCCAGAAAGCCGGGAACCGATACGGCCCGTTGCTTAACTTGTTTGTGTTCAGGTGCTTTGCTTCGTCGGTTAGACCTAAGCATGCAGCCCAGATGTTGTCCTGTTTCCAGCCTTTTGTGCTACGCATCTCTAAGGCGTGCGGGTCTTTGAACCAGGTATTTCGTGCCAGGTCAAGGTGTGGTCTTCCCACGCCGTAGATGCGCCAGGGGAAGACGGGATAGAGCTGCGGGGTCTCCGTGTTCTGTATGCGTTCCCAATGCTCGGCAGGGGCGATGCAAGTGTCGCCACCGATGACGTGCAGGGGAATCGGTGGTATCGTCTGTGGATGGGTAGCGTATGCCGACAGGGCTTTGAGGGCTGCAATGGTGCTCGATGGGTTGCGGGCCATCTTATAGGTCTCGCAACCTGACCCTGGATAGACGACCATCAGGGAGTCGCGCTTGTAATGCTCCTCGAAGAAGCGCAGGCAACTCTTGGTGAACGGTATGGCCTCGTCGTAGCCGGCCTGCAGAGCCATCATGCAAAACTCCAGTACGGTGTCCCATTCGTACTCCAACCATCGGTTGTTCTCCACGCCCCAGTCGTCGCCGTCCTTGTGCTTGCCATACTCGGCAGGGTTGGGCAGTCCGAAGTTCTCAATCTGTTCGCTGAAGCATGCCCCGTCGTGCTCCCAATGCTGACGCGACCATGCTACGGCATTGGGCAGCATCCGCAGGTAGGTGTCGAGCTGCGGACGTAGCACGTCGTAGTCGCCGCTCTTGAGCATGGGCCAATAGACGAGCCGCTGGTTCTGTGCCGTCATAGTGCCGCCGCCCCACTTGCGGTAGTCGGGGGTGAAGGTGGCGGTGGAGTCCACATAGACGGGGTCGAAGGTGAAAAGTCCGCCATTGAACTTCGTGGGCCATTCTCCGTAGGCGTTGCAGCCCAGCATGTAGCGCATCAATTCGTAGTTGCGCACCATCGTGCGGGCGGCTTCGTCATCGGTATCCACCTGTATCCAACTGCGCTGCCAGTAGTTGTGCCACCACTGGGTGCTGCGCGCTCTTGAGAGGTGAGAAGTGAGAGGTGAGAAGTGAGAAGTAAGTGCAATGCGGATGGTGCTTTCTTTGAGGTTGTCGTTGCGGAAGTTCCAGCTCTTGTAATCGGTCGAGGCGTAAGTGCCGAAGCTGGTTCCCACGAAACGGAATCCCTCGGCCTGCATCTCTCCCTGCATCAGCAGTCCGCCGATAGGGTTGTATAGCTGGTCTTTCACGCTGCTCATGTGTTCCCGCTCTACGGTGAAGTCGAATACCGTTTCCTGACGGTTCTGGTGGGTGAAGGTCAGTCGGTCGTCCTTGGCCTGGATGCTGTCGGCAAAGGTCACGCAGTCGTTGGGGATAATCCATTTGTAGGAGCATTGCTGGCACTCGGCCTTCGTTACGGGGCGGTCTTTGTAGCGCCAGCTTTCGTAGCTTAGCGTGGCTGGTGCTGCGTGTTGCTTTGACAAAGCAACAAACACGACGGGGGAGTGGACGTCGGCCCAGAGGCGTAGCTCCGTGCCGCTACCCTTGATGGTGATGCAGCCCTCGTCGAGGCAGAGCCGTTGCTCGAAGTCCTTGCCGCTGAAGGGGTTATCGTCCAAATGCAGGCGCCATCGCCCAGCTTTCAGCAGGGTGTTGTTCTCGTCGAACCAGCCGCTCCGCTGTATATAGAAGAGCACGTCACCCTGTTCCACCCACACGTTCATGCCGATGTCGTGACCGCCGCAGGGCATCGACTCGCTGGAGTTACGGCTTGGCGACGTCCACACATAGTCTTGCGGCACGTAGTCGGCACTAACGGTGGCAAACGCGCCCAGCAGGCAGAGTAGGCAGAGCAGTCTTTTCATCATCGTTTACCAGTTATCAGTACGGAATGAAGAGACGGGCAGCCCATCGTGCATCAGGTCGCCCACCACCCAGTCGCGCCAGGCGTAGCGCACAGCCGCAGGCTGTCTCACGTCGTTGCAAATCACGTAGACACGGTTGCGGTTCACCCATACCTTCGAGGCAGGGTGGAACACTTTGTCGCTGCCAGCCACCTCGAAGTTCGCGGATGTGCCACCGTTCTCGAAATATACCCATTCCTTTGAGCGGTCGAAGGCTATGACCGCCGTGTCATTCCTAAACTCCACCTCTTTATATTTGGCGAAGTCGGGCAAACCCTTTACGCCGTAGGTGTTGGCGAGGGCGAGGATGGCGAGACGTTCGCCCGCTATGCGCTTCTTGCGAGGATGTATGACGTCCTTGATGCCAGTATCCAAGAGCACCGCCATGCGACAGTTCTCGACCATCGTCTCGACCTGCTGCTGCTGTTCGCGGAGCAGGGCGCTGTTGTAGAGTGCCCAGTCAGTAACGCTATAGTCGAAGGGTGCTATCTGACAGTAGTAGAAGGGGAAGTCGCCCTGTTTCCACTCATCCCGCCAGCCCTGAATCATACGCGAGAGTAAGGGCGCGTAGAAGTCGTAGCGCGGTACATTGTCCTCGCCCTGATACCAGATGGCACCCCTGATGCCGTAGCCCACGAGGGGCGAGAGCTGTCCGTTGTAGAGTGCAGTCGGACAACGTTGCTGCAACTTCCTGACGTCCTCTTCCGTAATCGTCTGCTGCACCTTGGGAAATGCTTTCAGCCAGTCGGCCTTCATCCAGGCCTCACAGGCAGAACCGCCGAAGGCCGTACAAATCAAGCCTACCGGCACACCCAGCATCTTCCTCAGCGCCTTGCCAAAGAAATAAGCGGTGGCCGAGAACTCGCGTACGCTGGCAGTATGGGCCTCCTGCCAGGAGCCGCCAAGGTCCTGCTGTGGCTCCAGCGATGCTATCCGCTTGCCATAGAACAAACGCAGCCCATCGTCTTTGCAGCAGAGCAGTTCCTCCACGGCACCCTCCACCGGCTGAGCCTTGTAGCCCTTCATCAGCATCTCCATGTTCGACTGTCCTGAGCATATCCACACCTCGCCAATCATCACGTTGCTCAGCGTAAAGTCGTCGCCATCCCTGAAGCTGATGTTGTAGGGCCCGCCAGCCCCGGGCGTAGGCACCTTCACGTCGAACCGCCCGTCCTTACGGGCCGTCGCCGTATGAGTGCTCTTGTCCCACGACGTATTGACAACCACCTTTCTGCCAGGCTCCGTCCATCCCCAGATGTTGCACTCCGTCTGTTGTTGCAACACCATGTTGTCGCCGAAGAACTGAGGCAGTCTGACCTTAGCATGGGCTGTAAATCCCACAAGCGCAATAATCGCGCAGCATAGTTTCCTCATATTATTTCTCTGTTTTGATTACTGGTTCGGCGAGGAGGCCGGCTGGCAGCAAGCCGTCACCCTTGGTGCGATACTTGGCGTTGGTCCAAATGCCCTCGTAGGGTGCCTTGCCTTGGTCCATACCGCGCAGAGCGTTGTGCCACGTGTTGACCACCTCGATTTCTATTTTGTTCTTGCCTTTCTGCAAGGCTCCTGTTATCTCTACCTCGTAGGGAGCTGTCCAGGCAATGCCGCAGTCCCTGCCGTTAATCCAGACGTGGGCGATGTCCCTCACGTTGGGCAGCGACAGCCACGCACGCCCCTGCGGCACCTGCTTCTTCTTCAGTTCCCACGTCGTCGCATAGCGGGCATGACCGCTGAAATAGCGAATTCTGTAGTCCTCATGCTGACTCCAGTCGAAGAGCTGCGGGCTTTCCAGCACTAAGCCTGACTCAACGAAAGAGATACCCCAGGGCTGAGCATTTACTCCACCCCCTGGAGCTCTTTGCTCCACCCCTTGGAGCTTTTTACTCCACCCCCTGGAGTAAAAGGTTTGCCCTAAGCAAACGAATGCTGAGCCGTAGGGTGGCAACGAGACGGTGCCGTCGTAACGTAAACGCTCGTCTGTCAGCGGGTTATAAATCACGGCGTTAGCGTGCTGCTGACGGAAGACGGGCGAGAAAGTTTGCTCCACGTTGGTCTGGTTTGAGAGGAAGTAGATGTCGAAGTCATCGCCAGCACGATGGGCGTAGGCGATACCCTCAGGCAGAACGACATCAGGGTCTAACTGCCCGATGGTGCTGCCTTCGTAAGGAGTGTCCAAAACGGTCACCCCCTGCTCTCGCAGTTGGGCGATACGCTCCTTGGCTTCGGCCGAGACCAGCACCCAGGAAGGCACCACCAACACCTTGTAATGGAAAGGCCGATGGAGCAAGGCGTCCTTGTTCATCGAGTCGTACTGATAGCCGTGCAAGGGGTTGATCCAGTCTTTCAAATCGAGGATGCCAGCGGAGTGGCGCACGCCAACGGGACTTTCAATCATGGGGCAACCATGATTGGCGAGACGATTGTGCTCAGAAGTGACACGCTCTGCGCCAAACAGGCCGGGCAGCATCGGCACGAGACGGTCGGGGGTGAACGCCCGTGAGGGCACTTCCTCACCCGTATAGACGGCTATATCCACCACCGGCTTGCCCATTTGCAGAAGCGTCTGGCAACGGGTGATGTAATCGATGAAGGGCTTTGCCTCAGCGAACCACGTCTGGTCGCGCTGGAAGAAGAGTCCGATGCCGTCGAGCGTCATGCCCGGTTTGCGGTCGAGCCAGGGGTTATGGGTATTCACGTGGAAGAAGAGGCGGTTCATGCCCAAGGCGAAGTTGCGGTCGAGTAGTGCCTTGATGCTGGCAGGCGTTTCGTCCCATACGCCGCGCACCTCGGTGAAGCCTTCAGCCTGAACAATGTTCTTGCCATAGACGTGGGCTCCGCTGATGGCGTCGAGCATGTCGTTGGGCTTGTCGTGGGTTGGCGAGTTGAGCCAGTATTCGCCCATCGGCACATCCACATATTTATAATGCTCCATGCCGTCGCTGACCATCGTGGGAGCCACGCTTTCCGACGACAGCTGCACACCATACTCCTTGGCCTTCCGGGCAACCGTCGAGAAGAACACCTCGTTGATGAGTTCGTTGATGGTCTTGCGGATGTCGCGCAACACGTCCTCACCACCCACCATCGGCACGCCGGCATATACGGGCAGCAGGGGGAGCAGGCCGTAGCCCCTGCGACGCTCAAACTCCTGTTCAAAGTTCCGGCTCCAGTTCTGCGAGCCGCACTCCCACGAGTCGACGTGCAGATATTGGACGACTTGATGGTGGGGACGCTGCATAAACAGGCCAAACCAGGCGTCCACCTGCTTCTCAACAGCCTTTCGCGAGAACTTGTCACACTCCAATCCCTTGGCACCTCCCGCTGTGGCGTTGCTGTGGCCTGTAGAGGTGTGTCCCATGCGCAGGATGCGCCAAGTGCCCTTAGGCAGGTCGATGTCGAGCTGATTGTCCTGCATTTCCGTACAGATGATGTCCTGCGGACGGAGGTAGTCCTTGGCAGGCACGTCTGCCTCAGGCGTTTCAGGTGCGATGCGCCAAACGTAACCGGCCTTGCCCTCCCAGTTGTCGATGAGCGGCCAACTGTTGAAGCGCAGGCTCTTCAGTCGCAGCACGGGCTTCCACTTGGCGGCATCGAGGTCTTCGGCCCCAGGCTCGGAACCCTCTGGCGTCCATTCAAAACGGAAATATCTGGCTGTGGTCGGTGGGATTGAGAAGGTGGTGTTGAACCCCGTGTTCTGCCAACCTTGTCGAGGCGGCGTAAGTTGCTTGACCGTGTAGAAGACAGACCCGTCGTTGGAAGCCTTCACCAGCAGCCGCTGGCTCTGGATATTCGTGCTCGAAGGCTCTATCTCGATGCTGCGTACCAAGGTTGGCTCGTTGAACTCGTACTGAATCCAGCACGGGTTATCAGCACAAAACACGCCCTTGTCGTTGTATTGGCCATTGAACATTGTCCATTGCCCGTTGACCGTTGATGAGGGGTGTGCATTCCAATGGGTAATGGTCAATGGTGAATAGTCAATGGGAATGGCGTAGACCGCGATGTCCTCATAGTAATTCTCGTAGTGCTGAGGCTTGGGCATCAGGAAACTGTGCTTGCCGCCGCCGACCACCGTATCGCAAAAGACAATCTTCTGCATCGACTCTTCGGGCGTTATCCACGGCCCGCCCGCCAAGGCAAAACCGTCGCAAACATGAATGCCCAATCCCAGACCAAGGGAATCGGCCTGGGCCATTGAGTAGTCTACCATGTGCCAGAAGTTATCACTCAGCGCATCGGCCTTGCCTTGATACTCAGGGTGCTCGGCGGCCCCACGGATAGGCATCAGGTAACAGCCGCCTAATCCCACATCCTTCATCGCCTGGAGGTCGGCCTTGATGCCCGCCTCCGAGACGGCCCCGTACATCCAGTACCAGAAGGTCCAGGGAGCCTCCCCTTGACCCCTCCCGTAGAGAGGGGCGCTTAACAAAAGCAGGAAACTGACGATGGTTTTCTTAAATATCATATTTTATCTTTTTCTCTCAATGCCCCTCCCTTTGGGGGAGGGGTTGTGTTGGGGCTTTTCAGTCAAAACGTAGGATGGCATTGATGTGGCCCTCGCCCTGGCTCCAATAGGGCTGCGCCGAGGGTCCGTTGAGGTCGGTGGTGTTCACCTTGTTACGTACAGCAGGAATGACCGTCAGGATGGAGATGCCAGTCTCGGGCAAGGTGTAGAGGATATGGTCGCGACCGTCGCGAGGGGTATAGACGCCAACCTTCAATCCGATGCCCTCAACACCCAACTGACCCTCGGTCGTGTTCAGCCTCATCCACGAGACATTTGAGAAATAGCCCTTGAACTCAGGATACTCGAACGTCTCGCCAGGGATGGGGTCGTTATAGTCGTTCTGCCAAAGTCCCATCTGTGGCCCTTCCATTCGGTTCTGCCACACACGATAGGGGCCTTTGCCTACCCATTGTTTCGACTTCACCATCTTCTCGGGATAGTCGAACGTGATGCCCATCAAGTCTACCACACCATTGAAATAGTAGTCCACATTCATATAGACACCACCATCGGCCAGGAAGCGCCAAGTGACCTTTTCAATAGAACCATGCTGGTATGTGGCCACCAATGTGCTGTCGCTGAAGGAGAAACCGGCAAACCGCCCCTGATCGGCATACTCGGTATATTGCGTCTTCTTCTTGAAGGCCTCCTTGTCGTCGTGGTTGTAGAAACCGTCTTCCGAACGGTCACTACGCTTGGCAGCCACGAAGCGCGGCCCGTTGCTGAGCGACAACTTCCTGTCGCCGATACTGACGCCCATCAGTAGGCCCGTCTTCTTGCTGAAGGTGTATTGACGGTTGGCGTGCTGAATCTGCAATTGGTCGCCTTTCTCGGTATAGGTGTACTGCTGAGAGTTCTCGCGCAGGACTTTCTTGTTCAGATGGCCAGCCTTTGTCATGTGCTTGTGGCTCCACGTAAAGATCTCCTGACCGTGCGGGTCGATGGCCGTCAGTTGTATCACTTCCGCATCCGTCTTTTTCAACTTGAGTTTATCCCCTTTGCCTGGTGCAATATCGGGCGAAGGGAATTTTCCTTCCTTGATGACCTTCACCTCCGATTGGCCGTAGGTAGGCATCTCAAGCAACTTATAACTGAATTGGCAGTCCTTCAGGTTGGTGAAATCGTAGCAGTTCTTGATGTTGATGCCGTCGTAGTCCCACGATATCACCTGCACCGGACTCCACACTTCCTTGATGGTAAAGTACGAGCCCTCCTTCTCCATGTGGGGGCCGACAATGCCATCGGAGCCAAAGTTGCCCATGCAGTCGATGATGTTGTTCTTATCCGTGCGTACTACTCCCTGGTCCATCAAGTCCCAGAGGAAGCCGCCGGCACAACGGGGATTCGACATCATCAGCTTCCAGTAGTCCTTTAGACCAGCCCCGTGACCTCCATCGTATAGACCATGCAGAAACTCGGTAGGCATGAATATCTCCTTCTTTCGCATATAGTCGGCCGTCTCGCCCCACGAACGGTAGTGCTTGGTCTCGAAACCATTGCGATTCGACCAGGGGTAGAGTACGACGCGCTGTTGGGGGTCGAGTTGCTTGAAGACAGGCTCCAGCTCGAAATTAAAGCCGCCCTCGTTGCCATTGCTCCAAAAGATGATGGAAGGGTGATTGACATCGCATGTCACCATCTCCTCCACCATCTGCGAACCCACCACCGTCTCATGGGCATGGTGCCAGCCGGGCTGCTCACATTCCACATAGAGCCCCAATGAGTCGCAGGCATCCAGGAACTCTGGGTCGGCAGGGTAGTGGGAGAGACGCACGGCGTTCATATTCATCGACTTGATGAGCTTCACGTCTTCGATGTTCTTCTCCTTCGACAGCGTGCGGCCACTCTCCGGGCGGAACGAGTGGCGGTTCACGCCCTTGAAGATGACCTTCTGACCGTTAATGAACACGCCGTCATCCGGGTCGCCAGCATACTGATGACGATACTCAATGGTGCGGAAGCCAAACTTCTGCCGCTCCACGTGGAGGGGCTTTCCGTTAGCGTCCTTGAGGGTGAAAACAGCCGTATAGAGATTGGGCTCCTCAGCATTCCAAAGTTTGGGACTGTTGACGATGAAATCGGCCTTGCCACAATCGCTGGCAATGGCAAAGGAGGGGCTTTGCGCCACCTTCTTACCATTGGTGTCGATGATATCGACACTTACGGAACAGCCGTTGACGGCGCGGTTCAGATAGACGTCGGCCATGAAACGGCCGTCGGCCTTGGCATCAATCGCCACCCGCTGTATGTTCTGAGGCGGCTTGGCTACCACAAACACAGGACGCCAGATGCCGCCGAAGTTCCAATAGTCGGCCCTGCGCTCGGCTAAGTTCACCTGCGGATTACTGCTCTCCTTGGCCACTTCCACTTCGAGCCGGTTCTTCCTGGTGCCGAAGAACACACGGTCCGACACATCGATGGTATGCCGTGTATAGCCCCCTTGGTATAGCCCGTTACCGGCCTTCCGTCCGTTAATGGTCACATTGGCATCGGTAAAGACGGCTTCAAAGACCAGCTGTACCTGCCAGTCCCTCCATTCTTCGGGCAACGTGAACTCCGTCTTGTAGGTTCCCTTCTCGTCGGCAATGCCTTCAGGGGTGGCCTTGCCATAGAAGCGCATGCCGTATTGGTAGGTACCAAAGCCCTGCAGCTCCCAGCACGAGGGCACGCCAATCTTCGTCCACTTACCGCTGTTACGCCCGTCGGAACATTGGAAGTCCCATTCTACCATATCGTCGCAGCCCGTACCGCTCAGGTACTGTCGATGTGTCTCGTAGTCCTGGCCCCATGCGCAAGTGCAGCACAGGGCAATTGCGACCAAAGCTCTTATCTTTTGTCTCGCCATGAATTACATTATTTAATAGGATGACTCTGCAGCATGCGTTTTGTACCCCTCAGGAACGTTACAAAACACCGATAGGTGCGTCATCTTAGAAAAAGATCAGCATGCACACAGTTGATTTCATTGTTTTCCTGGTCTTTACCCTCGGCGTGGTAGTGTTCGGCTGCTCTTTCTTTCGAAAGGGGAGCACTGCCGATGAGTTCACGTCGGCAGGCCATTCTGTTCCGGGCTGGATGGTGGGCATGAGCATCTTTGCCACCTACGTGTCGAGCATCAGTTACATAGGCTATCCCGGCAAGGCATTCGCTGCCGACTGGAATGCCTTCGTATTCTCACTCAGCATCCCCATATCGAGTTATTTCGCAGCGAAATACTTCGTGCCGTTCTATCGCAAGAGCGGTTCCGTATCAGCCTATACATTCCTGGAAGAGAAGTTCGGCGCATGGGCAAGGCTCTATGCCTCGGCCTGTTACCTGTTGACGCAGATAGCCCGCATGGGCAGCATACTCTATCTATTGGCGGTGCCGATGTACATCCTCATGGGGTGGAACATACATGCCGTGATTATCCTGACATCCATCGCCATTATCATCTACTCCATGATGGGTGGCCTGAAGGCTGTCATCTGGGCTGACGCCATTCAGGGGTTCGTCTTGATTGGTGGTGCGCTGATTTGTCTGGGGCTGCTGCTATTCAGTATGCCTGAGGGGCCGATGCAGGCTTTCGAGCTTGCCGTCAACTCGCCCACAGGCAATAAGTTTTCGTTGGGTGAATTCTCGGCCGACCTGACGAGGTCAACCTTCTGGGTATGCCTGATTTATGGCATCTTCATCAATCTGCAGAACTATGGCATCGACCAGAACTACGTTCAGCGCTACCATGCTGCCAAGAGCGATCGCGATGCACGGTTCTCGGCACTCTTCGGCGGCTATCTGTTCATTCCCGTCTCGGCTTTGTTCTTCCTCATCGGATCTGCTCTCTACAGCTACTATACGGCAAACCCTTCGCTTCTGCCGCCCGACATTGCCGCAAAGCCCGACTTCGTGTTTCCTTATTTCATTGTCAACACGTTGCCCGTAGGGGTACGTGGACTGCTCATTGCCAGTATCTTTGCGGCAGGCATGAGTACGGTATCTACAAGTGTAACTTCTGCGGCTACCATCGTACTGACAGACTACTTCAAGCCCTTCTTCCCTCATGCCACCAATCGTCATCATCTTGCTGTGTTGCGTATCTCAAGCGTCGTTGTGGGGGTGTTGGGCATCATCGTGGCTATTGCTATGCTGAGTGTGGAGAGCATCATCGATGCGTGGTGGAAGCTGTCGAGCATCTTCTCCGGCGGTATGCTGGGACTCTTTCTGCTGGGCTGTATTCCCCTGAAAATCAACCGCATGGCGGCTCTCATCGGCTGTATCTGTGGCGTTGCCGTCATCGCATGGATTTCCCTTGCTGGCCTCTGGGACCTGCCCGGACTTCATCTGCACGAATACCTCGCCATTGTCCTCGGCACCTCCACCATTTTCCTTATCGGTTTCCTTGCCACCCTCGCCGCCCGTCGTGATTATTGACCGGTTATTCGAATGTGAAGAACGTGGCGTTGGGTCTTGTCGATAGTGTATTTCTTCAGCACGCCGGGACCGCAACTGCTATTGCCGAGACCCATGACGGCGCAGTCGATGGAAAGATAGGTATGGCCTTGATCTTCAAGTTCGTAGTCGTGGGTCTTGCTGGCAATATATTGGGCGGAATAGGGTAGGGCAGAGAAGGAGAAGGGCTGGCCGAGGGCCTCGATGCGGAGGTTCTTTCCCTTCTTTGTCCGCAGCTCGACGTAGGTACAATCCTCATGGTTGCCAGAGTCCTGTGGACGGGCATAGTGGACATACTGCTTAGTGACGGTAGACTTCCACAAGCCGATGGGGCAGGACTCTTTGCGGTCGGGATAGTTGTCCCAAGGACCACGGCCGTACCACGTCAGCTGCTCGTACTCGCGTGGGAGTTCGATGACGATGCCGAGGCGCGGCAAGTCGGGCAGACCATCAGGAATATCGAAGGTGAAGGTGAATTCGTTGCCATGCTGTTCGGTGGTCATGGGGATGGTCAGCGTGTCAAGTCCGCAGCGTGCCCAGTCCTTAGCGAGCCAGTTGCCGAAGCTCTTGTCGTTATCAGTAGGAGCACGGAAAACCTGCGGTTTAATGTAATAGGGGAAAGTGAATAGTGAATAATTTGCTGCCGCCTTTTGGGGGCGTTTCCGCATAGCGGCAGCAGATTTTTCACTATTCACTTTCCCCTTGTTCCCTCCATATACCGCCTGTACTTCATAGTATTTCGGGGTGAGCGTGCGGTCGCTCATCACGATGCCGTTCAGGCAGAAAGCCTTGAGGTTGGGCTGGTCGCCGAAGTCGCCACCGTAGAATATGCTGTCGCCACGAATGATGCCTTGGTCAACCCAGTCCCAAATGAAGCCGCCGAGCATGCGAGGATGACTATTGATTTCGTCCCAATACTCCTTGAAGTTGCCAAGGGCATTGCCCATAGCATGGGCATACTCGCTGGTGAGCACGGGGCGCGGCCCACCGTCGGACCCAATCCATGTGCAACGGTCGCCGTCACGCTGGGCAATCTCCAAGAGCCGTTCCCAACGGGCATTCTCGGCCCGCTCCTCATCACTACCTTCAGGAATGCCGGGATTGAGATATTCCGCCATCACTCGGGGATAGAAACGCGAGATGACATCGACAGTAGAGGGGTCAGGATTGCCTTGGGCACCCTCGTAGTGTACGGGACGTGTGGGGTCGAACTCATGGAGCCATGCCGACATCGCAGCGTGGTTGGGACCGTAGCCGCTCTCGTTGCCAAGACTCCAGAAGATGATGCTGGGGTGGTTCTTGTCGCGCTCGGCCATGCGGATACAACGGTCCATAAAGGCATTGGTCCAGTCTGGTGTCGAGGCGAGGGTGCCACGTAGACCGTGAGTCTCGCAATCGGCCTCGTCCATGACGTACATGCCCATCGAGTCGCAGAGTTCGTACCAGCGGGGACAGTTGGGGTAATGGGCCAGTCGCACGGCGTTGATGTTGGACTCCTTCATCAACTGCAAGTCCTGAATCATGCGTTCCTCAGTCATCACGCGGGCCGTGTAAGGGTCGTGCTCGTGGCGGTTGACGCCACGTATCTTGATGGGTTCTCCGTTAATGAGTAGCTGACCGCCACGGATGGCTATTGAGCGGAAGCCGACGTGCTGCGTTACTTGCTCGACTATATGGCCTTGAGCGTCGCAGAGCTGAAGACGGAGGGTATAGAGATAGGGCGATTCAACGCTCCATATCCTGGGATGCTCAACCTTCATTTCCATGCGCCCAAACTTACGGTGCCCCCGTTGAGGGTACCACTCGTTCATACGGGCGGCCTTATGGTCGAGGTCGAGGACACCGTCTGTTGCGACTGTGTCGCAACAGACTATTGACGACCCGTCGAGAAGGGCAGCGATGAGGCGATAACCCTCGCCGGTTGCGCCATTGTAGACGGAGAATTGTGGATTAACCAGCAAGTCGCCATCCATCGTAGCCCGAATGGCCACATCGCGCAGCCTTACATCGGGGGTGTGGTATAGCAGGACATCGCGATGGATACCACCAAAGCGCCAGAAATCCTGGTCTTCGAGATAGGAACCGTCGGAGTATTTGTAAACCTCGATGGCGATCTGGTTCTCTCCGCCTCTGAGGAACGTTGTCACATTAAACTCCGAAGGTTCCATCGAGCCTTGTGAGTAACCGACACGTTCGCCATTGATCCAGACGTAAAATGCCGACATTACACCTTCGAAGCGCAGGAATGTCTGGCCGTCGGTCCAGCTGTCGGGCAGAAAGAACGTCCGCCGATATTGCCCTGTGGGATTACGCTCCTCGTAGGTCGTCCAGCCTTTCTTGGGTTCGCGCATCACATACGGCGGGTCAATCTTGAAGGGATAGCTGGCAGAGACGTAGATGGGTGTTCCGTAGCCGTTCACCTCCCAATTGGCAGGGACAGGAAATTCTGCCCAAGAAGAGCAGTCGTAATCAGTACGATGGAAGTTGGTTATTCGCTCATTGGGCGTTTTCGTCCATCGGAACTTCCAAGTACCGTTGAGTGACAACTGACGGTCGCCTGCCTTCCAGCCGAAGGGGATGAAGTAGGCACGTGCCGGTTCGCGGTTAATTTGAAGTATGTGGTTATCCTCCCAGTCGTGATGCTCCTGTGCTATTGAGGGCAGGCAGAGCAGCAGGCTATATAGTAAGATTATCCTTTTCATCCGTTATTCTATGGTGAGGTTGTCGAAAATCATATCATTCAGACCGTTGCCTGTGAGCACGACCTTATATTGTCCCGCATTCACCTGCGAACCGGTGGTGATGCTGGTCATCTTGCGCTTGGTTTTCTTCTGCTGTGTCTGGAGGAAAGTGACGTCGGCGTCCTTGTAGACAATGCCCTTGGCGTCGGTGATGGTGACGTGCAACTGACGGGGCGCATCGGGGTTGTAGTATTTCCAGCGGAGGGCATAGACCTTCGCCACGCCGACGTTGAACGTCCATTCCATGCGGTTCTTCATGCGTTTGCCCTCTACCTCGACGGCGGTTGTGGTACGCGGAGGAAGCAGAGAGTCGGGTGTTTGCACAAGGATGTCGCGCTCGAAGTCAGACCAAAGTGGTTTTGAGGTGAAGGGTGAAGGGTGAGGGGTGAGGGGAGTCCCTTCCTCGGATGCGATGGCGATGGCGGAAATCATGGCCTGACCGGCATTGACCCGTGGGAAGGAGATGGTGATACCGTTGTCGTGGTTGTCGAACTCGACAACACGTTTGTAGGGTTGACCATAGTGAGCCTGTGCCCAGATGTCGAGGTCACGGACAACGGTGCTGTCGTTGATGGCTACATCGAAAAGGCGCAGTCCCTCGGCATCGTACTGGCGATACCAGGGTTCGATGAAGTACAGTTCCACACGATACCTGCCAGGCTTGGCTGGGAAGTGGTAGCTCAACTTGTGGCGTCCAAAACGGGAAGTCTGGAAGAGTGGCGAGGAGATGGAGTCGTTGAAGGTTTGAGATGCCTTGTAACCCGCCCAGGAGCGCGACCAGCGGCTGTTGTCCTGCATCCATAGGCTGCCATGACGGTCGGTATAGTCATCGCCACCGCAGTTCAGACGATAGAGATACTGCCAGCCGTTGACAGGTGCCAGGCACCGTTCGTCGACAAGTGACGTGGCAGGGGCAATGGGCTGCGGATTGTAGTGCTGCTGGTACATATAGTAGGCATCGGTGGGCTGATCCCAAATGGAGAATAGCCCCTTATAGTTGAACGGCCCTACCTTGTCAATGCGCCGCAGGGCTTCATCAGGTTGCCGGCGTCCTGGGTTGTCGTGGCTGGTCAGCAACCACAGGAATTGTCCGCAGATGCTGTCCCTGACACTTTCGGCCAGCAGGATTTTCTTCTTCAGAATCTCGCAGAAACGTTCCTCGGTATAATTCTCGCCAGTGTGATTGCCGATGGTACGCCAGGCGCCGTATTCGCCATTGAGCAGTTGCTCAGGGGTCTTCATCTCGTTGCCATAGTTGTCGATGTCGCCGCCATAAGTGCCGCTCCAGTTCTGCACCACATTCCAGTCGGTGCCCTCACCACCGTTGCAGGTAGTGATGAGCCGTTGGGTGCCGCAACGAGGATCCATCTCGCGAATGATAGCGCAGCATTCCTCGGCAAAGTCCTTGGGCAGCGTGCTCTCGTTTTGCAATCCCCACAGGATGATGGATGGCGAGTTGCGCCGCTCCTTCACCCATTGGCGAAGATGGCGCTTGAACGATGCCCGGAACTCGGGTGTGTCATACCAGATGTGAGCCGAGAACTGCGGCCACCAGAGGATGCCCGCTCGATCCAACAGTTCCTGATAGTAAAGGTTGTGGGGCTGGTGGGCATCGCGGAACGCATTGAAGCCGGCATCCTTCACCATTTTGACACGGGCCTCAATCTGTGGGTGGCTGAAGGCGTGACTTTGTCCGAACTCGTGCTCGTATTCGCAGACGCCGTTGATGAAGAGGGGCGTGCCGTTGAGCAGGAAACGCTGGTCGCCGTCGTTCCTGGTCAATGGCCAAGAGGGTGCGCTGATGCCGTAGGGTGTGTTGACGCTCTCCGTAGCTTTGCCATCGCGCTTAATGATGGTGTTGAGGTTATAGAGATAGGGCTTTGTCGTGCTCCACAATTTCGGATTGTCCAATGCTGATGACTGTCGAACGACCTTGGTCTCACCAGCTTTCAGCTCGATGTTCTGCGTGAGACGGATTACCTGCTTGCCGTTCTTCTCACAGAGTTTGCTGATGAACTCGATATGGGCGGCCTCGGAGCTGTAGTTCTTGATTTCGGTATCGATGAAGAGACTATCGCAAGAGGCATTGTTCCAGACATGCACACCGAAGGGTTCGACACGCACAGGGTCGGTTGCCTCTAACACCACAGGACGAAAGATGCCAAAAGGCTGGCTCCCCTCGGAAAAGCCCCATTCCGAAGAACACCCACCACACACCCAGGGCATATCGGTAATGCCAGAAGGGTGGGAAACGACGACGACGAGTTCGTTGTCCTGACCTGTTTTTATGGAGGATGTGATGTCAATGGTCTCCGTGGTACGTCCGATATCATAGCGACCTAAATGATGGCCGTTCAGCGTGATGTCGGCGTAGGTGCCTACACCTTCGAAACGCAGGAAGTATTGTTTGCCAATGAGGGCAGGGGCTGTAAAAGTCTTGCGGAAGACGGCCTCGCCATGCAGGTTGCCGTGCTCCTGCTGAACAGCACCATAGTAGTCGTCGAGATTGATGGGGATATTGACTGCAGTAGCCACGCTGTCGCGCCCCGTAACCTGAACAGTCCAATGCTCGTTGAGACTCTGAATATAACGATGCCCTGCAGGTTCCGGTTCCGGGAAGTTCACCTCGCTTTTGCCTAAATGTCTGCTGGTGGCGAGGGCGATGCCACGCTGACCGTCGTTGTTCACGGCACAATAGAAATGGTAAACAACACCATCGTGCTTCAGCACATAGCTTTTATGGGCAAACATTTCGTCGTAAGGCTTAGAGGGGGAAATTAAGTCCGGGCCATCCCAATCCTGCCAATGGACGAGATCTCGGCTGACGGCAAAAGTATTGTACGCATTGTACTCCCGGGTGGGGTTGAAGGCTGAGAAATAGAACATGACCCATAGGTCGCCCATCCTCACAATCTGTGCATCGCCTGTAATCGTGCCGTCGCTGTCGTGGGCAAAGACGGGATTGCCCTTGAATCGTGTCCATTTCTTCATGTCGTTGGAGAGCGCAATGCCAATGCGTTCGCCCTTAGGGTGGGTATCGTCTTTGCCACCAGCGTTGTAGAACATCACAAACCGCTTGCCTAACGTCTTCTGCGGGTCATCGTAGATGGTGCTCTTGTATTGCGTCAGCTGCTCCCACCACTGGGCATCCTTGTCGTTATAGCTCATCAGCGGCTTGTCTTGGGTGTCCCATGGGTGAGCCTTCGTGATGTCCTGCGCTGTGGAAGCCATGCCGATACTCAATGGGGCATTCACGGCCTCATAGCCAGTTCCTGCACCACCGATGTAGGTCAGGTAGTAGCGACCTTTATAGGGCCGCATCTCGTAGGTGCCTCCCCAGTTATAATCGATGAGAGCCGGAAAGCCGCCGCGCTGGTTCTGGTCCCAGTGACTGGTGCCCGCTTCAGGAAAGGCAAGTATTCGACCGAGTGTCTGCCAATGCAACAGGTCGTCGCTTTTCGCCAACCACGTTTCGTAACCTCGGCCGTCGGTACCATCTTTGCCGTCATAGCATACGTAGGTCATATACCAAGTGTCGCCTTCACGAAACACAGTAGGGCAGTCTATCTTGTGGTAGTTATCCATAGGTGCTACGACAAGGCCGTACTTATAGGGCGTGCGAACCTCATCGTAGATATGTTGCATCGACTCTTGTGTGGAGTTAAAAAGCCAGTCTACTTCGTTGCCCGCACCTTGCAGTCCTACATCGCGAGGTTTGATGTCGTCAGAGGTAAAGCCCGCCACCAGAATAATGCCCTTGGGCAGGTTGATGGTATGATGGCCAGCCGGGAAATGGTAAGCATGGATATTCACGGGTGGCATCTGCAACAAGGTGATGGCGTTGGTCAAGATTGGTTCGGCCTGGCCGTACTCATTGCCTGTGGCGTCAACCTCGAGCTTAGGGGCTTTAGCCCATTTGGGGTCATCGTCCTGGAAGAAACCCACGAGCATCTTCACAGGTTTGTCTGTATCGAAGGTGATTGAAGTGCCGACGATGCGGGTGGTGTCGCGGTTGAGTACGAGGGCCTGCAGACCGACGAGTTCAGGTGCCAGACTATCGACAGGAGTATCTGGGCGGTTCTCGAAGAGAATGGCATTCTTTTCAAGAGATAAGAGGTGAGAGGGAAGAGGTGATTGAATAGTGATGCTGGCTGGGGTTGAGGGACGAATCATTTCGCTGGTTTGAGCCTTCGGGTGCTTTATCTTCTCGATGTTGGTCTTGAAAGCCTCCAGTTCTGCCTCGTAGACGGGCAGCAACTCGCTCCAAGTCTTCATCTTGCCATTGTCACCACCTACGGGGATGCGACGTTGTGCTGTCTGCATCGAGTTGGCATAGAGATAGGTACTATCGGTCTTGCTGCAGAGGTAGCGCCATTGCTCCAGACTCTTTTCCAGAAGGGGCACAGCGGCTTCGAGGTATTTGACGTCCTTCTTCCATTTGTAGCGGAGCACCTGTTCGGCGGCCTTCACCTTCCAGCGGAACGACATGGCGAACTTGTAGTAGCACCAGATATCCTGCCATACGCGCTGCCACTCGTCAACATGGCGAGTGGGTTTCTCCCTCATGGCTCTCGTCATTTCCTCTACGGCGTTCATTCCGTGGCGCAGACATTGGTCGACGATGTCGAGCGGCAGTTCTCCCACGTGTTGCTCGCCTTTTTGTTCTTTCTCTACATACTCAATGAGTTTCTCGCCTTCAGGCCCACAGCTCTCGTAAAACCCTGGATAGATGTTGAATTTGTAGGGATTTACCAATTGTGCCATCGTCATTCCCAACAGCAGCGTCTGACGGTTGCCCTCGGTGATGCCGAAGCGACGCAACAGCTTGGGGGCAATCTCACCTGCCTCGTTATAGGCCGTGAGCAGATTGGCTGCGGCATTCTCAGAAATACCGTAATAGTCAGCCAATAGTTGTTTCCAATAGCTGATGTCTTCCCCACGTTGGTCATCCCAAGCGTAACGTCCCCAGGCTTTATACCACATCCAGTCACGGTCAATCTGCAAGAGTCTCTCGCCATAGGGCAGCTTGTCGGCTGTATAAGGCCAGTCCCAATACGAAGCCTGCGGATAGAGGTGCAGACCCTTGGAGTGGTGGGCGCGCTGCATCGCCTGTACCGTTTTGGCGATGAAAGCGGGACTTGACCAGCGCCAAGGTTCGAGGTTGGCGAGGATATGCACATTATCAATGTGAACAGGGGCTGCATCGGCCAGTTGGCGATGCGTCTCGCCCCAAGGGCCACCGGGCTCGTAGGTCGTCAGACTCTCACCCGTGTACTTCGACATCGTATAGATATTAGGATACAATGGCAAGCTCTCCTTCAGCACAAGCGGTCCGTCGGTATCATGCGAACGCAGGACAATGGGTGGCAGTTGTCCCGTCTGTTGCTGTATCACAGCAACAGGCTTATCGCCGCTGGCAGCAAGCCCGTCCTTGATACCAGGAATTATCGTTTCCTTCATCCACTTGACATCGTCATCAATAGTCGCCATCGCCTCACCAAGGCAGACGAGCAGTCCCACGTTGGGATACTTCTTGATGAAGGCGGCAATGCTCTTGCGCGTATAGTCGGCTATGAGTGGCGTGATAGGTCGGTTCCTGTCCTGCGTCTTCAGCCCGTAGTGGTCGGCAAAGGGCTTGCTTAGGATAATGTTATAGAACATCTGTATCACCCAGATTCCACGCCGGTCGGCTTCGTGTGTCAGGAACGTAAATATTTCTTCGTTCTTACGGAACGTTGCGTCATCGACCTCAACGGCGAAAGGATAATCGTTCAGGCGGACGAGCGAAGCGAAGGGATGACCGTTCCAAAGGTAGAGAGAATTGAACTTATTCTCCACCATCATGTCGAGGTAACGTATCCATTGCTCCTTGTCGTAGAACCAGGGAAAGTTCTCAGGCGTATAGGGATATTCATAGACGGCATGGCCGGGCAGGTACGTGGTCTTCTGAAGTCCAATGCACGTTCCGCGCATCACCATCTGAGGCGATTCTTCTATCTGTCCGATGGCAAGACGATGGGCAAGCAGACGTTCGGCCAGCTCCACAGCACCGTAGATAACACCCGACGGGTCGTGCCCTTCTATGGTGATGCTGCAGTTTTCGCCCGTCGTAATGCGATATCCCTCCGCAGCAAGTCCCTTGGGTTCGGTGGCAAGTTTCAGCGTTATGGAGTAGTCGTCAAATTCTCGGCCTGCGAGTTTCTTCTGCAGGTATTCCGCGGCATATATCTCACGATTAGTGGCATCGTTGCGGGTCTTGACAGTAAGCTTTCGAGCCATGCCTGCATTGTGCTTAATGCTTTCACTCACTTGTGGGCCGTTGTTTTCCCATACATTCCCTGGCCCATTGGCATTCTTCAGAAATTTCTCCTTAGGTGTCCAGTTGTCGCGGAGGGTAATGTTCGAAGAGCCTTCATCGGTATATAGGTAAAACCAGTGGTTAGGGTCGTGTACATACGATGGCTTGGCAATGTCGCGCACCACGTTCTCGCTGATGACGGTTCCGGGTTGGTTGCCCAGGGTGTAGATTCCCGCACAGTCGTAAGTATGCTGAGCATAATTATATATAAGGTTCGCGTGAATCTTGTTGTTCTTCATACAGACCGAGTCACGATTCCAGCCCCATCCAAGTGAGATGCCCGTATAGGAAACATCGTGGATGGTGTTGTGGGCAATCGTGATGTCTGAGACATAGCCAGCTGCAATGGCCACACAACCCCAGTCCTCATTGCTTACGTCACAGAACTCCGACTGTTCTATAATCTGACCGCTGCACACGTCTCTGTTGTCCGTTGGCCGATAGGGTAGGTGGGTCTCGAGTCCTTCGGGTGAGAAGCTGCCAACCACCAGACCGTTCATGGCAATGTCAATGAACTTGCAACCGCTGACCGTCCCGCCCTTACAGCCTATCACATAGTCGAGGCCGGAGCCTCCGAGGTGTTCGAAACGGCATCCTTCGAAACTGATGTTCTCGCCATAGCGCACTTCCACGGCAGCATCAGCACGCCCCAGCCATCCTTGATTATCGAGCTTGTGGTTATTCTGACGGTCTATCTGCGGACGTAGTTTATAGGCCTCCGTCAGATACATGCCTGCCTGTAGTGGAACATGTCCTTTCTCCGTGGGGCGCATCCATGTGGTGTGGCTGAAGGTTACACCTTTGATGGTGATGTCGCGCACAGGGCGGTCGGCGGTGCCTATTACCTCAATTAGCGTCTCCACAACAGGATAGATGGCTGTGATAGTTTCTTCGCGGTCGCGTGGATAGTAATATACTTTTCCTGCTCGGTAGTCATGATACCATTCCCCTGGACTGTCGAGCAGTTCCTTGGCATTAGTGAGATAAAATGGTGAGGGATGGCCTGTGTCGGGTGTCATGGGTGAGGGCCACGGATGGTCGAACTGTAGTTTCGCCTCTGGGTCGTGGAAACAAACGGCTACAGAGTCGCCATGAGGGGTGAGTGACTTGATGCGAAGGTTCGATGTACACCACATTTCGTGAAGCACCATTTCTGCGTAGGGGGCCTTCAGAATCTTCTCGACAGCTGCCTTTGGCACCCATAGTGTCTGGTTTTTCTTGTCGTAGTTCAGGATGCGGTACATCTGCTCGAAGTCCATCACATCGCGGGCACGGACGGCTTTCATGAAACCATCCCAATTGGTGGAGGTTTGGAGGGAATATATCCACAACTGTCGGAAGTCAACTGGACGACCGTTGAAGTCGGGAATGTCTGCGGTACATAAATTGCCCTGCGTCTTCCTGACGTCTATTTCCTGACCTCCGCTGATAATGGCATTATTGCCCTCGATGGTAAGGCCGCTGTCTTCAGGACGCAGGCGCAGGGGTTCGTAGAGGTGGTAGGTACCTGGTGCCAACTGGATGGTGACTTGGTCTGCTTTGCCTGTGCGTCGTAGCTCACGGGCTTGTCTGACAGCGTCAGCCAGCGACGAGTCTGGTGTAATCTTGATATCAGTTGCCAAAGCATGTATGCACCAGCAGCAAACAATTGCTAATACCCCACTTTTCATGTTCCCCCGTTATTGCTATAGTCGAAATCTATTCACAGTTCTCCTCCTCTCGCTTTTATGCGCTCATACCAGGCTTCGCGCTCCTTTGTCAGGTCATACCCCCGCTTGGAAAGGTAGTTGTTGATACGACCCTTGTACTTGCCGAACACCTCGTGCTTCTTTTTCGAACTCTCGGCATCTATAGCGAGTTCGCGGGCCTCGATGAGCCAAGCCATAATCTGCTGTTTCTCTTCCTCCTTGAGGGTTGGAATCATGTCACACTGGGCGTCGTAAGTCACCTTGACCACATTGAAGGTCATGACGTCTTTCACCGTCTCTATCTCCTGTGGCTTCAGATATATCGACAGGTCGGCGAGGAAGCCATTGTGTGAACGGTATAGCCGTGAGTCACATTGTGCTTCGGCCAGTTTCTTGTCAACCTTCTTCACCGAATCGCGCTCGGCGTAGATGTCATTGAGCTTGAAATAACGATTGCAGATGATGTTCAACACGTTCTGGCCTTTAGGAGTCCAGGTGATGCCCAGTTCGTCCGTGGCTTTTTGGCTTCGTTCGACAATGGTCTTCACATATTGTGGGTCCCGTCCAGCGCTGTCAAGCACAACTGCCGGTTCAGGGTTGCTGTTGAAGATCTCCTTCAGGTAATACACATTGGCACTATAATTCATCTTCACGTTGCGCACCATATTCACGTCGCGGCTGCGTTCCACAAATAGCCACCCGCTCCAGCCCATCTTGTCGAGGGCTTTCCTGATCATGGGCACATCTATGGTAGAGTCGTTGCGCAGCCATACACGATCCGTGTTTGAGGCATGTATGGCACAGATATTCTTGGCACCTAACTTCTGGATGTCTTTCACTACATCCCAGCCATTCTCCACAATGGTCTGCCATTTGTAGAAGATGCCTATGCCGTCGCTCCTGATTTCCTTCAGCAGTTTCTGGTTGCCTTGGGCGTCAAGGGGCGTGTCGATGCCTACGCGTTTGCCACGGGCCTTGGCAGCCTCGCCGATTTGGTGAAGACGCTTCACTATCTCACTCCGTTTAGTCTTGTCCTTGGCCCAGTCATTACCACAGCCGCCGAGGGGCAGGAAAGCCACCTTCACATTGCCCATCTTGTCCATCGTGTCGAAACAGTCATCAACAAGTGCCATGTAATTGTCGCGCTTCGTCAGGTCCTGGGCATAGAAACCACTCATGGCAATGGCACCTGTTTCGATGCCTAAGCTGTCGGCTACTCTCTTGAAGTGGGCTGCCTCCTTGGGATCGCGCATCTTGTTGTCGAACATCTCGCGCTGTCCCAGTCCGCCCATGTCCATCTCAATGCCGTCGCTTCCAATCTGCTTGGCCAAATCGAATTCCCCTAATTTCTGACGTTTGAGAATCATCCAGTCGCAAACACCAACCTTATATTGTTGAGCCATCAAGGCATCTGTTCCAAAGAGACAGAGAGCAGAGACTATGCCCCAAATGATGCGTATCTTTTTCATATTATGTTTGTGAGAAATGCCAATACTTCGACAAACCGATAGCAATCGATATACGCACCTTCAACTCTTCCCGCTCTTCCAGCGTAAGAGGAATGTATTTCGTTGGTGGTTTCTTGTTTGCCATTGTTCGCCTTTTCTTAAAGGACGAACAATGAGCTGGTCTGTAACCAATCGTCAGACGGCGATTTGCACCTGACCAGCATATTCTCTCAGCCTGCAGATGCTGCGATGCATCAGGTTGCGCACGCTCTGGTAGTTGATGCCCATGATGCGGCAGATGTCCTCATACTTGCGGTGCTCTATATAATAGAGGTTGATAATCTGACGCTGGCGCGGTGACAGCTTGACAAAGAACTCCTGGACTATGTCAGAAAGCGACTGCCTATGCTCCATCTGCTCACGGTTGTATTCATCGTTCTCGGCTATCACTTGCATACTGGCATCGGTAATCTCGCTGTCGCAGATTTTGGTGCTGCGGCGGAACTCGTCGTTGATGCGGTTGCGGAGTGAAATATAGAGGTAGCTCTCTATGTTGCTGATGGTGCTCAGCCCCTCCTTACGCGTGTACAACTTTACAAATACGTCTTGTATACAGTCCTTCAGTGCTTCACGGTCGGTCATGAAACGTGAGCCGAACGCAAAGAGGCCGTCGATATGTTTGTCATATAGTTTAGAGAAGTCTTCCATCTCTTTTGGGTATTTATAGTTTTGCAGTAATAGTAGTTTGCGCTGCAAAAATAGTAACAATTTTCGAGAAAGACCCCTAAAAAAATGATTTTTTTCCTATAATAAATAAAATTATTGGCTGCGCGAGGGTTCTGAACAAGGAATGTCCATTCCAAGCGTAGGTGCCTTGTACGTTTAGTGTATGCTATCACTTTTTTTGCTGCTTTTTTGGGGATTCTTCATTGCAAGCATTTCTTGCGTTGCAATCCTCAGCAATCCTGCTTTGTATCTTGTTGCCTTGATTAAATAGTCTTCAAACTTCTTGTCGTTAAGAAACTGCATCTTTTTCCCATCGTATGCAAGACTCAATACTGGATTGGCATTCGAATCAAAGTAAAGTGCGGCCTCTGTAATATATTCCTTGTTCTTTTCAACACACATGGGACTATTACAACCTCATCCGTGAGATAGAGTGCTCGAACCGCCAGCTGAAGACAGACCTCAACCTCCGTCCGATATATCACCAGAAGGATGACCGGTCGGATGCCCACCTCTTCCTCGGACTGCTCTCATACTGGATAGTGAACGTCATACGTCACCAGATGAAGAAGGAGAACGAGAAACGCAAGAAGGCAGACCCGGACCCGAAAGCAGAATACCCCACGCCATACTGGACGGAGATAGTACGGATCATGAGCACGCAGAAGGCGGTGACCTCGGAAGCCGTCAATGCGATGGGCGAGAAGGTCGAAATGAGAATATGCAGCACGCCAACGGAACAGGCCGCTGACATCTACTCCATGTTGAACTACAAGAAAATGCCGTTCCGAAAAATCAAAATCTGTAGAACACAGTCACCATAGCGAGAATGCGCAAGTCGCTGATTAGCAAGAAAAATCAGACTTACAGTGTCAAAGTTGGGTTAATACTTGGTGTGGGGATTGGATTTCTATGCTTATTTGCTTAAATCTTCAATCAGTTTGTCAAAGTCTGAGAGGAATGTCTGGTCTTGAATCCTCCAGAATTTCTCATACTCCCCTAACGCTTTGGCTTCAGCTTCCTCGTGAGTCACGGAGCCTGCATCGGGCAGGATGTCAGCATCCGACACTTTCAGATAGTGCTCCAAAACCTGTTTCCATTCAGCCATCGTTGTCAAAACATGCCGCCTGGCTCTTCGCTCTGCAATTTCGAGGAAAGCCGTCGTCAGCAAGTTCAGTTCATCCACCTCCTTCTCTGAAAGATAGTTCTTGGCTATCGTCACATCACTTTTAACGACTCTGCCATCAGGTGCATTCTTCCACGTCATCAGTCCCATGTGAGGCTTCTCCGCATCAGCACGGTCATAGACAATCTCTGCTGCCGTCTGATGCGTCACGGCATAGTGCATCATGTTCTGTACAATCTTATAGAATGTTCGTGTTATCTCACTATTCTTGTCATAGTCGCTGCTGCACTCGGCATAGATGTCCGTTATCTTCTGATAATAACGACGCTCTGAGGTACGTATCTCACGGATGCGATCCAGCAATTCCTCGAAGTAGTCAGCCCCAAAGGGATTCTTGCCTTTCAGACGTTCATCGTCCATCACAAAACCCTTGATGATATACTCCTTCAAAATCTCTCGCGCCCAGATGCGAAATTGGGTCGCCTCGTAACTATTCACACGATAACCAACTGCAATAATCGCATCCAGATTATACAGCAGAACGCCCTGTTCATCGCAATTGTCCGACGGAATTCGAATTTTTCGAATTGCTGTGGACAATTGCACTTCACCACTCTCATCAATCTGAGTCAGATGATAGTTTATCGTTGAAAGTGCAACGTTGAACAACTCAGACATTCGCTTCTGAGAAAGCCAGAATGTATCCTGACTGAAAAGCACGTTCACATTCACCTTACCAGTGCTCGAACGATATATTAACACATTACCTTCAACGCTTGTAGCCAGCTCCTGAGCGTTCATCTTACTGGTGAAATATTCCTTTGCAGCTTTTACAATAGGTTTCTTCTGGTCAGCGTTCAAGGCTATTGCCACACAGGCAGTTCTTGACAGTCTGATGGATTTAACTTGTCGATAGCCACCGTTATTCAGTTGCGCCATCTCCTCTATCTCCACCATGTGCTCCTTTAGGTCTAAGCCCTTCTCTTGCTGCAGGAAGGAGGATACCTTGTCCATCAACCTTTCGAAGTTCCAGTACTTCTGGTAACCCATGAGTCGTGCCAATTTGCGCGAGTTCCACCACTCATGACCATCACCATCCGTCTCTTTGATAGCCTCAAAGGGCGACAACATTTCTTCTGGTGAGAACATCTCTATTTCGTTTGTATTGTCCATATCGTTTGCAAAGTTATCTTATTATTTAGAGAGGTTCACAATATGTTTTATTAACCACTCTGTCTCGCATTAGTTTCATATCAGTGAAGTTTCGGCTAATATTCTGCACAAGATCAAGATAATTATCCATTCCATCCTCTTTCTGGTAAAAATATGGTTTCACAGACACACAAAACCTATGTTCAAAGAGAGTATTGAGCAATGTCCTGTCTGAATTACCGCAAGAATGTCCCATAATGCAAACCTGAAAAGGGCCAGATTCAACAAACTCAAGCATTTTTCGATAATTGTCCGTTTCAAGATACCTAATAGACTTCATGTTACGCAGACATTCATTGTCATTCAGATTCTTAAGCTTTTCAAAATCGCTATCTAATTCATCCCCATATCCGAATATTACGCTATTTGCATCATCCAAACATCCATGAATATGGTTGACCTGTACTTTTGATGTGGAATCTACGTATTGTTGTTCTGTTTTAGTATAATTGAAACTCAATAACATTATATTTTTCGGCGCAAAGTCTTTAGAATCTCTGCTGCCTGAATAATCAAGATTTGCCACAGATATTTCCTTTTTTTTAATCGGTCTATATATTTTATCTTTGATAGAGGGAATGACATCAACTACCTTTTTTTCTTCCGATTTAAGGTAATCAATGAGCATAGTCTTTAGATAGTCCAATTGAAAATTGAGAACCTTTGGATCTGTTCTCTGCAAATTACCTATTTGAGGAAGAGTCTGTTGAGCGAGTAGTAAATAATACTCATTTTCAATATCCACCCAGCCCTTTGTCCCAATACTTTTAATAATCTTATCAAAGAAAGTGTAAAACTTTGATTTAAATCTTTCCGTGTCTTTGATTATAGACTGGACAACATCTTTTCCTGGTACTCTATGGAAGACTCGAGGCAGTTGAAAGGCAAATATATTCCAACAATTATTAGGATCTATAATCTCAAATTTACACAAAGGGTCTTGGGAAATACCAGTAGTATTGCCGACAAAACCATCAACTCTCCTTTCCCAATACCAGTTTATAAAATCTTCATATCTAGTATTGAGACCGTGAGCCAAGTCAAACCCGTTTCCAATAAGTACTATCCTATTCATTACTCGTCTTTATTTGGTTCTTCTAGAGGTTCAGCAACCATTCTTAACTGTTCAGATTGTATCGACACTTCTTTAGCCTTTGATAGAACAGCCTCTCTGACCATCGGAGTGTATGCCTCTATGATATGACGCCAGTCATTGAGTAACATATTTGGATAACGTTCACCATAGAGTTCGATAACCTCGCGTTGCAATTCACCATCGCTAATAGAAATATCCATATGCAGACGATTGAAGATGAGGTTGCGTACATCTTGGTCATCCTCAACGTTCTCCAGTCGATGAAGCATAGCAGGTGTCTCTACTTCGGAATCATCTTCTTGCTCGTATTTCTTGAAGTTTTCTGCCTGCTCAAAGATTTCCTTAAAGACTTCGTCCTGCGGAACTGGCGGATAACCATGCTCTGCCAATATCAGAATCAAGTCCATTTGCAATTCAGCCTTGATGTCAGAACGATTGGCCCAGTCGGTATATTTCGACTTGTCATCCACCATCTTCTTTACGGCAGCGGCCAGCGTCAGCAGTTTGTCTTCTGGGTATTCAAAACCGAACTTATGAGCTATTTCTTTCAGAATATCATAGAAAGCCTTTTCCTCGTAGGTAATGCCTAAGTCCTTGAACGATTTCTTCTCTTTGTTTACCTCCTTCAGCAGTTCTGCCATCTGCTTGGCTACTTCATTGAGCACTTCTTCGGCAAACACGGCATTGTCGCTACGGTCATTATATCGCTGCACCAACGCATTTAGGCGCTTGGTGAAATCTACGCCCTTCATCTTATTGACCTTCTTGAAGTCAGTAATGACCGTCCGAAGCAGCTTTTCCATCAGTTTCACCTTCGTATTGGGCAACTTTAGTTTCTCCAACCTCGTCATGTAGTCCTTACTCAGCAAGTCCAAGTCCTTTGTATTCGCATTCACCTGAGCCACTTCTTCCACTCCGTCCGACTGCAAGGCTTCTGCAATCATTTGGCTCACTTTGCGGTTCATTTGTGAAGCATCTGGAGCGTCTCCCTTTGTCAGTTTGTATATAATAGAACGCACACCTGTAAAGAAGTGGATGTCTTCACGATCCTTATCGTTGATGGCCTCATGGTTGGAACAGAGGTTGAAGGCAGACTTCAGTTTCTTGGCATGACCCATAAACAGGTTTTGAGATTTCTCCGTAGCTTGTACGAACTCTGCCGCCTGTTTCAGACATTCCAATTGTTCCAAAGGTGTGCCAGTAGAAAATTTGCTGTAATCGAAGGTGTGGAACATTCTGCGCAGGATGTCCAACTCGTTTTTCACCATCGTCACACTCTGCTCGATGGTTTCCACGTTGTCGCCCATGTCGCCACCGCCAGCATACTGTTTCAGGGCATTATTCATATTACTCTTAATGCCGATGTAGTCAACCACCAGCCCTTTGTCCTTGCCCTCATATACACGGTTCACCCTCGAAATGGTCTGTACCAACGTGTGTTTCTGTAAAGGCTTGTCAATATACATCGTGTCGAGACAAGGCACATCAAAGCCCGTTATCCACATCGATACGACGATAGCAATCTTGAAGTTCGAGTCAGGATTCTTAAACAGTACATCCAGCGCCTTTCGGTCTTCGTCCGAGCCAATCAGTTCGCGTAGTTTCGGATCATCGTCCTTCTCTCTAGTCATCACGAGCCGGATGCGCTCCACGGGTGTCTGGTCTTCCGAACCAATCTTTTCTTCCCATTCAGGACGCAGGGCTACAATCTGCTTGTAGAGGTCGTAGGCTATCTCTCGACTGGAACAAACGAACATCGCCTTACCGCAAACAGTACTTCCTTCCTCAATCCGCTTTTCATAATGCTCAATGAAATCCTGCGCCACCACAGCCAATCGGTTCGGATCACCCAGAATCTTGTTCATCTGTGTCACCGCTTTCTTGCTTTCCTCTATCTGGAATTCATTGGCCCCTTGTTCTTCACATTGCTTATAGTATGCCTCTATCGCCTCCAGTTGTTTGTGGTCGGCAAACACCTTGGCGGCTCTTCCTTCATAAACGATGCGACGAGTGATGCCGTCAGCTACCGATTCTGTCATAGTATAGCTATCCACCACATCGCCAAATACATCTATCGTGGCATCAATCGGTGTTCCTGTGAAGCCTACATAGGTAGCATTCGGCAGCGAGTCGTGCAGATATTTGGCAAAGCCATAGCTGCGCTTTACGCCTTTTTCGGTGATGGTGACATTCTGCTCCACATTCGTCTGCGAACGGTGGGCTTCGTCGGAGATACAGATAATGTTGGCACGGTCGGACAACAGGTTGATGTCCTCGCTGAACTTCTGTATGGTAGTCAGGAACACGCCACCGCTCTTTCGTCCTCTCAACTTCTTACCTAGCTCTTCTCGTGTCTCGACGTTCACCACAGTCTCGTCGCCAATAAACTGCTTAGCATTCACGAACTGTGCCGATAGCTGGTCGTCCAGGTCTGTACGGTCTGTTATCAGTACGATGGTAGGGCTTGCCAGATGGCGACTACGCATCAACATCCTAGTCAGGAACAGCATCGTGAGACTCTTGCCACAGCCTGTTGCTCCGAAGTAGGTGCCACCCTTACCATCACCATGCAGGTTGATATGCGAATGCTCCAAAATGTTTTCGTAAAGCCTGTGTGTGGCGAAGAACTGCGGATAGCGACAAACTATCTTTCTTTCACTCTTTGAGGTATCAGGGAAGAACACGAAGTCCTTCATAACGCTCAGCAGTCTTTCCTTACGGAACAGACCTTCCATCATGGTGTGCAGAGAGTCGATACCGTCGTTTGCCTTATCCGTACGCTCCACCTTTCGCCAAGCATAAAAGAATTCGTATGGCGTGAACAGCGTGCCATATTTATTATTCACACCATCGCTGATGACCACAAAAGCATTATAGCGGAACAACTCAGGAATATCCCTGCGATAGCGCACCGTTAACTGTGTGTAGGCATTCATGATGGTGGTGTCTTCCTTTACGGCACTCTTGAACTCCAGCACCACTACGGGCAGACCATTCACATAGACGATGCCATCAGGAATGCGTCGTTCCAGCCCCTTTATCTCCAGTTGGTTGACAATCTTAAAAATATTCCGGTCAATATCCTTAAAATCTATCACTTCCACGAACAAGTCTGGCAACGAGGCATCCTCACGCTTGATGGCGAAGCCCTCCGTCATCAGCCGATACGTCTGTGCGTTCTGCTCGTAGAGCGGAGCACCATTGTCTGCCGTCAACTTCGCCATGACTCGCTCCACCTCCAAGGGCGTAATACCTTCCTCGGCATATCTGTCCATCAGATACATCCGCAAGTCATCACGCAGCAGCACCTCCGTCTGCTCCTTGTGTATCGTCTCGCCATTCACGTAACTGTAGCCCTGTTGCTCAAACAGTTCCATGATAGCCATCTCCAGCGTATGTTCGTTAAAGTGTGACATAGGCATTACCTCTCTTTAAACGCTTTATAAACGTAGGAATAAGACTGATTCGCCAAGTCCCCTGCTTCCTCCGCAGCCTTGATATTGTCTTCTGCTCGTTTGATGGCTGCATCGAGTTTTCCATCAGAACAAAGATTTTTCACCCAAGTAGAGTCTTGCAGATACTTTTCCTGTTTTAATAACTTTTTCAAGTTCTTTGTTGGGTCAGCAAAGCAAGGCTTGAAATAAGGTGCTAAGATATTTGAAATAGCTCGATAATCTTTTAATAAGTCTGTTTTATCCTCAAAATGTAGCAAGAACCAATACTCTATACTTGGCATACTTGGACATATCACAACATTTCCGTTATCAATTTCTGTTCGAAACTGCTTTTCAAAATCCTCGTGTTTCTTAATCTTCGCATCGATTCCATATATGGTATCCCAATCGAATACACAAAAGATTTTTGGATCTGTATTTGCATTTAATATCTCTTTGATTCTTTTGGGAAATGCCTCGGCGTAGTTTGACTCGTCAGCAAAATACTTCGGTCTGATATTGAACTTATACTTTGTTGTGTCATTTATATGTGTAAAGTAATAGCGCTCGGTATTGGTTCCTCCACTGATAAGGAATGGGTACAACGGTCCCATGTCTCTTGTTCCCTCATCTTCTTCTGGTGAGGGAGCAGGCACAGCCTCAAAATATTGTTGCTGCTCAATGACCTCTGCTAATTCTCTTTCTTCCATCATATTACTTCATTGTAGCCCCAAACCGTTTGTTACGATAAGCCTCTCTGATTGACGACAAGCGGTTTACGCCTCTGAAATCTGTCAGTTTATACAAATCCGTCACACCAGCCTTGTCCTTTTCAGTAAACCACACGGAATCTTTTCTTATGAGATCATCCACCAAATCCAGCAATCCATCATTATGTGTAGTAACAAGAAGTTGAGACCTTGAGTGAGTTTTCAAATATTCAAATAGCATCATTTCCAACAATTTGGGATGCTGTGAAGTCTCTATCTCATCTATTGGCAAAAAAGCGTTCCTCACAAGTGACTCATACAATACTGTTTCTATACCGAAAGTACGCAAAGTTCCTGTTGACTCATCTCCTCTATTCATCTGGTATGCTTCTTGTCCGTTTTCATTTTCAACGGTATGCTCGAAACTGGTATGAAGAAGTGAAATCGTTTTATCTTTTTTGATTCGTTCCCTATCGTCCTTAGGAATACTCTCATCTGAGATTCGGAACTTCACTTCTTCATCTGATATTTGCCTATTCACAATATCTGAAGAAATATTAGTGATATTGAAATCTGCTTCATGCAGGAAGTTTACAAGATACTGGGTCAAGTCCTTGTTCTCAGCTGTTTTCCGCTGTGCATAATCCGTAAGATAGGTTGATGGGAATACGGCAGGCATCGTCTGCTCCTTCATCCAATTTTTGGCAGCATCAATCAGAGGCAGACTTGCATTCACTTGATTACGAGCCACAAAGAAAGAAAGATTCTTTAGACAATATCCATTAATCAACTCTTTGGCTGAAGCACTGATTTTATCA
This sequence comes from uncultured Prevotellaceae bacterium, assembly GCA_947168395.1. Classification (GTDB taxonomy): domain Bacteria; phylum Bacteroidota; class Bacteroidia; order Bacteroidales; family Bacteroidaceae; genus Prevotella. The sequence goes on along the minus strand of CAMVLT010000025.1, from coordinate 3,834 downwards.
CCTTTTGGATTGATTTCCACCGCAGATTGGCCATCCATTAGTTTCCTCTCAAACAGCATTGTAGGCTGGGCACTCTTATAATAAGATAGTTTTTCCAAATAGACCTGATTCCTATCTAACTCCAACTGATACCAATACTTCACATCGCCTACAAAGAATATCAGTTCGAAGCAAGATGGCTCATTTGGCGAAACAGCGTCAAGTTTGAACGGAACAACCCCTGTTGGCTCGTCCATACCATCTGGCTTATAACTCCAGAAACGAGGCAGGAAATCAAAAGCATAGAGCAAATTTGACTTTCCTGATGCATTATATCCATACAGAACGCCGAAGCGAAGCAATCGCGTACTATCGTTAATCTTTACCACCTGACTATCTTCCGCAAACTGGTCGTTTGAGGCAACGAAACTGAATGTCACTTCATTTTTAAACGAGAGCACATTCTTTATTTTTAATTCCTGTATCATACCTATGCTTTTATTTTTGCCGCAAATATACAGATAAAATCCGAATTAGCATCATTCTGTTTGTGAAATCTGCACAAAATTTGCAATTTTTCAGGATAAAAACATTATCAACCATATTTTCCCCTGTAGTATTTGTCTAATAGTTCATCGACCTCTTCAGACGTCAATTCACCTTCGATGTTCTTACAAGCCAATTCTATGAGGTAGTTTGAAACAATAAGACCGTCAACGGCCTGCAAGCCGATGGCACCTCTCCAAGTGTTTGCTCTTTCACGAACTTGTGGGTCATCTGAGTGCTTGTACTTTTCAAATACACTCAAACTGTTTTTCTTGTAGCAATATTCATCAAGGTCTTTATAATCTTCTTCCATATTCAATTCCGAATTTATTGCCCCATCTTCGCCAAAAGCAAAGACTGTAATTCGGTTAGTTTTATATTTTCTTTCTGCTTTATTATAGTCGTTTCATTACACGTGATTAGCAATTGAGAGAATTCGGCTAACAAGTCATTAGGAGGAAATATTACTCCAATTCTTTCAAAGTCACTTTTATTAAGAAGTGGCATTGTAGAGCTTCCTAAAGCCATCGCTTTTAATTCTTCTGACATGAACGACAATACGTAAAAGAGATAATCTGAATATTCTCTACGGTTTACTCTGATTGAATTCATCTGCTGATTAGTAATACACTCTTCAGAGGCAATGGCAACTTTACCCATATCTGAACCTATACATGTAACAATCACAGAACCTTTTGGCAGGACTTTTCCTTTTAGCCGTTTTACGCCTATCTCAGAAAGCTCACGTTCCGCTCCAATTGCAAACTTATAATATCTAGCAAAATCACCAGGTGTTACAAAAGGCATTTCGCTTCCAAAATCTTCAGGATTGTCACTTGAAGGAGTTTTACCTGTAATCACCTCTCCAAATTCTCCCAACGTTCCCATTCTCCAGCCTTCGGGGAGGTTTTCTTTGTCGATGTTATCGACGAAGGTTTTGCGGTAGAGGGCTTGGGCGGTGGCTTCAAGATTCTGAATCATTTGATTGTTGAGGCGGATGCGGTTGGTCAGCGTTTCGTATTCTGATACTATTTCACGCTGACGAGTGATGGAGGGGATGGGGAGTCGCATATCTAACAAAGCCTCTTTACTCATTCCTCCACGAACATCTGCATCAGTATAGAACCAGGCATTCCTGTCAAACTCCTTACGACGGAACCACATCATCAAATATTCAGGCAACAAAACGCTAGTTTCTATTACCTCAAAAACGAAATAAGCTGGCGAAACAATAATAGGTTTATCTCCCATCAACATTGCCATTGGGATTTTTTCATCTCTACCAACATGCATCAAATTACAGGCAAATTGTATCTTTGATACAAGTTTATAGGCAGATAAGTCCGTTCCTATGACATTTGCTACCGACGGCATAAAATGCTTGTCGATATTAATGCCACTTGGATTCGTAACCTTCAACTCCCGATTACGAACATTCACTTCTCTGATATAGTCGCCTAAACGCTTGTATTCCGCTTTACTCATCATTGTTTTTGTTTATCAGATTGACAACAACCTTCACCATGACATCCTTTTCTTCTGTCCTACTCTCGGCAATCATCAGCGTGAGAGCAACGAGAGTGCTATCTGCAATGCGCTTGCTTCCATCTGGATGATAGAGAATGTGGTTATTGTTAAGGAACCAAAGGAACAACGTAGCAGCAATGCGCTTATTGCCATCGCTGAAAGAGTGGTTCTTGGTGACGAGATAGAGCAGCATGGCGGCTTTCTCTTCCACGCTGGGATAGAGTTCTTCGCCACCAAGGTCTGGTATATCTGACCTATACTGCTTTTGAAGGAGTCATCCTTCTCGTTGCCAAAGAGAACTGAGCCACCGAATTTCTCTCGCAGCCCATTGATAGCCTCCATCGCATTCTCGTAAGTAGCATGGAATGGCTCTTCTTTCGTGGTCTTATTGATAGTAAGCCGCTCGTAGTCGTAGTTGTCGAGGGTATCGAGGGCGTAAGTATAGTCTGTCACCACCTCAAAGAGGGCATTGGTCTCATCATTAGACAGTAGCGGTTGGTTCTGTATGGTGCGCCCAAGCATACCCACCAGTTGGCGCAACTCGCCAATCTGCTCCTTGCGCATACGCTCGTTGACGGCATAACCTTTAACGAGATACTGCTTCAAGACCTTGTTCGCCCATTGACGAAAACGAGTGGCATTCTTGCTGTTTACACGATAGCCAACTGAAAGAATAACATCGAGATTATAATACTTTGTACTATAAGTTTGCTTACCATCATTACCCATGTGTTCCAAAATGGAACATGTGCTATTTTCGTCAAGTTCTTCCGATGTATAGATATTCTTCAAATGCTTCGTAATAGCAGGGCGTTTTGTTCCAAACAATTCTGCAATTTGCTTCTGAGTCAACCACACAGTCTCATTCTCCAAACGGACATCCACCTGCGTCTGTCCGTCCTCTGTCTGATATATGATGATTTGATTATTCGAGTCCATAGCCTAATGATTTAAACAGTTCTTTTAACTGCTGCTTGCTATTTTCCTCCTGTTGCAAGAGGTCGTGCATTTCTGATTGCAGTTGCTTCATTTTTGTATCGAAGTCAATCTGCTCGTCACGGTTGCGGAACTCGATGTACTTGCTTGGTACAAGGCTATAGCCTTTCTTCTCTATCTCTTCGAGGGTGGCAGAGTAGCAGTATTCTGGTTCGTTGTGATACGTCTCTTCATAGCCTACACGCTGCCAGTTATGGAAGTTCTCTGCTATCTGCTGTATCTGCTCTGTAGAGAACTGGATATATTTCTTCTCGAACGGCTCTCCCCACTGGCGCAGGTCGATGAACAGCACCTCGTCTTCACGATTGCGATAACGAACCATCTTGCCGTTCTGCTCCACCGTACGAGCCTTTTTGTTATTGTTCAGAATCCATAGCGTCACGCTGATGTCCGTAGAATAGAACATGTTGCGTGGCAGAATGACAATAGCCTCTACCAAATGGTTCTGAAGTAGTTGCTTACGGATAGCCAACTCCGTGCCGTCACCACTCAACGCACCATTGGCAAGAAGGAATCCAGCCGTGCCGTTGGCAGAGAGTTTCGAGACGATGTTCAGTATCCAACCATAGTTGGCATTGCTTGTGGGTGGCACGTCGTAACCTGCCCAGCGCGGATCATCTTTCAATTCGTTTTCTGCCCGCCAAGCCTTTTGGTTGAATGGCGGATTGGCCATGATAAAGTCTGCCTTCAGGTCTTTGTGCTGATCGTTATGGAACGTATCGGCAGCCATTTCGCCCAGGTTGCAGGCAATGCCACGAATGGCGAGGTTCATCTTTGCCAGTTTGT
>CAMVLT010000024.1 GCA_947168395.1 uncultured Prevotellaceae bacterium | reverse complement strand
CGCCGGCTATAGCGAAGAATCTCTTCACTCCGTTTTTCTCTACCAAGCCCCAAGGTCAGGGTCTCGGTCTTCTGCTCATCCGCGACATTCTTACTTCTCACCACTGCACCTTCAATCTGCTTACAGATCCAGAAGATCATCTCACTCGCTTCACCATCCAATTTCCTATCCAGAAAACTCATAAATGAAAGGTGCCGAAGTAAAAGGGAAAGGGCAAACCCATAGTTTAGTTACGGTAAACTCCGGGTTTAGTTACGGTAAACTCCGGGTTTACCGTAACTAAACCCGGAGTTCCCACGGGGGGAACTTGGAGGGATGGGGAGTGGGGCGGGAAAAGAGAGAATTTCGTGAAAACACCTAACCTCCTACCTGAATCGCTGGAAATGCCTTTGTGGAAAGGGGTTTTGGAGAGGTAGGTGTTTACATAACACCTACCTAACACCTACCTTAACACCTAACTCGGCCGAATGGTAAGATGGGTGGGAGCTTGTTTGGAGGGGAAGGAGGTGGCGGGTTAGGTGTTAGGTAGGTGTTTGCGGAACACCTACCTTGCTGAAACCCCTTTGTAGAAAGGGGTTTCGGAAGGTTTAGGTAGGAGGTTAGGTGTTATTCGCTGAACACGAAATCCTGGAGGATGCAGAGCGACTTTTCCTTGGTCTCTGACTGGAAGGTGAAGTAGAGGGCGTGCTTGCCCGTCAGCTCGGAAAGAGCGGGCAGTTCGACAGCCACTTCGGTAGACTCGCGAGGCATGTCGGCCTTCAGTTCGATGGTGCCCAGCACCTTGCCCCCCTGCGACGTCCACGGGCGGTCGACCATGATGGTGATGGTGCCGTCGATGCCTTCGGGGATGAGGCGCAACAGCAGGGACACGTCCTCCAACTCCTGGGTGGCAGTAAAGTTGAAATACTTGTAGCCCACGATAGAGCCGTCGGTATTGTTCACCACGGGGTTGGTGTTGTTCTCTATAGCGTAGGGGGCCTCCATGTTGGTGGTGGTGCCGTAAGTGGCATCGACGTAGGAGCCGTAGAACTTGTTGTTGGGCCACTCGTGCTCAGCAGGTTTGGGGCCTGTCAGCCAGCAGGCGATGCCAGCGGAATGACGCTCCAAGGGGTCAAGGCCGTCGAGCGAGAAGCCTTCGGAGTTGTACTCACCCTCAGAAATCTGTACCTTGCCACCAGGGCCTTCCTCCACGTCGACGGTGATGGGAGCCACCATAGCCTGACGGGCAAACTCGTTGAGGCCGGTCTGACGGTGATAGAACACGTACCACTGGCCGTTGATTTCGCAGATGCTGCCGTGGGTGTTGCCGTCGGGCACAGCCGAGGCTATCACGTTGCCCTGCTCATCGGTCTCGCGGGCACGGCCATCAATAATGGTGCCTCCGTAGGTCCAGGGGCCTAACGGGGCGTCGCTGTAGGCGTAGGCCAGGGTGTAGTTCGACGTGGGCAGGCCGAACTCGCCGTCCTCGGTGAAGCGGCTATAGATAAAGACGTACTTGTCCTTGATTTTGCGGATGCTGGAGGCCTCGAAGAACTTGAAGCGGCCCGGCTGGTTGCGCCCGCTGATCATGTCCTCCACCACCTGCGTGCCGGGCTTCACGGTGGCCATCGTCGTGGGGTCGAACTCGGCGGCATAGCTCCGTTCGAAACCCCAGTAGCCGTAGACGCGGCCATCGTCGTCGACGAATACTGCGGGGTCGAAAGCCAGCACACCGTCCACTACATTAGGATTATCCTGGCTCCAGTTGCACACCTCGAAGGGGCCATTGGGGCGCGAACTCTTGGCTATCAAACCGTTGCGGCCACCAGCCTGGTCGTTGGGGAAAAGGTAGTAGGTCTTGGTGCCGTCGGCTGCCGTCACCAGCGTAACATCGGGCGCAAACAGCACATCGGCGGTGCCTGCCGAGTCGAAAGGCTCGCCCTTAGCGTTCTTGTCGACCACGAGGATGACACCATCGTAGCGCCACTGGTTGAGGTCGTCGACCGGTGCCGACCACACCACCTGGTCGCGTCCGCAGTAGTCGGTCTTCAGGTTGTCGTGCGAACCGTAGATATATACGCGCTGTTTACCGGGGTTATCAGGGTCTTCAAACACGTATGGCTCGCCATCGGGAATGTGCTCCCACATTGGAAGGAAGGGGTTTCCCACGGTCTTGAGGTTCGTCACTGGGGCTGTATCGGTCTGTTGTGTACAGGCTACGGTCAGCCCTGCGCTGCAAGCAGCTGCCATCATGAGGTTCAAAGCTTTCGTCTTCATATTCTATACTCAATTATTAACGTGCAATGTTCAACGTTCCACCTTTCAGCATCGGCGACTCGGCCTTCAGCACGCCCTTGCCGCGAACGACGGCCAAGCACCGTCCGAAGAAAGCCTTGCGCCGAGACGACGTAAAGCGCTCCATCGACGTCTGGCAACCGTTGTCGGTAGCCACGACCTGGGCACCATCGGTAGCCGTGAAATGTATCTGGTCCTCAGCCCAGGGGCAGAGGTTGCCTTGGGCATCGACCACTTCTGCGCAAACGAAGCACAGGTCCTTGCCCTGATAGTCAACGCTAAGCCGCACGGCAGCGGGCTGACCAGCGGTGCGGATGGTCTGCTCGCAGACCACCTTGCCGTCCTTGCGGCTCACGGCCTTCACCTCGCCCGGCTCGTACTTCACGCGCCACCCGACGTGGTACTCAGTACACAAAAGGGACGGTTCCTTTTGTGTACTTTTCCGGCGGATGCCCTGCGACTTGCCGTTGACGAACAGTTCCACCTCGTCGGCTTGGTTGTAGTACGCCCACATATCGATGGTCTGTCCGGGCAGCCAGTTCCAGTGGGGGAAGAGGTGCAGCATGGGCGCGCTGGTCCATTCGCTCTGGTACATATAGTAAGAGTCCTTGGGGAAGCCCGCCAGGTCGATGATGCCGAAGTAGCTGCTGCGGGCGGGGAAGCCGTAGGGCGTAGGCTCGCCGATGTAGTCGAAGCCCGTCCAGATGAACTGCCCGCCAACAAAGGGATTGTGCTTCACCACGTCCCACGTCTGCTCATGGGTACTCGACCACGAAGCGTGCATGTTGTCGTAGGCCGAACACATGAACGAGGGGTCGGTATAGGGCAACCACCACTCCTTGGGTGCTGTGTAGACGGAGTCGCTGGGCATCATGTAGTAGCCGCGCGTCTGCAGGGCCGACACGCTCTCGCTGAAGATGAAGGGCTTGCCGGGGAAGTTCTGCGGCACGTCCTTCACCCACTGGTGATGATAGTTGAAGCCGATGATGTCGAGGGCCCCGCTCTTGAACAGGTGGTTGCCCGGAGACGGCTCGTTGCAGCCTGCCGTAATGGGGCGGGTAGTGTCGTAGCGGCGTACGATGTCGGCCAGAAGACGAGTGAGAGACCCACCCCCTTGCCCCTCCCTGTCAGAGAGGGGAGTAGTTTGTTCTGTCACTACTTCATGGGGCATATTCATCAGCAGATTGGCCTCATCAGCACCCGACATTTCACTCCCCTCCCTCTCAGGGAGGGGCTGGGGGGTGGGTCTGGGCATGTCAGACTCTCCCTCCCACTGCTCGAGCACCTCGTTGCCTATCGACCACATGAGGATGCAAGGGTGGTTGCGGTCGCGCAAGACGAGGTCGGTGAGGTCGCGCTCGTGCCACTCGTCGAAGAAGCGGGCGTAGTCGTTCTTCGTCTTCTTGCGGCGCCACATGTCGAATGACTCGTCCATCACAATCAGTCCCATCGTGTCGCACATGGCCAGCAGTTCCGGAGCTGGCGGGTTGTGGCTCGAGCGGATGGCGTTCACGCCCATTGCCTTTAGCTTCGTCAGTTTGCGGTGCAGGGCGTCCTCGCTCAGGGCGGCACCGAGGCAGCCGAAGTCGTGGTGCTCGCAGACACCGTTCAGCTTCATGTTCTTGCCGTTCAGCCAGAAGCCCGTCGTGGCATCGAACTTGAAATCGCGGAAGCCCGTTGTGGTCTCCACCTCGTCAACCACCTTGCCGTCGCAAATCAGCTGCGTGCGTACCTTATAAATATATGGGTCCTCGCACGACCACTTCCTCGGTCTTTTGATGCTCGCAGGCCGTCCGTCGCGGTCGAGCCAAGTGTTCTTGACCGTTACCTTGCGCCCCGTGGGGTTCTCGTAGTCCACTTCCACCTTGCCGTCGTGAACGTAGACGCCCCAGTGCTTCACGTGGATGGCATTGGTGCGGGTGAGCCATACGTGGCGGTAGATGCCGCAGCCCGAGTACCAGCGCGAGTTGGGCTGGTCGCTGTTGTCAACGCGGACGGCCACCACGTTGCTACCTTCACGGACGTAGGGCGTGATGTCGTACTCGAAGCTGGAGTAGCCGTAGGGGCGGTAGCCCACCTTCTGCCCGTTCACGTAGACCGTCGAGTTCATATACACGCCGTCGAACTCCAGGAACACTTTTTCTTGTGCTCTGTCACTCGGTGACAGCGTAAACGTCTTACGGTACCACCCTACTCCACCAGGCAGCGCACCGCCACCAGCACCACTGGGATTGCCTACTGAGAAGTCACCCTCGATGGCCCAGTCGTGGGGCACGTCGAGGCGTCGCCAGTAGGCGTCGTTATAATCGGCTGCGGCCATCGTAGCGGTGTCAGCCAGCACGAACCGCCAGTCGTTGTCAAAACTCACCCGTTCGCGCACCGGTTGTGCCCCGGCAACGCTTATAAATGCAGAACAATGCAGGATAGACAGTACCAGTAGTAATCTTCTCATCATTTCTTAATGTTATAGTTATAGGGGTTCAGGAAGGGTCTTTCTTCTGAGTCACCAAGCCATTGGTAATGACGACATCACCGTTGCGCTCGAGCAAATCGATGGTCTTGTTGATGACCTCGCTAATCTTGGCACCCGCACTGGAGAAGCCCAGCTTACGGGCGGCAATGGTGGGAATCTTGTCGCGTGGCAAAGAGAACTCCTCGACAACGACTTCCCTGATGGCGTTTGCTATCTCTACGGCAGGTATCTCGGTGATGCTGCGAGGAGAAGGGGACCTGTAATAGGGACTGTCGGCACTCTTCGGGTCTAACCAGAAGCTATAGATGCCGTCGATGGAGAGGGGGTCGCGGTAGAGACTTGACAAAGCATACGAGACGGCCCGCTGCACATTGGCGCTGACGTGACCAAAGCCGATGGCCTTGGCCAGGCGTTTACACAGATAGCCCTCAGTGGCGGGTTGCTCGTCTTTCAGAATCTTCTTGATGATTTTGCCATACTTCTCGTCGTAGGGATTGAACGAGTCCTTGTCGACGCTCACGAGCCCGAACTCACATTCCTTATAGGGTCGCAAGGCTTTGTTGCGGACTACATTGTCGGCTATCTCCGACTCCTTTATCTTCTCAGCATCAAACACGTAGGATGCGACTTCCTCCTCAGCCGGTTCCTCCTGCTGCTGGCCCGACTCTGCCAATTTCAGTTCCTGCAGCATCTGCTCCAAGGTCCTGTCACGATTCTCATACCAGTCGATGGAGTACACACGCATGATTCGCCAGTTGAGCATACGCAGCACGCTCGGCTGTACGATTTCACGGTCTCGGGTTGTCTTGGTCTCATAATAGGTCTTTCCGTCGCAGAGTATGCCTAAGATGAACTTCTCGGGATGCTCACGAGTGGACACAGCTATATCGACCTTGAAGTTCGACCTGCCCACGAACGACTCTGTGACGTATCCCTTGCGCTCCAGAGCGTCGCAGATTTGCTGCACCATGACGTTGGCACCCAGCGAGTGAGTGGTGCCTGAGACGAAGGGCAACTTGCCTGTCTCGGCAAATTCGAGGAAGCCCTTCAAGCCTTCCACGCCCTTGGCATTGGAGCGTTTCAGGTCTATCTGGCTTGCCTTCAAGGTCGAGAATACCATCATCTCGTATCGGGCACGGGACACAGCCACGTTGAGTCGGCGCTCACCGCCGGCATTGTTGAGCGGACCGAAGTTCATGGACACCTTTCCGTTCTTGTCGGCACCATAGCCAATAGAGAAGAGTATCACGTCGCGCTCGTCACCCTGAACATTCTCTAAGTTCTTGACGAAGATAGGCTCCTGGCTGTTCATGGCTATCTCCTTCAGCTGAGGATTCTTGTCGAGTGCCTCAAGCAGGTCGTCCTCAATCAGGTCACCCTGAACCTTGCTGAAGGCGACAACGCCGATGCTGTACTTCTGCAGTTCCTTGTCTGACAGTCTTCGTATGATTTCACCCACTATGGCCTTCGACTCCTCGGGATTGCTCCGGGTACGGCCTTTGTCGTAAACACCGTTCACAGGAACCAGCGTCACCTTGGCGATGTGGTCGTCAATGGACGGGAATGTCAGCAGATTGTTACCATAATACTGGGAATTGCTGAAGGCTATCAAGCTCTCGTGCTTACTGCGGTAGTGCCAGTTCAGCTGATGCTCACACAGGGAGAGGGTGATGCAGTCGTCGAGGATGCTCTCCATATCATCTACATCGGCCTCTTCCTCGTCAACGGGGTTGGTAGCGAAGAAACTGGTAGGCGGCATCTGCTTGCTGTCGCCCACGACAATGAGTGCCTTGCCACGGGCAATGGCTCCAACGGCCTCGCTGGTGGGCATCTGTGAAGCCTCGTCGAAGATAACCAGGTCGAACTTCTCAGCATTCAGGTCGATGTACTGCGCCACGGACATGGGGCTCATCAGCATACAGGGACACAGCCTGGGCAACAGGGTGGGAATGTTGTCGATGATGGTACGGATGGAGTTTCCCCTGCCGCCGTTGGCAATATTCCGCTTCAGGATACTGATTTCCGACCCTTCGGCAATGGCGGCAGAGGTAGAGGGCACTCTGGACGCCAGTTTGCTGTAGAGTTCCTCCTTGCTAAGTTCCTGAAAACGGGCGGTGTCGCGCTTGTACTTCTCTATCTTCTGACGGAACTTCAGTCCGTTGAACATCCGCAGCTGCTCGTTCTCATCAATGGCGGTTTCTATCAGTACGTGATACATACCTTTGAGGAAACCGTTCATCGCCGCCTCCGGACGGGTTCCTTCCTCTATTAGCCGGACTGCGGGCTGAACGCCCTTCTGCTGCAGTTCGCGCTTCTTGTCAACCCAGTGGTACCAGTCCTTCACCATCGGGTAGTTACTGAGCCAAGTGCCCAGATGACTGGCAATATCTTCTCTGCTGTTCTGATGGATGGTCAGGCCCTTTAGCCTCTCCGTAAGCTGGTCAAGGCTCTGGCTGACCGACGTGAGCGCATCAGCATCATAAAGGAATTCCTGTCGCCTACCAGTAGTCTGGCTGCCTAAATACTGGAGATACCTTTCATAGCGTTCCTGATGGCTGAAGCCGTTAGCATGGGCGTATGCGACGAGTTCCTCGGTCTGAGTCTTCAGGCTTTTGTTGTAGCTCTGATAGTCACCCACAAGCCGCAGCATGTCCTCAACGCCTGATTCGAATATCTGGCCATAGACCTGCAAGGACTTCAGATACTTCTTCTTGGCAAAATATCGCGGCAGGAACCACTTGCTCTTCACCTCTTCCCACTCACGGCTGTAGGCATTGACATCCATCCTCAGTATATCGTCACGATAAGACGACAGGATGGTGTCACGCAGTTCGTCCTGCTCTTTCTCGGCAGTTATCAAGCTGGCAAACATCTTCAGCCACTTCAGGTCGCCGTCCGTCTGCAAATTCATCGAGACGGCAGTGTTCATCTTTCCCAGCTGGCTGGTAAACTGCTCAAACCGGCCCTTGAAGTCCTGAAGCAGCGACGAGACAGTCTCTATCGTCTCCTGACGGTTGTCAACAGGCTCCAGGCCATAGAGAGGATGCCGGCAGGGCTGACCCACAATGTCGAGAATGGCATTGATTTGTTCCACCTGTTCCCTGCATTGGGCAATATAGTCAGCCGTTATCTGCTCCTTGGGAGGAAGCTGTTCACTGATTTCTTCTTCGGCGATGGAAAGATGCTCGGAAATACAGTCATAGAGGCTCAGACCGCTCGATGACTTATGGTGCAGCGCCTCCATATAACTGATGAGTTCCTTACGCTCATTGAACAGCTCTTCCGACCGTTGGGCATACTCCTCGGGCGACTTGATCTTGGTGACTTTCAGCACCTCGTCCATCTGTTCGAGGAAGTGCTTCTTGGTAGCCTTATTGGAGTGCAGCTCCAAGCAGAACGGGGCAAGGTTGATCTTCTCAAGCCTTGACTGTACCACCGACAACGCCGCCATCTTCTCGGCCACGAACAAGACCCGCCTGCCCTGGTACAGCGCATTGGCAATCATGTTGGTGATGGTCTGCGACTTACCGGTTCCCGGAGGGCCATGCAAAATAAAGCTCCTGCCTCGGCCAGACTCCACAATGGCCTCCATCTGCGACGAGTCCACATCGAGGGGAATGGCAAAGTCCATCGGAGCACTCTCCTTGTCGATGTTCCTGGCATCCACCGCATGGTCGGCCATCGACTGTTTATCCTGCTTATCAATGAGCGAAGCCACGACGACGTTTTCCTTTAGCTTGTCGGCATTGGAATGGATGTCGTTCCACATGACGAACTTGTTGAACGAGAACAGGCCCAGCATCGACTCTTCGATGACATCCCACTTCTTCTGCTCGATGATAGCCCGGCGGAAATAGGTGAATATAAGTTTCACGTCCACGCCACTCTCATCCTTCGGCAACTCCTTCAGCCCGTCCAGGTTGATTCTGAAGTTCTGTTTCAGCAGTTCTACCAAGGTAATGTTGAGGATGATGTCCTCATCGCGCTTATGGATGATATAGTGGTTGCCACTCCGGCGCACAATGTCGACAGGCAGCAGGAGGATGGGGGCATAGCGGGGCTGCTCGCTCTTGGCCGACTCATACCACTTGACCATGCCTAACGTCAGGAACAGACTGTTGGCACCATTCTCCTCCAAAGAGGTCCGGGCTGTTCGGTAGACGTGTTTCAGGGCGTTCTGCAGTTCGGTTTCCGTCAGATAGGATGCTATCTTATGGTTACGTATCAGTTCCGAGACGTAAGTCTGGTATTCTGTCGCCTGCCGGCTGGAGTCATACATGCCTTCGGCATTAGGTTCCAGTTTCTTTCCGGGCGATGGGGTGATGCTATAGTCCTCGCCCGCCTGAAGATGGTCTTCTAAATGCTCTATCTCAAAGGAGATAAAGGGGATGACCTTCCTGCCCAGACGGGTGTTCAGCAGGTTGTTACGCAAGGAGAAATCCAAGAGCTTGCGCTCCCATATCATCTGTTTAGTGGTCGGCTTCCCTTCATCTTCCAGTCTCAGGTCGTAATGACTGAGATGCCGGACGGTTTCCGTCGATGTCTGATGCTGAATACCCTCGTTGTCAATAGTCCATGTGCCGTCTTTCTCAATGCGCTGAGGCAGCGGCCGGATGTTGCCAAGCCGGCAGCGGTGAATATCGACAAAGTAGAGGAACTGGCTGTCGTCCCTCATCTTCTGCATGGCACTCTTGACAGCATCCTCAAAGCTGACGCACTCCGACGATGTGATGGCTGTCGACTCCAGCAATACCAGGTTGTTGTTGCCGTCGGCCGTTTCCTTCAACAGGTAACTGGCATCGTCACACACCATCTGGGGAAACACATTCGGCGTAAGCCAGGCACCCACCATAGCATGCCCCTTCAGCATCAGGACTATGGGGTAAATGCCTATTTCCTCTAAACAGGAAGCTATCAGCAGACTGGTATCCAGACAAGTGCCCATCTTTTCCGTCAGCACTTTATCGGCTAAACGGATGCGCTGCCCCGTCTGTTCGAAACTGGCTGGAGGAGCCGAGTAGATGATACCTTCAGCACGCAGGGCCTCGTAGATGGCGGCTACCTGGGCACGTGCCCTGTTGCGGTCCTGCGTCTGGTACTCATCAAAGGCAGCCGAGCCTGTCCATTTCTCTAAGAACCTGGCTGCCGAAAGCTTGACTTTCGACAGCAGGGGATTGTTGGGAACGACGAAGGCGGCTATATGTTCGGGCATTACATTGCTGCCTGCCCATTCTTCATACGACAAGAGCGTGATAGGATATTCATGCTCGTAAAGCACTTCGTCCATACTCTTGACAACGAGCCGGAACGATGTCTTCACCGCTTCCGTAATCTCGCAGAGGACAGTATAGTCGGGTTCTATCCTGACGGTCGTAACCTGCACAGACTGCCCAGGTTTCAACAGTTCAAGCCTGCAACTGCTGGCCTTGATGTATTGACCGCTGATTTCAACTGCCAGCTGATGCCAGTCCTTGTCATCACCGTTTTCCAATACCAGCGAATTACAGACCTCGATGCCACTATTCATCATCGAATAGTTGACACTTGGCAAATAGTCAATCTTCACAACGACCCTGTCGCCGGGTTTTGCAGCCTGTCTTGTCATATTCTCCTCCTTATCGTGTCTGGTTACAGCTGTACGCTGACGGCCTTGCCGGCATACTGCACCATCTTACCTTCGGGGTTGTTGAGGTTCAGCGGCTTCGGTGCATCCTTGGTGGCCAGGACAACGTTGAAGCGGCGGTTCTTCAGCATACCGGGGAACTGCCCCTTGCGGGCAGAGAACGTGAGGGTCTTCGAGGCATCGTCGTAGGCAATGTCGATAGTGGCATACTTGCCCTTTTCATAGTTGTAGTTGGTGCCCTCGTCCTCGTAGAGCTGGAACTCACCGTTCTGGCCGGCATAGACGTAGAGGTTAATCAGCTCGGCAGGTTTCTCGTCGCTCCACTGCATCTCGGGGCCAAAGGGGATGATGGCACCCTCGCGCACAAAGACGGGAATCCGCTCGTAGGGAGCATCGACAACAAGGCGCTGGCCGCCCTGAGTGTACTCACCCGTGTAGAGGTCGTACCAACCGCACTGACGGGGGAAGTAGACGGAGCGGTTGCGGGCCTTATAGTAGCCAACGGGACAGGCCATCAGCGCGGGTCCGAACATCCACTGGTTACCGATATTCTCTACCTCGCGGTCGCCGTTAAAGTCCATGACCAAGGCACGCATCAGGGTATAGTCGCGGAAGTGTGCCCAGCCAGCCAGCGAGTAGATGTAAGGCATGAGCTGGTAGCGCAGCCTATCGTAAAAGACGAACGACTTGTAGGCGGGGTGCTCGTCGGGGGCGATGTTCCAGATTTCGCGCAGCGGCCACTGGCCATGACTGCGGAACAGGGGGATGAAGGCACCGAACTGGTTCCAGCGGGTCTGCAACTCGCGCCACTCCTTCAGGTCTTCGTTCTCCACCTTCGTGCGGTCATAGAGCTGCTGGGCAGCCACGTAACGGTTTTCCACGCAGAAGCCGCCCTGGTCCATGCCCCAGAAGGGAACACCCGACATCGAGTAGTTCAGTCCGGCGGTCATCTGGGCACGCATGTCCTCCCAACGGGTACCTATGTCGCCACTCCACGTAGCCGTCGAGTAGCGCTGTTCACCGGCAAAACCGCTACGGGTGAGCAGGAACACGCGAGGCTCGTCCTTCTTGCCCTTCCATACACCGCGCTGACCGTTGTAGATGGCATCGGCATTGACGGTAGAGTAGGCATTGAAGTACTCGGTCGAGGTGCCGAGAGCCGTCGGGCCACTGAGTGCCTTGCGGTACCACATCGGCGTGCAGTCGCGGACATTAGGCTCGGAGGCGTCCATCCACCAGGCATCGACCTTACGACCAAGATTCGTATAGAGATTCTCGTCCATCTGCCGCCAGAACATCTTGCGGGCCTCGGGGTCGTAGGCATCGTAGAAGCCGTTCTTGTAGCCGGGGCCTACCCAGTCGTGAATATCATCGGTGGGCGACTGGTTGTACATCCAGCCCTTGGCGTCGAGCTCCTTGTAGTTGTCGGTATTGACGTAGAACTTGGGCCATACGCTGATCATGAAGCGGCCATGCATCTGGTGAACATCATCGAGCATCTGCTGTGGATTGGGATAGCGCGAAGCCTCAAATTGATGGCTGCCCCACTGGTCCTCGGGCCAGTAGTTCCAGTCCTGCACAATGTTGTCGATGGGAATCTGGCGCTTGCGGAACTCTGCCAATGTCGACACAATCTCGTCCTGCGTCTTGTAACGCTCACGGCTCTGCCAGAAGCCAAGCACCCACTTCGGATAGAGCGATGCCTTACCCGTCAGCGTGCGGTAACCCGAAATCAGCTCGTCGAAGTTCTTACCGGCTATGAAGTAGTAGTCCATATCCTTCGCCATCTCGCACCAGACGGTCAGCGCATTGCGGTCCATCTCGCTACGTGGCTCGGCTACGCGCAGACCGCAGTAGGACTCACCGCCATCGGGCTGCCACTCTATACGTAGTTGAGTACGCTGATGGGGCTGCAACCGGGCAGTGAACTTATAAGCATTCGGATTCCAGGCCGTACGCCAACGTTCAGGCACCACCTCCTTGCCGCCGATATACACCTTGATGTAACCAGCGTAGTAGAGAATGAACTGGTAGTCGTAGGTATTGGATACCGGTGCTTCTATGAAGCCTTCGTACACCACATTGGCACCAGAAAGGTTAAAGCCCTTCGGCAGGTTCTTGATGCCGCCATTGTCGGTCTTCCGGGCTATCTCGGACTTCTCGGGCGTACCATATTCATAATAGATGGAGTCCTCGTCACGCACCAGTTTCTTGCCTTTGGCGTCGGTGTAGGTGCCCGTCAGGTGCCCTTCCCTACCCTGCTTGTCGTAAAGCTTGAAGGCACGGTTCAGCTGCAGGTAGTCGTTGGGATTGCCAAAGCGGCAGTAGCTGTAGGCATCCCACAGCAGGCCGTAGCCCTTAGTTGACAGCACGAAGGGAATGCTCACCTTCGTGTTATACTGGAACAGGTCTTCGTTCTTGCCCTTCATATTGAACTCCTCGCTCTGGTGCTGGCCCAGACCGTAGAAGGCCTCGTCATCGGGCGAATCGAACTTCATCTGCCACTGCAGGCCGTGCTTCATCTCCTCGGTGATGGCCGGGCCACCCTTGATACCATATTCACGCTCTGGCACGGTGAAGTCCTTGAACTGCTTGCCGCCGGCGGCCTCCTTCAGCAGCCACTTCCCGTTGAGGGCATCGTAGAACCTTACCTCGCCCTTCGCCTTGCTGACCACCGCCCACACGTTTCTGGCCTTCACCTCAACGGCCTCCGGACCGTCGTTCACGGTGACACTGCCCTTATAGGTGGCCTGCGGCACAATCATCAGGCTCGCGGGCTTCACGGGCAGCTTGGCCTTGCTGGTAGCTCGGACACGTATGATGTTGTCGTTGATTACTTCCAAGCGTATGACTTTGGCCTGCCCGCCGTCGGGGCGGATGGTCACCTGGTTTCCGTTGGTCTTCACGTCGGCGGCCTGTGCTGCCATGCCTGATGCCAGCAGCAACGATGCCAGTAATTTTGCTCTTTCCATTATGATTTGCGTTTTAGGTTATTCGTTTTCTTCCATGACGACAGCTTCCTCTACGGGTATGTCATCGTCCGTCTTTGCGGCACTGACGGTGACAGGCAGCAGTACGATGAACACCGTGCCGCCGCCGGGATTGTCCTCGGCACGCACGCTGCCGCCATGCAGTTCGGCTATCTGCTTGATGACGTCCAGTCCGATGTTGGGTTTCGTCCTTGGCTCGAACATGCGGGCCCTTGCTTCCTCGGGTATGCCCATGCCACGGTCGGCCACTCGCAGTTCGGCCTCATGTGCCGTTGCGGTCAGCGTCACCTTGATGCGGGTGCCCGTCAGTGCGAACCTTGAGGCATTGTTCAGCAGCACGTCTATCATGCGCGATATCAGGGCCGCGTCGAAACTCATGGTCAGGCCGCGAAGCGGTGACTTGAACGTCACCCTGATCAACTTGCCACCAGGCACCTTGTATTGCTTCACCTTCTGCCGGATGAAGCCCACCAGCTCACTGGTGGCCGGGTGGTAGGCCAGCCGCTCGGGCTGCACTACCTCGTCCTCGAAGGTCTTGCCGCTCTTGATTTCCTCGATGAGTTTTCCACGCATCTCGTAGTACCACTGCTGCTTCTCCATCTCATGCGACATCAGGGTCAGTTCCATGCGCTCCTTCTGGCGGCGCAGGAAGATGCGGCGCCACCACCACACGGCGGCCAGCACGGCCAAGACGTAGAACAGCAATGCCCAGCGGGCACGCCAGAAGGGAGCGGTGATGGTGATGTCGAGCACGCTCTCGTCCTCGCCGAGGGTGCCGTCATCGTTCAGCATACGTACCCTCAGCACGTAGTCGCCATAACGCAGCGACATAAAACTGATGTTGGGGTTCAGCTCCGAGGTCTTCACCCAGGCATCATTGAAGCCCTCCAGCATGTAGACAAAGCGCGAACGGTTATGGATTTCACCGCTGCTGCTGCCCAACTGCACGGTGAAGGCATCGCCGTAGCGCAGCTTCAGTCGGCGGCACTCGTTCAGCGATTCTTTCAGGATAATGCGTCCGTCCACCTCCTCGCCTACCGACACGTCGCGGTTGAACAGCTGCAGGCCGCTGAACACCGGAGTCTCCTTCGAGCGGCCCTTGCTCATATTACTGGGGTTCAGTGCGTCTAAGCCACCCTGTCCGCCCACCAGGATAATGCCCGGCTTGGTGCGGCAGATGGAGCGCTGGTTGTAGGGACCGTTCTGCAGTCCGTCGCGGTTGTTGTAGCTGCGCACGACAAAGGTGTAACGCCCGTCGTCCTGCAACTGGGGGATGACGTTCGAGACGCCGTGGTCGGTGACCACCCATAACGAGTGGTTCTCGTCCTCGACAAAGCTGTTGACCGTCGAGCCGAAGAATCCCGACCGCATGTCAATCAGATAGACGTGGTCGCCCTTCCTGTCCCACACGGTGGCTCCCGCCGTCGATGCCTGCCAGATCAGCCCCCGGCTGTCCTCCATAGCCATCGTCGACATTTCGGTGATGGGCACATTGTCGCGGTTGTTGGTGATGTCGAAGTTCACCACCCTGAAGGTCTTCGGGTTGATGAACGACAGATACTTGGAGTGGGCCACCAAGAGCCACCCCTTCTTCGTCATCGAAATGCTCGATATATAGTCACTGGGCAGCGCAGAGTTGGCCATATTGAAAGTCCGCATGCGGCCCGTGCGCTTGTCGATGCGCTGCACGCCACCACCCAGTGTACCAATCCAGATGTTGTTCCACTGGTCTTCGCAGATGGTCCACACGTTGTTGTTGGCCAAGCCCAAGGTGTCGCCCGTGGCACGGTAGTTGGTCACCTGTCCGTTCTTGATGTGGATAAGTCCGCCCTCGTAGGTGCCAAACCACACAGAGCCATCAGAAGCAGCCCAGGAGCCCACCATGATATTAGAGCCGATGCCACAGTTTTCTTTCGTAAAGGGCACCTGCTCCTTCGTGGTATTGTTATAACGGATGATACCCACGTCGTTGGTACCCAACCACGTGTAGCCTTCGCGGTCGTAGCAGATGGTGTTGATGATGCCAAGCTCAAAGTTGCGGAAGCTCGACGTGTTGCCGACAAAAAGGTTCACGCCGTTCATGTAGGAGCCTATCCACAAACGCCCCAACTGGTCCAGATAGAGGTTGCGCAGGGTGTTGTCGCTGATGGTACTCTCGTCGAACTTGCTGGTCAGGAACTGCTTCATGTCTTTGTCCCTGGGGTCTGCTGCATAGAGGCCTCCGTGGTCGGTGGCCAGATAAATACGGTTGCGGCTGTCCTCAGCGACATCCCACACGGACATCTCGTCGGGCAGGTTGTCGAAGCCCCAGGCCTTGAAGGCCGACTGCACCGAGTGGTACCATTGGCCGGTCTTCTTCTCCCATATATAGACCATGGGCTGGGCGCAAACCCAGAAGTTGCCCTCATGGTCGATGCGCAACTTGCACGACTGGTCGTGCGCCAGTCCATTCTGGCGCAGGTATAAATCTTTCTTAGTGATGATGTCGCGCTCGCGGTCGAAGCAGAGCACCTCGCCGTTGTGCGAGGCCAGCACGACCAGGTTGCCCACCTCGGCCATAGAAGACACACCGATGTCGGAATTGAAGTCCTGCTCGCCATAGCCGAAGTTATAGTGCTTCAGCTTCTTCGTCTGGGGCGAGAAGTGCCAGAAGCCGTTGTTGTAGGTCTTCACCCAGAAGTCCTTCTTGCTGTCGATATAGAGGAACTCCAGGCCACCGGTCACTCCCTGTTCCTCCAACCAGCGTTCGGGATGGCGGTCGCAACGCTCGGTCACGGGGTCTAACACAGCGTAGCCCATGCCCTGCTGCAGCCACAACTTGCCGTCGAAGGCTTCATAGATGGCATCCACGTAATTGTTGCGCAGGGTAGTGGTGTCGCGCAGTTCCGAGTAGTAGGTCTTGACGCGGTAGCCGTCGTAGCGGTTCAATCCGTAGGGGGTACCTATCCAGACGAAGCCCTTGGAGTCGCGGTAGATGGAGAGCACCTGCGAGTTCGACAGGCCGTCGCGGGTGTCGAGACGGCGGAACTTCATCTCAGGAATAGTGGCCTGCAAGGCCAGAGGCACCCACAGGATAACGGCAAATATAGTTAATAGTCTTCGCATGCTATACTCTTAAGTTTTCAGTTGATGTTGCAAAAATACGCATTTCTGCTGAATTGACAAAAAAAAGAGCCATGTTTTTATCAAACGCGACCCTTTTTAGTTGTTTACGATGACCGTGAAACGCTTTTCCTGCGATGCCACCACCAGTAGGCAGCCAATGCCAGCAACGCATAGCAGCACCATGCCCACCACGACTTGTACCATACCTTGCCGATGGTAATCTCCAGCTCGTTCTCTTGCTCGCCGATGGTTCCGTCATCGTTCAGGATGCGGACGTAGAGGGTATAGTCGCCAGGCGACAAGCCCATGTACGTGATGTCGGCATTGCCCTCCTCGGTTTTTATCCACTGGTCGTTGAACCCCTCCAACCGGTAGACGAAGCGCGACTTGTTGGCTACGCCACCGTCGTCGGATGCCATCTGAATCGTAAACTGGTTCTCTTGCTCTTTCAGCGTGATGTGCTTCTGCAGGTTGAGCGCATTGCGCAAGATGACACGGCCATTGCGCTCCTCGCCCACCTCGACCAGTTCTCCGAAGAGTTCGAGGCCACTGAACACTGGCTTCTCCTGATTGTTCTTCTCACCCAGACGGACGGTATTGATGATGTCCACACCGTCCTGACTGCCCACCAACAGGTGGCCGTCACGCGAACAGCAGATGGCCCGCTGGTTGAAGGGGCCAGGACTCAGACCGTCGCGATTGTTGTAGCTACGGACGGTGAAAGTCCAGGTGCTGTCGGCCTGCTGCTGGGGAATGATGTTCGACACTCCATGATCGGTAGCCACCCACATGGTGTGGAGATGGTCTTCCACCACGGATACTGCATTCGAGCCGTAGAGCCCCGACTTCATGTCGAGCAAGGTAGTGTGGTTGTGCTTGCGGTCGTAGATGGCCACACCTGCCGGTGAGCAGAGCCACAGCAGGCGGCGACTGTCCATCACGGCCTGCGACGTTGCCGACGACACTGTGATGGCTCGCGTGCTTCGCGATGCTGCCAGCGTGCCATTGACCACCTTCATCTTGCCTGGATGTATCATGGCGTAGTATTCGGAGTTGCCCAACAGTATCCATCCGTTGGGAGCCGTCGTGATGCTGTTCGTCCAGACGGTCTGCAGCTTGGAGTTATCGGTCGTGAACGAACGCTGCCGGCCTGTACGCTTGTCGATACGTACAGCACCGCCGCCCAGCACGCCAACCCAGATGTTGCCCCACCGGTCCTCGGTCAAGCCCCAGATGTTGTTGGTCAGCAGCGCACTACCAGGATCCGACGAGCGGTAGTTTGCCCAGAAGCCGTTCCTGTACTTCAGGATACCACCCTCGTAGGTGCCGAACCACAGCGAGCCGTCCTTTGCGGCATAGCTTCCGACGATGATGTCGCTCGGCACCCCAAGCATTTGCTTGTTGAACGTCTCGACAGGCTCTAACGTCTGCGGGTCCATCTTGATGATGCCACCGTCATTGCGACCTAACCAGTAGAAGCCCTGCTGGTCCTCACAGATGGAGTTGATATCGCCTACTGCCAGACTCACGAAGTTGGACATGGCCTCCGAGCACATGACAGCGCCATTCTTGTAGGTAGCCACCCACATACGTCCCAACTGGTCCAGATACAGATGCTTGCAGGTAATGTCGGGCAACGACGTCTCGTCGCCCTTGATGTTGGTGAACTGCCGCCACTCCTTGTTCTTGAAGTCGAACACTAGCACGCCCTCATGGTCGGTGGCTACCCAGAAGTAGTCCTTCATGTCGTAGCAGATTTCCCACACCTGCACATTCTCAGGCACATCGCTGAAGCCCTTGGAACGCATCACCTCTGCCAGCGACGTGTACCAGCGGCCCTCCTTCTTGGCGTAGACGTACAGACTCGTGGAGTGAGTGATGACCCAGATATTCTCTTCACGGTCGATGCTCACCCAATAGTCGTTATAGGCATCGAGGGCACGCTTGACGTAGTCCTCCTTCCAAAGCACCTGCCCCGACTCGCCGTTGATGCACAGCAGTTCGCCGTAGGTCGACACCAGCACCATTCCCTCCTTGCTCTCGGCACAGGCCGAAATGCCGAACTCCTTGGGGAAGTCATGGGGACCGTTGCCAAAGTTGATGTGGGTCAGCCGCTTCGTGGACGGGTTCAGGTAGTACAGTCCGTCGTCATAGGTCTTCACCCAGTAGTTCTTCTTCGAGTCGATGTGGATATACTCCAGACCGCCAGCCACGCCATACTGTGCCAGCCAGCGCATGGGGTGGCGCTCCACCGACTCGGTCTCTGAGAAAAACACCGAGTAGTTCATGCCCTGTTTCAGCCACAATTCGCCCGTGTGTCCCTCCTGTATCTCGTCAATGCGGTTATTGCGCAGCGTCGTCGTATCCTTCTCATACGAAAAAAAGGTACGCACGCGATAGCCGTCGTAGCGGTTCAAACCATAGCTTGTGCCTAACCACACATAGCCATTGCGGTCACGCAGAATACTGTTCACTTGCGAGCTGGACACACCTTCACCCGTTCCAAGCCTTCTGAACTTCAGGTCGGGAATGGCGGCAAAGGCTGTTACAGCAAATAATAGTGTCAGGTTACATAGTAAATAGGCTCTCTTAGTCATTGGATATCGTATTTAGGTCTAAGTCGAATATTCTATTTCGCCGCTGCCGTAGCAACGATAGTGGCGGTCGTCGTAGATGACGCAGAACTGCCCGGGTGCCACACCGTGGATGGGGGCGTCGGCATGCACCATGTAGCGTCCCTCGCCTAACGGCTCTAACCGTGCCGGCAGGTATTCGGGGGTATGGCGGATTTTCAGCGTCACGCGCTCACCCGGCAGACAGCCGTTGATGCTGTGGAAGTCGCGGATGGGGAAGTCCTGCTTGTAGGCCGTCAACGGGTCGTAGCCGTGCGACACATAGAGTATGTTCTGCTGCACGTCCTTCTTCACCACAAACCACGGACCGCCGCTGAACCCCATGCCCTTGCGCTGGCCGATAGTGTGGAACCACAGCCCTCGGTGCTCGCCGATGCGACGGCCGGTCTCCAACTCCACGACGTCGCCAGGCTGCTCGCCCAAGTAGCGGCGTATGTAGTCGTTGTAGTTCACCTTGCCGAGGAAGCAGATACCCTGCGAGTCCTTCCTGCGGGCACTCACCAAGTGTTCGCGCTCGGCAATCTGGCGCACCTCGTCCTTCACGTAATGCCCGATGGGGAACAGCGCCTTCTCCAACTGCCAGTCGTAAATCTGTGCCAGAAAGTCCGTCTGGTCCTTCACAGGGTCGGGGCTGGTGCAGAGCCAGAAGACCCCCTCTGACTCCCCCTGTTTAGGGGGAGAACATAAAGCCTCCCCTAAACAGGGGAGGTGGGAGGGGTCTTTCTCTTTCTGCGCATAATGCCCCGTAGCTATGAGGTCGTACTCGTGGCCACGCTTCTCGTGGAAGGCACCGAACTTGATGAGGCGGTTGCACATTACGTCGGGGTTCGGCGTCAGTCCCGCACGTACCTTATCCATAGTATACTTCGTCACCTGGTCCCAGTACTCCCGGTGGCAGTCTACCACCTCCAACCGGCACCCGTATTTATGCGCCACCGCCGATGCCATCTCCATATCCTCCTCCGACGAGCAGTCCCATTCTTCATCCTCCTCCGGACCTATCTTAATATAGAAGCAGTCAGGCTTCAGTCCCCGGCTGGCCAATTCATAGACCACCACCGACGAGTCCACGCCGCCCGACAGCAGCACAGCAATCCGCTTATCTTCCAGTTGGGACCCACCCCCAGCAGTATTGTTATCAATCATATCAGCTTTCGTCTTACGAGAAGTTTGCCTGCAAAGTTACGACTTTTTCCGCGAATTAGCGCACAGAAAGCCCGATTTTTTTATCGCAAAAGAGGAAAAACAGTTGCTATCTCCGAATAACACAACTACTGGAAGGAAAAAGATGACTCAATGAAAATTATCAGCCGAGAATTTGGGTGTACGCGAACGGTCATTTGGGCATAGGCAGACGGTCGTTTGCGTATACGCAAACAGTTGTTTGGGCATACGAGAACGGCAGTTTACCCTACCCTAACTCCCTGTTTACCCTACCCTGAGCTGCTGTTTACCCTACCCTGAGCCACTGCTACCCCACATCGTTGGTTGCCACGCTGTCGGACGGCAAGGAGGTGACGCTGAACAACGGCAACAGCTGGAGGGCGACGTTGTGCTAAAAAAACCTAATAATCAGGGGCAATCCATTGCGGAATGAAATAAAGTTCATATCTTTGCGCTATCAAAATGATATCAACTTACAAACCTATTAAACATTAAAGAAGTATGGAGAACAAAGAGTTTGAATTCAAAGGAATGGTGGTGAACGGTTTCCTGATGTTGTTTGTGAACCTTGCCGTGCTGGTATTGTCGATTTACATGATAGTGGACAGCATCATTTTGCTGGACTCATCCAACGGCAGTTTCGGCGGTGGTACGCTGGCCTTCAGCATTCTGCTGCTGGTAGTGAACATCATCATGTGGTGCGGATTCATCATGCTGGAGCCCAACGAAGCCAGGGTGACAACGTGGTTCGGCAAGTACGGGGGCACCTTCTCAAAGACGGGTTACTACTGGATAAACCCGTTCTACGGAACTAAGAAGGTAAGCCTGCGCGCACGTAACCTCGATGCCGAGCCTATCAAGGTGAACGACAAGACGGGTAACCCCGTGATGATTGGTCTGGTATTAGTGTGGAAGCTGAAGGACACCTACAAGGCCCTGTTCGAGGTAGACTCGCAGACGATGGCCAACACCGCACAGGGACAGGTGGGCACCGACGTTCGCTCGATAATGAACGCCTTGGAGCGCTTCGTCCGCGTACAGAGCGACGCTGCCCTGCGCCAGGTGGCCGGACAGTATGCCTACGACGACGAAGACAACAAGTCAAGCGAACTGACACTGCGCGGCGGCGGCGAGGAAATCAACGACCAGTTGGAGCAGAAGCTGAACGAGCGCTTAGCACTGGCTGGCATCGAGGTGGTCGAGGCCCGCATCAACTACTTAGCATACGCTCCCGAGATAGCTGCCGTGATGCTGCGCCGCCAGCAGGCTTCGGCCATCATCACTGCCCGCGAGAAGATAGTGGAAGGTGCCGTGTCGATGGTGAAGATGGCGCTCGACAAGCTTTCGAGCGAGGAGATTGTGGAGTTGGACGACGACAAGAAGGCCGCCATGGTATCGAACCTGCTCGTCGTGCTCTGCGGCGATGACTCGGCACAGCCGGTGGTGAATACAGGAACGTTGAATCATTGAACGTGATTGATGGCAAAAAAGGAGACGAAGAACTTCATCCTGCGCGTCGACAGCGACACCATGGACGCGATAGAGGCCTGGGCTGCGGACGAGTTCCGCAGCACCAACGGCCAGCTACAGTGGATTATCACCGAGGCACTGCGGAAGGCGAAGCGTCTGCCGAAGAAAAAGAAAGGAAGCGCCAATGAAACAGAAAGAGAGACTGAAGATTGAAGTACACCGCACCACCGAGGGCACCATCTTCGAGGTGGCGTTCGCCATCCTGGCCGTCACCGTCTGGGCACTCATCATCTGGATGCTCAGCAAGGCTCCCGACGTGATTGCCACCCACTTCGACGGCAACGGCCGTCCCAACGGCTACGGCTCACCGTGGGGACTGCTGGTGCCCTGTATCATCACGACAGTGGTAGGTGCAGGTCTGCTGGTGGTGGCCTATCGCCCCCACCTTATCAACATGCCCGTGGAGATGAAGAACCTGCGGCAGTATGAACTGGCCATCCGCTCGACGCGCATCGCAGCCCTGCTGCTCTTGCTGGTCACGCTGGCCATTCCCGCCACGCTGTTGACCTCTATCAGTCCGTCGCCCTGGTTCGTTATCGGCACCGTCGGACTGCTCTTGATTGACATCATCGTGTTCTCCGTACTCATCCACAGGGCGAGGGGGTAACTACCCTATCAGCTGCGGCAGGAAGCTGGAGATGATGAGGACGACAATGCCGCAGATGAGGACGGCAATGGTCTTCTGCGAACAGCCCTTCCACTCCTTCAGGATGATGCCCCAGACGTTGGAGAACACCACGTTCAGCGCCATGAGAATGCAGAACGACAGCGTGTCCATCGTGCCTCCCGTCTCGAAGAATGAGCGGCCCAGGCTGAGTCCGAAGAACTGTGAGTACCACAAGGCACCCGCCAGCAGACAGAAGAGCACGTTATTGCCCCACACCGAAGTCTTGGCATAGTCGCCCCACGTGTGGTTCTTCTGGTTCTGGTAGAAGCAGTAGACGGCGTTGGTGAGGAAGCCCCCGAACGTCACGAGCAGGGTGGCGGGCAGGGTGCGGAACATCGGGTCGGTCAGTTCGCCGAAGTTGATGTCCTTGCCGAACTCCAGACCCACGTTGAAGCAACCGCTCATGAAGCCTGCCAGCAGGGCGATGGCCAGTCCTTTGGGGAAGTTGAAGTCCTTGACGGCAGCCTTTTTCTCCTCTTCGCTCAGCGAAGCCGACTTCATGCTTCCGGCAATGCCGATGATGGCAATGCCTACCAGCGTGACGGCGACACCCAGAATGACGGCGAAGGTCAGTTTGTCGAGGGCGTTCAGCTCAGGGAAGAAGATGTTGAGCAGCACGGGGCCCATGATGGTGCCCAAGCCGGCACAGGTGCCCAGGGCTATCGACTGTCCGAGGGCCACGCCGAGGTAGCGCATCGACAGGCCGAACGTCAGTCCGCCGACACCCCAGAGTACGCCGAAGAAGATGGTCATCCACAGGTTGAACGACGGTGTCTGGCCGAACAGTCCGAACAGCGACTGTCCCTCGGGTACTGCTAACAATGCGCCAAGCAGCGGCAGCACGAGCCAGGCAAACACGCCCTGCACAATCCAGTACGACTCCCACGACCAGTCCTTGATCTTGTTAATAGGTACGTAGCACGAACTTTGGCAGAACGCGCCGATGGCAATAATGATAAGTCCGATAATGATTTCCATTGTTGTTTGGTATTTTTAAGTTATTGTTTATTTGTTATTCTACCGCGTGACAGTAGCCGACGGCGAGACGGTCGTAGAGCTGCATCATGCGGGGCAGGCGGCGCTTGAAGTCGTCGAAGTCTTTCTGCGCGGGCTGGCACCACTGCACCTCGCTGATGGCATCGAGACGCGGCAACAGCATATAGAACAGATGCTGGGGAACGGCAATGTACTCCGTCCACAGGTTCACCTGCGGGCCGAGGATGTACTGCTGCTCCTCCTCGGTGAGCTTGCCGGGCACGAGCGGCTCGAACGAGTAGACCTTGCTCACGGGCACGTAGCCGCCGATGCCGAGGGGCAGGTTCCACGTGTCCTTCAGCTGGTAGTAGTCGATGTAGCAGTAGTCGGTGGGCGCCATGATGACGCGGTGGTGCTGGCGGGCGGCCTCGATGCCGCCGTTGACACCCCGCCACGACATGACCACGGCACCCTCGGTGAGTCCGCCCTCCAAGGTCTCGTCCCACCCGATGAGGTTGCGGCCCCGACTGGTGAGGAACTTCTCCACCTCGTGGTTGATGTAGCTCTGCAGCTGGTTCTCAAGGCTGTGCCGCCCGTCGTCCTTCAGTTGCAGTTCACGGATTTTGGCCTGGCACTTCGGGCAGTTCTTCCAGCGCACCTTGGGGCACTCGTCGCCGCCGATGTGGATGAGCCGGGAGGGGAAGACGTCGCAGAGCTCGCCGAGGACGGTCTTGATGAACGTCAGCACGTCGGGATTGCCACCACAGAGCACGTCGTCGCTGACGCCCCACACCTGCCAGACGGGATAGGGACCGCCCGTGCAGCCGAGGTTGGGATAGACGTGGAGGGCAGCCTGCATGTGGCCGGGCAGGTCAATCTCGGGGATGACGTTGATGTAACGCTCGGCGGCGTAACGCACTATCTCGCGGCACTCGTCCTGGGTGTAGTAGCCTCCGTAGGGCTGTCCGTCATAGATGCCAGTGTTGCGGCCGATGACCGTCTGCTGGCGGATGCTTCCCTTGGCGGCAAGGTCGGGCAGGGCCTTCACCTCGAAGCGCCATCCCTGGTCGTCGGTGATGTGCCAGTGAAACTGGTTGCAGCCGTGCAGGGCCAGCAGGTCAAGATACTGCTTGACAACGGCGACGGGGAAGTAGTGGCGGGCACAGTCGAGGTGGACGCCGCGATAGCTGAAGCGCGGCTCGTCGGCTATGGTGACGAAGGGCAGCTCGATGGGGCCGTCGGTCGTGGGCAGGCTCTTGCGGAGGGTCTGTGCCCCCCGGAAGATACCGGCGGGCTGCGGGGCGGCGATGGTGATGCCGGTCTTGGTGACGGTCAGCGAGTAGTTGTCAGCGGGGAAACCGCTGACGGCACTGATGCCTTTCATGGCGGGGGGAACGCTGACGGCACTGGACGCGGGGCTGACGGCGAGGCGGACGGCGGGCTTCTTGGCAGAGGGAGCCAGTTGCAGACGGAGGCCCGTCTGCTGCTCTATCCACTGGCAGAGCATCTGCGCCGTGCGGGCTACCTCGGCGTAGCCGGCATCGTAGGCTATGGTCATGCCCGCCTGCAGGGTGAACACCTTGGTGGTGTCCGTCTGTATGCTTTGGGGCAGCGGTATAACGCGATAGTCAGCACGCCCCGCCTTCATGGAGAGGGGCATGCTGACTATCATTAGGGCTGACCAGAGAATGACTGACAGCAGTTTTCTCATGGCAAGTCTGTGTTTATCGTTTCGACGTGACGTCCTTCTCGTACTGCTGGATAGCGGCGATGAACTCCTCGCCGACGGGCACGTTGTTCTTCAGGTTGAAGTAGTCGAACACGGCGCCGAAGGGCAATGACTTGGCCTCTTCCATCAGGGCGAGACGCTCGAAGAACTGGCCGTTATCCTCGTACTCGCGCAGCTTCTGCTTCGGTTCGAGCAGGGCCTGCAGGATGCACTTCTGCGTGGCACGGCTGCCGATGATGTAGGCACCGATGCGGTTGATGCTGGCATCGAAGTAGTCCAGTCCGACGTGAGCACGGTCGAGGGCATCGCTGCGCACAAGTTCCTTGAAGAGGTCCAGCGTCTGGTCGTTCATGATGGTCACGTGGTCGGAGTCCCAGCGTACGGGGCGGCTGACGTGGAGCATCAGTTCGGGAACGTACATCAGCAGCGTCGATACGAAGTCGCTGACGTTCTCGGTAGGCTCGTAGTGGCCGGTGTCGAGGGTGTAGATGCACTTGCGGGTGGCGCAGTAGGCAGTGTAGAAGTCGTGCGAGCCTACAGTGTAGCTCTCCAGTCCGATGCCGAAGAGCTTGGCCTCGAAGCAGTTCTTCACGCCGTCGAGCTTCTCCTCCATGATTTCATCGAGGGCAGCAGCCAGAATCTCACGATACTTCTTGCGCTGCACGGGGATGTCCTTCATGCCGTCGTGTACCCAGATGTTCATAATACAGGGGTCGCCCTGAGCCTTACCCATAGCGTCGGCAATGCGGCGGCAGCGCTTGGTGTGCTCAATCCAGAAGTCGCGGATGCTCTTGTCGGGGTTAGCTAATGAGAGGTCGCCCGACTTGGGGTGCGAGAACGAGGTAGAGTTGAAGTCAAGCTTCATGTTGTTCTCCTTCGCCCAGTCAATCCAGCTCTGGAAGTGCTTCACTTCCACCTGGTCGCGGTCGACGAACTGTCCGCCGAAGTCGCCGTAGATCTCGTGGAGGTTCAGGCGGTGGTTGCCGCCGAGCAGGGTCTTCACGAACTCGATGTCCTGGCGCACCTCGTCGATATTGCGGGCACGACCGGGGTAGTTACCGGTGGTCTGGATACCGCCCGAGAGGGCTTCGTTGCGCTCGAAGCCGACGACGTCGTCGGTCTGCCAGCAGTGCAGTGAAATCTGCTGCTTCTGGAGCTGGTCAAGTACTGCGTCGGTGTCGACGCCAATGGCTGCGTAGCGGTCTTTCGCTACGGCGTAAGCCTGTTCAATCAGATTTGCTTTCATAGAACTTTGAATCTTTTGTTATTGTAACTTGTTTGTTGTTATTTCTTTCTTAACAAAAATCATCACAAATCAGACACGAAATCTCTTCTCTTATTATTTGTGTGAGATTTTTGAAGATTTTTGTTCCTTAATTAACCAGACATATTATTGTTGTTTCTTATATATTCATAACTCCCTTTAATGAAATCATAGAGATAACGCTCGGAAAACAGTCTCTTAGGGTGACCAAAGTTAATGAGGACTCCTGCATAGGCATCTGTAATTCGAAGGTAGTTAAAGAGTTGTCCTCTATGTTCATTGTTCAGTTCGGAAACTGCCTTGACTTCAACAATCAAATCCCCATAGCAAACGAAGTCCGCTATATATTTCTTTTTCAATTCCTGACCACGATAGAACATTTTCAGAGGTTTCTCCCTTTCCCAAGGAATTCCCTTCTCTGTGCAGGCGATAGACAAACATTCCTGATAGATAGGTTCTGCCAAACCATATCCAAGCTCATTATAGACCTCCATAGCGGCACCTATGACTTGATACATTTTGTTCAGATAGTCTGTCTTCTTCTCTTCCAGCGTCATAACTATTCTGTCAAAAACAAAAATCATCACAAATCAGACACGAAATCTCTTTCTTTTATTATTTCTGTGAGATTTTTGAAGATTTTTGTTCCATTCTTTTATTACTTTACAATATTTAGATACTTCTCGTAGGCTTTATCCCAGATGTCCTTATCCTGCGGCTCATAGCGAACGAGGTCGATGCTGTTGGCAATGATCTGGCGCATCTGCCAGATGTCTTTCACCAATCCGGCGGCCTTTGCCTGCAGCATGATGTTGCCGATGGCAGTACACTCCTGCGGGCCGGCGAGGACGGTGGCACCTGTGGAGTTGGCCGTGAACTGGTTGAGGTACTTGTTCAGCGAGCCGCCGCCGATGATGTGGAGCACGTCGAGGCGGAACGGGGCAAACTCCTGGAGCCAGGTGAAGACCTGACGGTAGCGCAGGGCGAGTGAGTCGAAGATGCAGCGGCATATCTCCGCCGGCGTCTCGGGCACAGGCTGCTTGGTGTCGCGGCAGTACTTCTGGATAGCCTGAATCATGTTGGACGGAGCGGCGAATGCCTGGTCGTCGGGGTTGATGAGCGAGCGGAACGGCTCCACCGTCATGGCCTGACCCTGCAGTTCGGGGTGACTCAGTTGCTGTATCTCCTCGGGCCACTCCAGCCGGCAACGCTCGTAGAGCCACATGCCGCAGATGTTCTTCAGGAATCGCGTGGTGCCCTCGATGCCGCCCTCGTTGGTGAAGTTACGCTCATACGACAGGTCGCTGATGATGGCATCCTTCGTTTCGATGCCCATGAGGCTCCACGTGCCGCTGCTGAGGTAGGCAAACTGCTCGTCCTTGGCGGGAACGGCGGCTACGGCGGCACCCGTGTCGTGCCCTGCTACGGCGATGACGGGCACCTGTCCCAGTCCTGTCAGGCGCTGCACCTCGTCGGTCAGCACACCGATGACGGTGCCCGGTTGCACCATCTTGCCGAACTTGCTGCGCGAAAGTCCCAAGGATGCCAGCAGGCGCTCGTCCAACTGCTTGGTACGCGGGTCGAGCAGCTGCGAGGTCGAGGCAATGGTGTATTCGCACACTTCGTTGCCGGTCAGCATCCACGAGAGGGCATCGGGTACGAACAGTATCTTCGCAGCATTGCGGAAGGCCGAGTTCTGCTCGCGCTTCATGGCGTAGAGCTGGAAGATGCTGTTGAAGTTCATGAACTGTATGCCGGTGACCTCGTAAACCTCACGCCGGGAGATGACGTGGCCGAGGTAGTCGTCCATCGCATTAAATGTAATAGGATCGCGATACGCGCGCGGGTTTCTTAATATTGCACCGTCGTCGCCGATGAAGACGAAGTCGACGCCCCAGGTGTCGATGCCGATGGAGGTAATCTCCAGCCCCCGGCGTGCCACCTCCTTCAGTCCACGGATAATCTCGAAGTAGAGGGTATAGATGTCCCAATAGTAATGGCCGCCCTGCTCAATGAGGTTGTTGGGAAAACGGGTGACCTCCTCCAGGTCGAAACGGCCCTCGTTGATGCTCCCGACGATAGTGCGCCCGCTGGTGGCCCCCAGGTCGACGGCGAAGAAATACTTTTTCTGTTCCATATCTGTTTCTTGTGATTAGTCGTTTTAAGTTTTACGTTTGCAAAGTTAGGAAGAAATCGGCTGGCTTGGCATCATATTTTGATATTCTCACTTGCTTTTTTGATAAAAAGCGAAATATTGGTTGCCAATTGACGAATATTTAGTATCTTTGCACCCGAAACCAGAAGCAATCAACAAAGCAACTATAATATGATGTCAACATTAACCGTACTGATTGTCACCGTCTTCTGCATCGGCTATCTGTGCATAGCCTTGGAGAGTGTGACGAAAATCAACAAGGCTGCCATAGCCCTGCTGATGTGTGTGTTCTGCTGGACGCTCCTCATGATGGGCCCCGGCGCGTATTATCCTGAGGTGGCCGCCGACAGTGTAGTCCACCACATTGCCGAGGTCATCGAGCACCACTTGGGCGATGCCGCCGGCACGCTGTTCTTCCTGATGGGTGCCATGACCATTGTCGAGATTGTCGACTCCAACGGCGGCTTCAACTTCGTGCGCGACACGATGAAGACCCGCTCCAAGCGCAAGCTCATGTGGCGCATGGCGTTCATGACGTTCTTCCTGTCGGCCATCCTCGACAACCTCACTACCTCCATTGTCATGATCATGGTGCTGCGCAAGCTGGTGCAGAGCCGCGACGACCGCCTCATCTATGCAGCACTGGTGGTCATCTCGGCCAATTCGGGTGGTGCCTTCTCCCCTATCGGCGACGTCACCACCATCATGCTATGGATTAAGGGTGTCATCACGACCCAGGGCGTGCTCACCGAGATTTTCATCCCCTCGCTCGTCTCGATGCTCGTGCCGGCCTTCATCCTGCAGTACCAGTTGCAGGGCAAGTTCGACAAGGAGCAGAACCTGCCCAAGGCCGACGTCAGCCAGTTCACCAAGGCCCAGCGCGACATCATCTTCTGGCTCGGCGTGGGCGGACTGTGCTTCGTGCCCATCTTCAAGACGTTGACCCACCTGCCGCCGTTCATGGGCATCCTCCTTGTGCTCGGTGTGCTATGGACGGTGACCGAGATATTCCACCATAACACGTCGGAGGACGACACCATGGCCAAGCGCGTCAGCGACCTGCTGTCGAAGATTGACCTCTCGACCATCATGTTCTTCCTCGGCATCCTCATGGCCGTCGCCGTACTGCAGGAGATTGGTGTGCTCACCGCCTTAGGCGAGGGACTGAACGAGGCCTTCTCGGGCAACTACTACGTCATCAACGGCATCATCGGCGTGCTCTCGTCGATTGTTGACAACGTGCCCCTCGTAGCCGGCTGCATGGGCATGTATCCCGTGGCTCCCGAGGGCGCGATGGCCGTCGACGGCATCTTCTGGCAACTGCTGGCCTACTGTGCCGGTGTGGGCGGCTCGATGCTCATCATCGGCTCGGCTGCCGGTGTCGTGGTCATGGGACTCGAGAAGATTACCTTCGGCTGGTATATGAAGAAGGTCACATGGATTGCCTTCGTGGGCTACCTCGCAGGCATACTCGTCTACTGGGGGCAGCGTATGCTCATATTCTAAATCATCACGCTGCGCAGCTCGCTGGGGCGGCGTCCGGTCTTGATCTTGAACTTAGCTGAGAAATAGTCTGGCGACTCAAAGTTGAGTCGGTAGGCTATTTCTTTTACGCTCAGGTCGGTCGTCGACAGCAGTTCCTTGGCACGTTGCAGTCGCAAGTCCTGCTGGTAAGTGGCAGGCGACAGCCCCGTGTACTCCTTGAACAGCTTGCGGAAGTTTGAGTAGCTCACGCCCATCTCCTCGGCCACCTGCTGGATGGTCAGGTCGCTTTCCAAGGCCTCGCGGATGCGCAGTCGGGCACGGTTTATCATGTCGACATGCGTCTGGTTCTTGCTCAGCTGGATGTTGCGCTCCAGCGAGTACATGATGCCTATCAGGTGGTTGACGATGCCGGCCATCAGCTGCTGCGAGTAGGCCGCCTCGATGACCGCCGAGTCGTAGGCCTCCTTGTACAGCCTCACTATCTCGTCGCTGAAGCCCACGTGGTAGACGGGCTTCTGGGGCGTAAGGAATCCGGCACGCACGCGGTCGTCCATGTTGCGCCCCTTAAACCCTATCCAGTAACTTTTCCAGCCTGTGTGCGCATTGGGGTGGTAGCTGTGCCACTCGCCCGGGAACAGCAGGAACAGGTCGCCCTCGCGGATAATCTTCTCACGGACGGTGGCACTATGAAACACGCCCTCGCCCTCGCTCAGGTAAAGCAACTGGTACTCGTTCAGCTCGCGGCCCCGCTCCAGTTCGAAGTAGTAGCCGTCGGCATGGCCACGGGTGGGATAGGCGTCACCGGGCTTTATTTCCTCGTAGCCCACCGTGCTGACGGTTAGTCCCCACAATGCGTCGCGCTCATTGGCCAGCAGGTATTTACTGATTTGCATCGCCATAAACTATACATGTTTTACGTTTCACAAATTATCCTACGGGAACCCAAATCCAGAAGGTGGAACCGTGGCCCTCGCCTTCGCTGTCGACACCGATGCGGCCGCCGCAACGCTCGGCGATGGACTTGCAGATGCTGAGACCGAGGCCGGTGCCCTGCACGAACTCGTTGAGCTTGACGAAGCGTTCGAAGACCGAGGCCTGCTTCTCCTTGGGGATGCCCAAGCCCGTGTCCTCGCAGTAGATGTACAGGCCGCCGTCCTTCTGGCGGTAGCCCACCTTGATGTGCCCCTCCTTGGTGTATTTCACCGAGTTGGTGACGAAATTGGTCACTACCTGCCTGATGCGGTCGATGTCGATGCGTGCAGGAAGTGTGGTATAGGGATTCTCCTTGATGAAACTGACGCCTGGAGTCTGCACGCGATGCTCCAACGACTGGCAGATGTCGTCGAAAGCCTTGGCAAAGTCAACGTCAGTGGGATTAACCGACTGCGGCCCGTCGTCGATGGTCGAGGCTTCGAGTATGTCGTTGATGAGCCGCAGCAGCATGTCGCAGTTGTTGCGGATGATGCGTATGAACTCGTGGCGCTCCTCGGGCGAATCGGCGCTGCCCAGCAGGTCGCTGAAGCCTACGATAGAGTTGAGCGGGGTGCGCAGCTCGTGCGTCATCGATGCCAGGAACATGCTCTTCTGGCGGCCGCTGTCCTCGGCACGGGCCGTTTCTTCGCGCAGCCGCTGCTGGGTATGTAT
Source organism: uncultured Prevotellaceae bacterium (assembly GCA_947168395.1). Taxonomy (GTDB): domain Bacteria; phylum Bacteroidota; class Bacteroidia; order Bacteroidales; family Bacteroidaceae; genus Prevotella. Next base: position 15,809 of record CAMVLT010000024.1, on the reverse strand, counting down.
GAGGTTGGTAATGTCGCGGAACAGTCCGAAGGCACCCGTCACCTGATTATTGTCGTCGGTCACGCCGACACCCATCACCTGGTACCAGCGTTCGCCCTCGGCATCGGTATTATGGACCATCGGCCTGGCAAACCGCCGCTGCAAGACGAAGGGGTTGCGCAGCATTTCGGGATTCTCCCCCTTTAGGAGGGCATCTCCACTGTCGTTGCAGATGCTGGCGTTGTACTCATCGAAGGTACATACGTACTCGGGCTTGCTGAGCGTACTGGTATAGGTGATAAGCCGGCGCTGGAAGTCGAGCTGCCAGACGTACATATTGGTACTCACCAGCATGTAGTGCAGTTTCTCTTCCAACTGGCGTATCTGCTTACTGGTAGCCTGTATCTCCTGGTCGAGCCGATGCATGGAGCGGTCGCTCTCGCGGTCGTTGGTCACGTCGATGCACGAGGCGAAGTAGTTGGCCACCTCACCCTCGGCATTGAAGATGGGGCAGACGTGGAACTCCACGTAGCAGTCGATGCCCTGCTCGGGATAGAGCATGTGCTGGCAGGCATGCAGGTCGTGGCGGTCGGCGGGACCATAGGCACCGATGACCTGCGGCAGGTCGAACAGTCGGGACGACTCCCAGAAGTGTTTGTTGTCGGCACTGCTGAAGCCGCATATCTCGCACATGTAGTCGTTCAGACCAATGAGCCGACCGTCCTTGTCGTAGAAGGCCATAGCGAGCGTGGGGATGCTGAACAGCTGGTCGAACTTCCTGCTCAGCTCGAAGCTGGTGTGTTCCTCGACCAGTCCCTTGGTGATATCGTGAACGGCATTGATGAGGTAACGGGGTTTTCCGAAGCTGTCGGTCTCGACCATCGCATGGCCGTCGAGCGTCAGCCATCGCGGTGCCTCCGCCGTTCCCGCATTCCAGTGCTTGCGCAGCAGCTCATGGCGCGAGCGTCGCTCTATCATAAGCCTCACCTTCTTGTTGAAGTCCCCCCGTTCGTCGGGATGTATTCGTTCCAGGAACTGCTCGTGCGTTATGCCTCCGTCAGGCAGCAGGTGGCCGTAGCGGTTGACCTGCAGGTCGGCCTCGATGTCGTACTCCATGACATAGAAGTTACCCATGTGCAGGGCCTTGATCATCATGTTGTTCACGTCGGTCAGGTTCTTCATGTTGTTCCGCACCTGCCGGCGGGCCAGCACGCTCAGTGTATAGAACACGGCCACCACGAGCAACGCCAGCACGACGAGGCCGATAATCCACGGCAGCGAGCTGTCCTCGACGCGCTCGGGATGTACCCAGCGGTTGTGTATCTCCTCCACCACGCCGCTCTGCTTCAGGCGCGAGTAGTGGTCGTCAATCTCGTCAATGAGTTCCTTGTCACGTCCGATGACGTGGATTTCGCTGACGGGAATGTCGATGCTGCTCAGCACAAGGCCCTCGATGTTGAGTTCCTTGATTTTCCACTTCAGCGGAGCCTCGCCCCAGACGAAGTACTTGTTGTCGCCCACGACAAGACCCATCAGTGCCGTTTTGGGCGACTGGTAGTCAACCTTCACGGCGCGTGAGGAGTCGTTGGATATATAGTACTTCACGGCATAGTCGGAGGGTTTGAAGACCGCCCCTTCCGCATCGAGCATCTTGAGCGTCACCCTGGTGGCCGAGTCGCCCTTCATGGCCACAACGATGCGGTTATAGTTGATGATGTTCTGCGACACGTAGTAGGGGGCATGCCTGAAACGCTGGGCGTGCGCCATGATGATGTCGGCATCGCCGCGCCCGAAGGTCTTGATGGCGTTGCCCCAGTCCTTCATCACGAAGCGTATGGGCAGGTTCATCTCCTTCATGATGGCCCGCATCACGTCGATGTTCGTGCCGGCTGGCTCGCCCTTGTCGTTGAGGTACTCGTAGGGGGGCTTGTCCCAGTCGCAGGCCATGACCACGGGCCGGCTGCTGTTGTAGCGGTCGTTCAGCGTCTGTGCCGTAGCGGTGAGGAGTGAGCAATAGGCAGCGAGCACAGCCAGCAGCATCCGCAGCCATGCTCCTTTCAAGCTCAGCACGTTCCGTCTGTATGTCAGTATCTTGTTCTTCATACCTGCAATCCTCCTTAAATATATTTCCTGCGCTTGATGGCCAAGGCCCGGCAGGGCAGCGTAATCCACACGGTGGTGCCCAGGCCTTCCTCGGAATTGATTTCCAGGTTGCCGCCCATCAGCTCCACCAGTTCCTTGCAGATGGGCAGTCCCAAGCCCGCTCCCGTCTGGGTTCCCTTGACGAAGCGGTCGAAGATGCGCTGCTGCATCTGCGGGGCGATGCCCTTGCCGGTATCCTCAATCGAGATGAGCAGTCGGCGGCCTATGTAGTCGTAGCGGGCACGCACGGCTCCCTGCGGCGTGTACTGTGCAGCGTTGGCGGCTATTTGGTCGATGACGTACCCCAAGTAGGTGTCGTCAATTTCCAAGACCAGCTGCTCGTAGGGGTTCTCCACGCTGTATTTCACGCCCTCCCGGCGGTGCTTCTCCCAGCCTATCTGGCAGTGGGACTCGAAGACGATGGCAAAGTCGACGGGCTGCTTCGTAATCTTGATCATGCCAGCATCGAGGCGCGAGAGGAACAGCACGCTGTTGATAAGGTTCAGCAGCTGCTCGGAGTTGTCGAGAATCTCGTGTACGAAGATGGCCTCGTCCTCGGGCGAATGGTTCATTTCGAACATCTCGGCAAAGCCCACGACGGCGTTCAGCGGCGTTCTCATCTCGTAGCTCATGTTCTTCAGGAACGAGTTCTTAGCGTGCTCTATCTCCTGTGCCTTGGCCGACTTCTGCACCAGCTGCTGCTCTGTGACCTTCTGTTCGGTGATGTCGCGGCACAGTCCGAAGTACTCAGTCAGATGTTCCTTCTCGTCGTAGGTGGGGATGAAGTGGAATTCTATGTGCAGCATATTGCCGCCCGCCACTCGCACCTGCGTCTTGATGTCAGTATCAATACCTATGGCCTGGCGGTTGTCCATGCTGTTGAGCATACGCATGGCACGCTTCTTCCAGTGCTCGTCGACCAGCGTCATACAACGGGCCTGGGTCAGTGCATGCTGCACCTCGTTGATGCCCTGGAACAGCGTCAGCGTATGGGTGTCGGGCGAGTAGGTGGCCAGACGCACCCCGCCTACGCTTAGTATGTAGTTGATGTTCGAGATATAGTCCGTCAGTTCCTTGGTGGCCGTGCGGGTCCTGCTGATTCGTTCCCGGTACTGGTCGCGGTACAGCACGTTGTCGGTCACGTCCGTTCCGATGGAGAAAAGGCCTATCATTTGCTGCTCGTCGTCGTAAACAGTCATCAACCGCATCTCGTAATAGAGTTTGCCCTCACGCTTGCAGGCCTTTGCCTTCCATTCGTGGGCTTCGTTCTTCGGCAGGTCCATGAGCTGGGTGACGTAGATGCCGTCGGCGTGATGGAAGTCAATGCCTTCGAAGATGGGCAGTTCTTTGAACTTCATCTGCTCGGCCAGTACCGCATCGCGGTCGCACTTGAACGTCTTGCAGGCCCGCTCGTTGATGTTGGTCAGGATACCGTCCTTGTTGTAGAAGATGATGTCGACCATCGGCGTATTGAAGATAGCCCAGTAACGTAGGGTCTGCTCCTCGTCACGCCGCTCCTGCTGGCGACGCTCAGTGACGTCGCGCTTCGTTCCGATAATAATGGTGGGGCGTCCCTCCTTGTCGCTACGCAGTACCGAGAGGGCAATCCTGAAGTCGCGCATCTGGGCGTCACCGTCCTCAGCGTCCCTGGCCTTGATGTCGATGGTCACCTCCTCGGCCTCCTTGTTGGCCAGCTTCTGCAGGGCCTCCATCAGCCGCTCGAAGTCCTCGGGGCGGTAGCGGTTGGCAAACTCCTCGGCCGTATAGGTGTAGGCCGCCTGTCCGTTCTCGTTGCGCCAGGTAAACACCTGCGTGGCTATCTCGTAGGTCCATATACGCACCTCGCTGGTTTCCATGATGAGGGCCAGCCGCTTGTTCAGTCGCTGCACTTGCCGCCCCACGCGCCGTCCCTCAATGCGGTAATTGACGAGGTAGAAAGCAAGGAGCAACAGCAACAGGCCGATGGCCGCCGCAACGTACCACGCCCACGAGTACTTGGGCTGCTCGTTGCGCTCGGGATAGAACCATTTATTATAAATAGGTGCCAGCTCGTCGGTAGCGTTCAGTACCGTAATCAGGCTGTCGAGCTTGTTGAGCAGCTGCGGGTCGTTCGACATGAACTTGTACTCGCCGTGGGGCATGTCCACGGGCGTAAGTTCCAGGTTGTCGAACTGATACTTGTTGAGCAGCCATTTCAGCGACAGGGTGTTCCACACTATCTGTCCCTCCTCGTTGTCGCTCATCTTCTGCAGCTCTTCGGTGATATCCTCGCAGGGGATGGCATTCTCGCCCCATCCGTAGTCCTCCATCAGGTGATGCGCCAAACTGTTCTTGTAGACAATGACCTTGCCCTTGCTCAGGTCGCGCTGGGTATGGATGGTGACAGGCTCCTTTTTGGCAGAGACCACGCTCTGGGTGAACAGCGTCACGGCATTGCGACTGTACTGGCCATATTCGTCGTGGAATCCCGATGCCAGGCCCATGCGCAGGTCGGACTTTCCGTCGCGCAGGTCGTCGAAGGCCTCCTGGTTGGGCTTCAGCTTGATGACGTAGGGTATTTTGAGCTGCCCGAGCAGCAGTTTCAGCAGGTCGATACTGAAGCCGTCGGCCTCGCCCTGCTCGTTCAGGAAAGTGTAAGGCCAGAGGTTCCACGAGTCCTCATACACCAGCGGGCGCTCTTCGGTGTAGGCACGGCTCCTGCTTTCGGGAACTGCAACACTGGCACCCGCAACGGCAAGCAACACGGTGGTGAGCACCACCCGGCAAGCCGACAACCTTATTATATTTTTAATCGTATTCAATTTCTCATTCTTTTTGTTGTGGTAGGGAGCAGGGAATCCATATCCAGAAGGTGGAGCCGTGGCCCTCGCCCTCACTCTCGACGCCGATGCGGCCGCCGCAACGCTCGGCGATGGACTTGCAGATGCTGAGACCGAGGCCCGTGCCCTGCACGAACTCGTTGAGCTTGACGAAGCGTTCGAATACCATGTCCTGCTTGTCCTTGGGAATGCCTGCTCCCGTGTCCTCGCAGTAGATGTACAGGCCGCCGTCCTTCGGGCGGTAGCCCACCTTGATGTGACCCTCCTTGGTGTACTTGACGGCATTGATGACGAAGTTGGTGACAACCTGCTGAATGCGGCCAATGTCGAGGCATGTGGGGAGCGTGGCGCAGGGATTCTCCTTGATGAAGCTGACGCCGGGGGTCTGCACACGCTGCTCGAGCGACTGGCAGATGTCGTCGAAGGCCTGGGCAAAGTCGACCTCGGCAGGCCGGATGGCCATGGGGCGCGACTCGATGTCGGATACCTCGAGTATGTCGTTGATGAGTCGCAGCAACATCTCGCAGTTGTTGCGGATGATGCGTATGAACTCCTTCCGCTCGCCGTCGCTGTCAATCATGGGCAGCAGGTCCGAGAAGCCGACGATGGCGTTGAGCGGCGTGCGTATCTCGTGGGTCATGTTGGCCAGGAAGGCCGCCTTCTGCCGTCCGGAGCCCTCGGCGCGGGCCGTCTCGACGCGCAGCTTCTCCTGGGCAAGCATGAGGTCGGTGATGTTGCGCGAGAGACCGATATACTGCTTGAGCTGTCCGTCCTTGTCGAAGATAGGCAGGCCGGTGATGGAGTACCAGGTGGGTTCGTCGTCAAGCGGTGTACTGTCGAAGGGGAGTATGGTCTGATAGGTTTTCCCCTGCTGCATGGCATCCCGCAGACAGGCTAAGGCCTGCTCCCTATAGTCGGGACGGATGGTCTGCAGGTAGTCCTCAATGGACTCATGGAACCCTTGCTGCCCCGGTGAGCGCGTGATGTCGATGACATTCTCGGCGGGACGGTAGTTCCAGAGGTACATCTGGCTTTCTTCCAGCAGGTAGCCGAGCTGCTGCTCATACCGGCGTATGGCATTGCTGGTGGCGTGGAGCCGCCGGTCCTGCTCGCGCTGTTCGAGGTACATGTTGCGCTCGGCGGTGACGTCGCGGGTGGTGACGATGTAGTAAATCAACTCGTCGTTGTCGTCAATGACGGGGCGGACACGAATCTCTATGTACTTGTCCAGTCCGAGCTGGGGTTCGTGCAAGTGCTGGCAGGCATGCAGCACGTCGCGTGTGCCGGGCAGGAAGCAGCCTTTCAGGGCGGGAAAAACGAAGAGCGAACTCTTGAGGAACCATTGGTCGTCGCCGTTGTCAGCCCGGCAGAAGTCGCGCATCTTGTTGTTGACATCGAGCAGCATGCCGTTGGCATCGTAGAACGACATGGCGATGAGATTGGTATCGAACATCTCCTTATACTTGCTGGCAACGTTCCTAATGCGTCGTTCCTCGGCCACCTCGTTGGTAATGTCCTTGGCGGTGTAGACGATGAAGACTGGCTTGCCGTGCTTCTTCTCGAGGATGGCGTTGCCGTACAGAATCATCCAGCGGGGCTGCTCGGATGTTCCCTTATTGTAACCGAGGCGTATGTCGTAGTGGTCGATAGCACCGGTCATCAACTGAGTGTTGAGGTTGTGCAGGTGCTGCGCCTCATCGGGCGTCATACGCCGCAGAAACTCCTGGGGGTCCATAAAGCCTTTGGGCAGCAAGTCGCGGTATTTGTTGCGCAGCAGATTGCTCGTCAAGTCCCACTCCAACACGTAGTAGTCGCCCATGTTGAGCACCTGGCTCATCATCTGTCCCAAATCCTTGCTCTGGCTGACGGTGCTGAGCACCCTTCTTCTGACGAGGCCAATGAGCAGGAAAATGACAACGGCAGCCACAAGCAGTCCGGCGAGGATGAGCAGTACCACGGGCGAGCTGTCGTCGTGGGCTCGCTCGGGATGGAACCAGCGGTCGTAGATTTTCTGCAGTTCACCGGCCTGTTCCAGACGGGTGTACTGATCGTCGATGAGGTCAATCAGGTCCTTGTCGTAGCCTATGATGCGCAGTTCGCCAGCCGGTATGTCGATGTCGTCCAGCTCGATGTTGTCGAGCCCCAGTTCCTGAATCTTGTGCCTGAGTGGTATCTCGCCCCAGATGTAGTATTTGCTGCGGCCCTGGCTGATGCCCGTCAGGCCGTCCTTCGGCGATCGGTAGGCGATGGTGAACGGCAGTTTGCCCCTGACGGCCAGTGCCATCGGTGCATAGTCGTCGCGCTTGCCCTGCAGCGTGTCGCCAGGGCCGAGCTTGTCGATATATTTCAGCGGGGCGGTATCATTGCGCCGTGCCACCTTCAGGTTGTAGTAGTTGATGTACTTGTGGGTACACTCGTAGGGCGGGTCGCTGTAGAAGTAGTAGAGGGCGTGGATGAGGTTGGCCTTACAGTTCTTGAACATGTCGGTGGCCACCGACCACTCCACCATGACAAACTTGCGGGGTATATCGAGCTGGTCGAGCACGAGGTTGAGCACGTCGACGTTGTAGCCGGCGGGCTGACCGTCGACGTTGATGAACTCGAACGGGCGGAAGTCCCAGTCGCCGACTATCACCAGCGGGTGCTCATCGGTAAAGCCAAATATGTTGTCGGCACGGAAAGGCATGAAGGTTGACAGGCAGAGGAGCAAGAGTGCAAGCCTTCTGCCGCTGCGTGATATGTATCGTGTCATGGTCATCGCTTCCATACTTTAGTTCTTTAGTTTACAGGGTATGACAATCCAGACGATGGTGCCTTTGTCGACTTCGGACTTGATGCGTATCTTGCCGCCCATCAGGTGTACCACCTCCTGGCAGATGGCCAGTCCCAGTCCGCTGCCGGTGCAGTCGGTGGTGACGAAGCGCTCGAAGATTCTGCCGAGCGTGCCGGCGGGTATTCCGCAGCCGGTGTCCTGTACGGTGATGGTCAGGTCCTCGCCGTTATAGTCGAAGCGGGTGCGGACGTAGCCCTTCGTGGTGTGCTGGGCAGCATTGATGATGACGTTGTCCAAGACGATGCCTAAGTTCGTCAGGTCGATGTCGAGCACAAGGTGGTCGTAGGGTGCGTCAACGATGTATTCGACGCCGGGCTGCTGGTTGTGCGCCCAAGCCGCCTGACAACGTCCTTCGAAGATGGCGGCGAAGTCAACGGGTGTCGTCTTGAACTCTATCATGCCGGCATCGAGTCGCGAGAGGAACAGGATGTTGTTGACCAGGTTGAGCAGGCTGCGCGAGTTATTCTTGATTTCCTCAATGAAGAACGGCTCGTCGGCGGCATCGTGCTCGGTCTCAAACAGTTCGGCAAAGCCTACTACCGAGGTGAGCGGGGTGCGTATCTCGTAGCTCATGTTGCGCAGGAAGGCGTTCTTCACGGTCTCCACCTCCTGTGCTTTCTTGGTCTCGCGTGTCAGCTGTTCCTCGGTGGCCTTGATGTCGCTGATGTCGCGGCACATGCCGAAGTAGTGGCTGACGTGGCCGTCGGCATCGACGACGGGTATGAACGAGAAGTAGAGGCAGAGCCGCTTGCCGCCCTTGAGGCGCAGCGTACTCTTGACAGAGGCCTTGACGGTCTGCTGTGTCAGGTTGTCCATGTAGTTCAGGGCACGCAGGGCCGTCCGCCTCGACTCCTCTTCGACGAGCGACAGCAAGCGGGTCTGCGTCAGGCTGTACTGCACGTGCTCTATCTCGCTGTAGATGAGCAGTGTGTGGGTGTCGGGCGAATAGTTGACTATGCGCACGCCGCCGTGCTTCATCACGTAGTCGATGTTGCTGACATAGTCCTGCAGCTCGTCGGTGGCCGCCTGCAGCTGGGCAATGTTATTCTTCAGGCGCCGATACGTCTGCGCCACCTCCGTGACGTCGCGACCTGTTCCGTAGATACCCAACAGCCGGCCTTCATTGTCGCGGATGGGCACCAACTGCAGCTCGTAGTACATCTTGTCGCGCTGCAGTATCTGGTTCAGGGCGCGTGGGTCGCTTGTCGACTTGTAGATTTGCGTCAGGTAGGTGTATTCCAAGTTCTCAGGGTTCACCTCCGGGTCGTCCAGCACTTGCTGGATGGAGATGCGGGCATCACGTACTCGCTTGATGCCGCCGGGTATGGCCTTCTGCGCCTTTTCGTTCAGGTCGTCAATGACGCCGTGCTCGTCGTACGACACGGTGTCGACCATCGCCGAGTTGAAGATATTGCGGTAGCGCAGCATGGCGTCCTTCAGCTGCTGCTGGCTCAGTCGCTTGTCGGTGACGTCGGTGGTGGCGCCTATGACGATGGAGGGGTCTCCGTTGCTCTTGCGCTTCAGCACCGAGAAGTCCGAGGAGAAGATTTTCACCTCCTTGTCCTTGCCCCTGGTTACCTGTAAGTCGAGCGTCACGTGCTCCGTCTTCCGTGAGGCTATTCTGTCGAGCATGCTGCACAACTGCTCATAGTCCTCGGGCATGATGTACCACTGGAAGAGGTAGGGCGACAGGGGGCTGGTGACCCGCTTGCCTTCCGATGTGATGCCGGTTACCGTCTTCTTGGCCACGTTGAATAGCCAGACGTGTACCTTGCTGGTACTGAGGATGAGCGACAGACGGTTGTTCGAGCGCTGCAGGTCCTTCATCATCTGCCGCTCATAGAGCCGGTAGGATACATAGTAGAGAATCAGGAGCACCATGAGCAGCCCAAGCCCTGCTACAACGTACCACACCCACGAGGGTATGCCCGTGTCCTTATGCTCAGGGTAGAACCACTTGTTCTGGATGGGCTGCAGCTGGCCCGTGGAGTTGAGTAGGGTGTAGACGCTGTCCACTTGCCGCAACAGGTGCGGGTCGTTCGACATGAACTTGTACTCGCCGTGCGTCAGGTTGAGGGGTGAGAGTTCCAGGTCGTCGTACTGGAACTTGTGGAGCAGCCACTTCAGCGACAGCGTGTTCCACACAATCTGGCTGCCCTTCTCATTATGGGCAAACTGCATGGCTTCCTGCATGTCGTTGTAGGGTATGGCGTTGCCGCCCCAGCCCCGCTGCTTCATGTAGTGGTGGCTGAAGCTGCCGTCGTGGACGATGACACGCTGCTTAGCCAGGTCGTCGACGCTCTTGACCAGCAGCGGCTCGTCCTTGTGGTGAACCACGCTGTGGGTGAAAATCTGGATGACCGACTGTCCGTACTGCGCATAGTCGTTGTGGAAGTGGGCGTCCATGCCGCACATCAAGTCGGCACGGCCAGCCTTCAGGTCGTCCAAAGCGTCCTGGGTAGGTTTCAGCTTGATTTTGTAGGGAATGTCCAACTCCCTGAAGATAAGGCGCAGCAGGTCAATGTTGTAGCCCACAGGCTCGCCCGTGTCGTTGAGGAAGGCGTAGGGCCACAAGTCCCAGGCATCCTCGTAGACCAGCGGCTGTTCCTCGGTATAGGGACTGTCGTTATCGTCACTTGCAGCGTAGGTCGCCACACACGACCATAGCAGTATTGCCACAAGAAAAAGTCTATAATAAGGTCTGGCCATGGTGTTTCGTCATTCAATTCTGCGCACAAAGTTAGCAAAAATCATTCAAATGACAAAATATTTTGCAAAAAAACAGCGAAACGTTTGGCGGTTTCGTGGAAAACCACTAACTTTGTCAACAAAAAAACTTAAAACGCAGTAAATATGATTGACGTTAAGGAAACCTTGAAGAAGAGTGAAGAGAGAATGGAGATGGCCGCTATGTTCTTGGAGGAAGAACTGAACCGCATCCGCGCCGGACGTGCCAACGTGGCCATTCTCGACGGTGTAAGGGTTGACTCTTACGGCAGTAAGGTCCCCCTGAACCAAGTAGCAAACGTGACCGTGCCCGACCCGCGCACCATCGCCATACGTCCCTGGGACCGCAAGGAGATACGCACCATCGAGAAGGCTATCATGGACAGCGATGTGGGCATCACCCCTGAGAACAACGGCGAGGTGATACGCCTGAACATCCCGGTGCCCACCGAGGAGCGCCGCCGCGACCTGGTGAAGCAGTGCAACAAGATTGCCGAGAAGGCCAAGGTGGAGGTGCGCAACGTCCGAGGCGACACAAAGGACAAGCTGAAGAAGGCCATCAAGGACGGACTGAGCGAGGACAACGAGAAAGATGCCGAAGAGGAACTCCAGAAGCTGCACGACAAGTACATCAAGAAACTGGACCAGCTGATTGATGCCAAGAACAAGGAAATCATGACGGTTTAAGGTAATAGTGAAAGGACTTGTTGTTAAGAATACGGGCAGCTGGTACACCGTGCGCACAGACGATGGCCAGCTGCTCGACTGTAAAATCAAAGGCAACTTCCGGCTGAGGGGCATCCGGAGCACCAACCCCGTGGCCGTCGGCGACCGCGTCACTATCACCTCCCCTCCCTCACAGGGAGAGGTTGGGGGCGGGTCTTTCATCACCGACATCGAAGACCGCCACAACTACATCATCCGCAAAAGCATCAACCTGTCGAAGCAAAGCCACATCCTGGCGGCCAACGTTGACCAGGCACTACTGGTGGTGACCGTCACCCGTCCGCAAACCAGCACGACGTTCATCGACCGCTTCTTGGCCTCGGCCGAGGCATACCGTGTGCCCGTGGTGCTGGTGTTCAACAAGACCGACCTGCTCGATGACGACGAGCTGCGCTACCAGCAGATGATGATTCAGCTCTATCAGACCATCGGCTACGAGTGCCGCGCCATTTCCGCGACACAGGGCGACGGCGTGGAGCAGCTGCGCCCCCTGTTGGAGGGCAAGATCACGCTGCTCAGCGGCAACAGCGGAGTCGGGAAGTCAACAATCATCAACCGCCTTGTCCCAGAAGCCAACCTCCGCACGGCAGAAATAAGCGATGCCCACAACACCGGCATGCACACCACCACGTTCTCGGAGATGATAAGCCTTCAAGAGACCCCCTCTGACTCCCCCTGTTTAGGGGGAGAAAAGGAAGCCTCCCCTAAACAGGGGAGGTTGGAGGGGTCTTACCTCATCGACACTCCGGGCATCAAGGGCTTCGGCACCTTCGACATGGAGCCCGAGGAGATAACGGGCTACTTCAAGGACATATTCCACTACTCCAAGGAGTGCCGCTTCAGCAACTGCACCCACACCCACGAGCCGGGCTGCGCCGTGCTGAAGGCCGTCGAGCAGCACCTCATCGCCCAAAGTCGCTACCAGTCCTACCTATCCATGCTCAACGACAAAGATGAGAGCAAATACCGCGAAGCATATTAACTGACATACAATGAAACATATTATTACCATGCTGCTGTCGGCCCTGACCGTACAGGCCTCAGCACAAGTGAAGACCGAAATCGGCAAGTTCAACCTGGCAGGGCCATACGCCGTGGCGGCCCCGTTTGCCACCGACACCGTTGACGTGAAGGGCAAGAAGTTTGACAACAACTCACTGCTGTCGGCTCTGCCGCTGAAAGCAGAGGCCGGGAGCGTGTTTCGGGCAGGACGGCTGCCGTCGCTGAAGGACTCGAAGTCGGTGGGCGTGCTGACGTTCTACCTCAACAACACCAGCTACATGAAAGGCAAGATTGAGGTGAAGGGACCCAAGCACTACAAACTGTTCGTTGACGACAAGGAGGCCAGCGGCGACCTGCAACTGGCTCCCGAGCACCACACCTTCGCCATCCGCTACATGGCCGAGCCGAACGACACCGACAGCATCCGGGTAGTCATCAGTTCCGAAGGCTCACCTGTCGACTCTTACCTCTCACTTCAGGCCACTCACCCCTACATGGTTCACGACCTGCTCGACGGTCGCCGGGTGCGCGGTGTCACCCTATCGGCCGACGGAGCCTACTGCATAGTCAGCTACCAGACGACCGAGCGCGGCGGCAACAGCCGCTGGGAATACGAGCTGCGCGACGTGAAGAAGGGACTGCTGCTGTCGCGCCCGATGAAGAACGTGAGGTGGATGCCCCGCTCCATTGCCTGGATAGAGGAGGAGCGCGAACAGGGGCAACGTGTATTATACAAGGTGAACCCGCTGACGGGCGAGCGCACCCGCTGGACGGCAGGACTGCCCGACGGCAGCTACGACATAAGCCCCAACGAGGACTACCTCATCATTACCGCCCACGAGGAAGGACCTAAGGAGGACAGCGACGTGTTCGAGGTGGTGGAGATGGACGACCGTCAGCCCGGCTGGCGGTCACGCAACTACTTAGTGCGCTTCGACGTGGCTTCCGGCGTGGCACAGCGCATCACCTTCGGCTCCAAAGGCCAGTATCTGGCCGACATCAGCGCCGACGGCACACGTCTGCTCATCGGCACCAGCTACTCACGACTCAGCCGCCGTCCGACAGAGGTGGGCGACCTCTACATCATGGATGCCCGGACACTGCGCGCAGACACCCTGCTGCAATGCCAGGGATTCCTCGGACGGGCAGCATTCTCGCCCGACGGCAAGCAGATACTCATCACGGGCACTCCCGAAGCCTTCGACCGCGTAGGCTGCCAACTGCCGCCCGACAAGACGCCAAGCATGACCGAGAACGAGCTGTTCCTCTACGACATTGCCACACGCAAGGTGACACCGCTGACAAAGGACTTCAACCCCAGCATCGGCACCGTCGTATGGTCGAAAGCCGACGGACAGATATACTTCAACGCCGAAGACCGCGACTACGAGCCACTCTTTACCCTTAACCCCAAGACGGGAACCATCAGCCGACTGCCCGCCAACGGCGACGGAGTGCAGCGATTCACCATTGCCGACCAGGCTCCCGTCATAGCCTACATCGCCGACAAGACCTTAGAGCCAGCATCGGCCTACATCATGAGAAGCGAGAAGGGAAAAGTGAGAAGCGAGATGTTGTTCGACGGACGTACCGCCTTGGGCGACGCCGAGCTTGGCACCTGCCGCGACTGGAACTTCCAGAACAGCAAGGGCGACACCGTCTATGGACGACTGTACCTGCCCCGCGACTTCGACGCCAACAAGCAGTACCCCATGATAGTCTACTACTACGGCGGATGCTCGCCCGTAGGCCGTACCTTTGAGTCGCGATACCCGGCACAGTACTACACCTCCTTAGGCTACGTGGTCTACATCCTGCAGCCCAGCGGAGCCACCGGCTTCGGACAGGAGTGGGCTTCGCGCCACGTCAACACCGCCGGCCACGGACCCGCCGAGGACATCATAGAGGGCACGAGGAAGATTTGCGCCGACCACCCCTTCATCAATGCCAAGAAGATAGGCTGCATGGGAGCCAGCTACGGCGGATTCATGACCATGTACCTGCAGACGGTTACCGACATCTTTGCCGCCGCCGTCTCGCATGCCGGCATCGCCAACCACACCAGCTACTGGGGCGAGGGCTACTGGGGCTACAACTACAGCGAGGTGTCGATGGCCAACAGCTACCCCTGGAGCCACCGCCAGCTATACGTCGACCAGTCGCCGCTGTTCAATGCCGACAAGATTCACACCCCCCTGCTGCTGCTCCACGGCAATGCCGACACCAACGTGCCCCTCATCGAGAGCCTCCAGATGTTCACCGCCCTGAAGCTCTTGGGCCGCGAGGTGGCACTCGTAGAGGTGCAGGGCGAGAACCACCACATCCTCGACTACAACAAGCGCATCAAGTGGATGGCCACCCAAATGGCCTGGTTCCAGCGATGGCTCAAGGACGACCCCACATGGTGGGACGCCCTCTATCCCAAGAAGCACTTGTAGCAGGGGTGGGGTGGGGTCGATTTCGGATACCAATGGTATCATGAGTCCCGTATTTTCTCGATGTCACTCACCCGTCCCCATGCCATCGTTTTGGTATCAGGAACTTTGTCGGATATGATGTTACTGTCAATGGCGTGGCGTATGAGTTGAAATGTTCTGTGAGAAAAGACCCAGGCAATCATAACAGGGTAAAAGAGTTCCCGTATTCATTCAAAAAGAAAAGAAGCAATTAAGCTGCCACTTGCTGCTGCTGCTGCTCCGACAGACCTTAAAAGCCTCTTTTTCGCTGCAAAGATACGAACAATAATTGAAACCACCAAATTAGATTGAGAAAAAATGATTGTCGCATTGCAAATGCTTCTACTCGCAGCGGTCAGATTGCAAATACGCCCGAACGGACATTTGGTGCGCAGTCGCTGCTTGTAAAGTATTTTCACGTTACAGAGAGACTGAGGGAACGGCTTTGAAACGGCCTGAAAACGGGGGTTGGAGTTTAGGTAGGGTAAACTGGAAGTTTACCGTAACTAAACCCTGGGTTTACCCTACTTAATCTCCGAGTTTGCTCGGAGCGGAGTTCGGAGCCTTATGGGGGCAGTTCCGCTTGTCTGAATTTTTCATCTGACAGATAATAGTCGCTGAAATCCTTGCACCCCGGCGGCAGCTGGTGGTGTACCAGGCTGGGCAGCACCTGCTGCAACTGGAGGAACAGACGCTCGCCGGGTGCGTCGCGGTCGGGGTACATGTGGAAGGTGAAGCCCCCTCCCGGCCTCCCCCCATTGGGGGAGGAGTCAAGGGTTTGGAGCAGTTCTTTGTCCTTCTGGCTCAGCAGCGTGGCCGAGGGGATGGCGATGGCTTTGTGACCCGCCGAGAGCATGGCCCAGCAGTCGCTGCAGCCCTCGGTGATGTAGAGCTCGTCGCCAGGCTTCAGCAAGTTCAGCACGGGCAGGTTGTAGATGCCGCATTGTGAGCCTTGCGGGAAGCGGAAGCGGGGCGTGGGGCCCCCTCCAACCTCCCCCAACTGGGGGAGGCTTAGGTTGCGGTTCTGAACGCCCACCAGACGGTCCTCACGGTCGTAGTAAGGGGTCTGAAGCCAGGGCGTGCCCTGGCGGTCTTTCCAAGAAGTCAGTCGGCACCAGCGCACCA
>CAMVLT010000023.1 GCA_947168395.1 uncultured Prevotellaceae bacterium | reverse complement strand
ATGATTATGAATGCTTTTGTGGCTATGCGACGGTTTATGGTTCAGAATGCTGGTATTCTGATGCGAATTGCTCATCTGGAGAAACACCAGATAGAAACAGACGAGAAGATGGACATGATTCTAGACAGGATGGACAAACAATCGCCAGAAACGATTTTGCAATTATTGAAATAAACAAAATTAAGAACAAGACAACAAACAAGGCATATGGCATCATTTGCATTATTCAATTTCGAGTTTGAACCCATTCAGAATAAACTCCGTCAGGCAGAACTGAAGGGGATGGAGTCGGTGCTGATGTCGGCAAGCGAGGCATTCCCAAGAAAGCAGGAGATATTGGGCGACATTCTACTGAAGGACTTTAAGAAGGAGAAGATAGAAGACATTATCCATTTTAAAAATGGGGAAGGTCCCAAAGAATATATTCATCGACACTTAATGCCGCCTACGGATGATATCGTCATTATGCGAGTAGCCAACCGCAAACACCTTCAGATTGTAGACGAGAATCTGAAGCCGAAGCAGGTGGATGACTATCAGAACTGCGTTGTAATGATTGACAACCGTGACGGTATCCAGCGTATTCTGATTGAGAATAAGAAAGCGGCTTTCCGTGACGTAAAACAGGTGGCTGGTATTCTGGAGTATACGTTCAATAAGCTTCTGGCAAGATATAGTCTGATGGTAAAACTTAACCATCTGAAGAATCCGCAAACGTTCTGGCATGTGGCCAACGATAAGCGTTCTTATCCCAAGGGATTCTACAGAATGTTGCTCAAGTTGCCATATCCCAACCTTGAGCGTCTTCGTAAGGTATATGACCGTTTGTTTTCACAGGCTCAACAGAGTTTCAACTGCCGTCTTGACATGAATTTTACCAGTCCTAACGGTGAAGTGCGCCTCGATGAGAATGACCCATATCAGAAGGAGGCCATCGATTGGTTCTTGAAAGATGCGGGTGGCGATGCAGTTCTTTATTCCAACGTGGCCAAAAAGCATCCCATCCCAGTAGGAAAGGATTCTTTCCGTGTCATAACGGTCAGCTCAACCACTATTCAGCGTGTTACAGAAGATGCGGTGAACAATGACCTTTTTGGCAGTGCTGCTTTTGATGAGGTGAAAGAAAAACTGAAGACCGGCATAGAACCCTGATGGTAAAGATTTTCACAACAGAAGAGCAGCATAGCTTGCACCACCGCTATAAGCAGAGCGACTTATACCGCCAATGGGCACCTATATTGGCTCTGCTGCAACGTAAAAATGGTGAAATGGATGCTGCTTCTATCTGGTTCTTAGCAGAGAAGCAGGTTGTGAGGCTGCGTGAAGAACCAAGTTATCGCGAGCAGGAAATATCACCCATATTCAATGAATTGATAGAAGATTGCAAAACACTTACAGCAAAGGACTCAAAGGTTATCCAGCGCTCAGATGCTGAAGCTCAGCGTTCTGCAATTACGGTGATGTGTGTAATACTGACCATGTTGATGAACGCTGTAGAGAAAGGGCATGAAGAAGAAAGTTTTGACAACGAGCCGATGTGCATGGCTATCATGGATATACTGGCTGAAAATGTTTACTTTCAACAGTTGATGAATGTCTTCTTTTCCCGCAATACTGGTTACGATGGGAAAAAAGTGATAATCAAGCCCTTTGACCCAATGGCAAATAGTGACCCTCTGGCCAATATGGATGAAATTGCCAAAGAAGAAATTGAGCAAATAGTCAATCAGGTAAGCCAAATGACGAGCGGGTTAAAAGCAATTCTTAAGGTAGGCCATTGGGAGCACTGGATATCAGTATGGCGAGACATCTGTAATAATTCAGAACTAATAACGATTCTCAAACAAACCAACAGACCTCGTGGTAGTGAATGGCCTGTGAATGAGAAGATGGTCTTCAATGTTTTGGGTATCTTTATTGAGGCCTTTGAATATAAGAACTTCGTGAGTACTGCCAACAAAACACTAACGAACAAGAGTAGCGGAAGAGATTATATTACGAATCATGGTCATAAATGTGGCAACTCTACAGAGCTAAGCACACAAGAGATTCACGAAAGAGTCGAATGTATTGTAAAGAGTAAGGTTAACAGCTGATTTATCTGCTGAACCTGTTTTTCATCTAACGCTGATAGAACCAAAAGGTTTTGTCAGCGTTTTCTAATTGCTTGATTTTCAGCTGCTAAAATGCTGATAAAGAATTGCCAAAAAGAACATCCTTAGAACATCTTAGCTATTCTCTTAAATGCTTTTCCATATCAGGAGAAAGCTGTAATTTCGCGACCAGAAAGCCGATAATACGAGGCAATTCAGCCTTCGTGGAAAGCGGTATTATTAAGATTATGTCAAAACGCAGAGACTTAAAAACAGCGTGGCGTTCGCTAAGAGCGAATCGTGACAAACAGCAGATGGCGAAGATTAACCATCGGCAGGTAAAAACAGCCTAAAACTGTTTGGTAATTAACTCCGAGTGGATGTGAGTGAAGAAATCTCCAGGAGAGCAATGTGCGCACGTTTCTCACTTCTTCCCTCACAAAACTCGAAAAGATGAAGATCATAATTGAGAAAGGTGACAGCGAAGAACAAATAAAGATGGCTGAGGCTCTGCTGGCTAATAAGTTGGTAAGTGCCATTGAGACCGTGACCTACAAGTGTCAGAAGGTGTATAAGAGCGACGATGAGGTGGCTAAGGCTGTCATCGTGGTTGTCGGGCTGTTTGGCGTATGCACCCAGTGGACGGCTGTGTATCGGGTGTTGGTGGATTTCTGCGGTTGGGAAAGTGACATTGCTAAATTCTCCCAGCGCATGAACACGCTATTAAAAGATGTACGCCTGACGCATCGGTGCACCTATCAGTCAATCCAGAAGCCGCTATCATCGAGCAGCATCCTAAGAAAGAACTATCAGGAGTGGAAGAAGTATAAGGCTCCGAAGGGTGACAGGGTGTTCCCACGCCAGATGTTTATAGCCGAAAATCTGCTGAAATTACTTTCAATTAGTGCTTAAATATACGATTGGGCGGTGAAATATACTATCTCAATGTCATTACAAACAGGGCATTGATATTCGCCTTACCTTTGCATCGTGAACAAGAAGCCACGGGCTCTATAAATCCCGTTCGGATGAGTTCCAAGAAGCAAACAAAAGTATTAACAAAAAAGGAAAGTAAAAAAATGCAAGCAAACATCATGAAAGTGAAGAGCTGCAGCGAGCAGTTCTACGTGAAGAGTGAGAAGGCCGACAACGGTCAGATGGCCAAGCGTAACCTGGTACTTCAGGAGATTGGCGGCAAGTTCGAAAACTCTTACCTTGTGGCAGTCCTTGGCAACCTTGCCGGATGCCAGTTCTACGAAGGCGATGTGGTCATCACGACCCTTCGGTTCTCTACCCGTGAGTACAACGGTCAAGTTTTTCAAGACATCGTAGCCACGGACATTATTAAAATAAACAGATAAGTTAAACTTTGGGTTGAAGTGAGGAGGATGTTCCCGGGTAAATGCGCAAAGATTCCAACCTTCTTCTCGCAAAACAACTCAAAAGGAATGAAAAGACAGAAGAATTTACAAGTTCAGCAGATTCTTGCTGGTGAAATCGGAATGGACACTCAGACTCAATTCCACGTAAACGGCGACGTAAACATTTATCCTTGCGGATGGGTGGACGAGCAGGTTACAACAGGCGGTCGTCGCCAACCAAAAGGGCGTATGACCATTGAGGAGGACGGCACAAGCTTCTTCAAGGCTTACCGCTCGAATACTGGCCCCAAGCGTGAATTGTTGTTCTCAACACGTCATGCTGTAGTAGAGATGACACGCCCTATCTATCGTACTGACCGCCCAGGCAAAGTCCGCAGACTCGACATGGAGTATGTCTACGTGACGTTCAAGTTCCCGAAGAACCTGGGGCTGGCTCTGATGAAAGCCCTCTATCAGGAGGAGGCCGACGAGATTATGTCTTACTTGAAAACGAGAAAGGAGGAAACTGTATGGGAGTAGAAAGAGTGATAGCACTCAATCCGAGACTGAACAAGGAGCAAAACAGGGCATTCGTAAAAGAAT
This sequence comes from uncultured Prevotellaceae bacterium, assembly GCA_947168395.1. GTDB lineage: Bacteria > Bacteroidota > Bacteroidia > Bacteroidales > Bacteroidaceae > Prevotella. The sequence continues at coordinate 48,895 of CAMVLT010000023.1, read as the reverse complement.
GCCCGCTCCCTGACTACGACGCGCTGACCCGTGAGGCGCGACTCGCCAACCTGGCAAAGCGTATCAATGACAGCCGCGAGGAGGAGGAGCAAAGACGATTGAAAGGTTATCTGCCTTTCCGCTGTCCGCATTACACCCGGTTCCGTGATGATTACCGCGACCGTGAGCATATTGATGCTGAGTCGTTCACTTGGCAGACTTGCATCGATATTGATGACCCGGAGAAGGTTGAGCAAGCCAACATGATGTCTGAACGGCTCGATGTGGAGGCTGGCGGCATGTGGCAGGGGCTGATGCTGCACAAGGAGTATTCCATCCGCAGGAAGCTGCACATAGATATCCGGCTGCCGATGGGAATGACGGTGCCCGAGGCACAGCGTGAGTACTGCAAGGCACTCGGCGTGGAGTGCGATACCAGCTGTTTTACGCCTGAGCGGTTCATCTATATCTCGCCTGCGTCGTTCGAAATCTACCGTGCCGATGGTTGGTATCAGCAGCTGTCGGAGGAAGAGGTGGCTGCGAGGAGAAAGGCTTATACCGATAGAGGGTTGAGCATCGACGGGCGCACGGAGGATGGGGCGTACTACGATGGAGAGACTCTCCCCCAGCCCCTCCCTGTGAGGGAGGGGAGTAATTACTCTCAAGACGATGAAACGGCTTCTTCAGCGAATGAACATACTACTCCCCTCCATACAGGGAGGGGTAAGGGGGAGGGTCTGTTCCCGACATCATTCAAAGGCATTCCCTATACCTCTATTATTAGCGAGTACTGGCGCAGAACTGGTGGTGAACCTTCAGAAGGTGAGCGCAACAAACGGCTGCATCAGTTGGCTGCCAATCTCCGTGCCATCTGCGATAACAACGAGGATTGGTTGCTGGAGGTGATGCCTCGATTTGGGTTGTCAGTCGCAGAGATGAAGAGCATCATCCATTCGGCCTGCAAAGAGCCGACAAAGGGCTCTCGTTTGATGGATCAGATTGTAAGTGCTTTAGAAATCGGAATATCGTCGAATGAAGTGGAGGATGCTGAGGCTGTGACCGAAGAGACTGGTGTGAAGGTTAATGTCAAAGCATTGCCCATCGGGCTTCGTGAAAGCCTCATAGGTGTCCCCGTGTCGATGCACATGCCCGTGCTCTGTTCGCTGATGCCTCTGGCGGCGGCATACGCCGACCAAGTAGAGGTGCGATATTGCGACGGTGAAATGCAGAAGTTGGGTATGATGTCGATTATCTACGGTGAACAAGCATCAGGTAAGTCTGTATGCAAGCATGCCGTGAACGTCTGGAAGCGTCAGTTCGACGAAGAGGATGCTCTGGCTCGTAAGCGTGAGGATGAATGGAGAGACCGCAAGAAAGGCCGCAAGGCCAACGAGAAGGCTCCTGAAGACCCGAAAGTGCTGATTCGTGTAGTTCCTGTAACGGTTTCGTGCTCAACGCTGTTGAAGCGTATGAAGAATTCCAACGGCCACACCTTGTACTCGTTTGGCGAGGAACTTGACACGCTGCGCAAGACCAACGGTGCCGGCTCCTGGAGTTCGAAGTACGACATTTATCGCCTTGCCTTTGACCCCATAGACTCTGAATGGGGACAGGATTACAATTCAGACCAGGCAGAATCGGGAGTCGTGAAAGTAGCGTATAATTGGTCGATGCTTGGAACCAGTGGGGCTGTCAGGAAGTGCTTTAAGGGGGATAATGTAGAAAACGGGCTTTCAAGCCGTATTCTGTTAGCCGAGATGCCCGACACCTCATTTGCCAAGATGCCCAGATACGGGCGTCGCTCAGCCGAAGACGAAGCAAGGATTCAGGAGGCTGTGACTCGTCTGCGTGCATTCAGCGGTTATGTTGACACCCCCCGTCTGCGTAAGACCATCGATCAATGGGTTGAGCAGCAGCGTGTGATGGCTCTGAAGGACATCGACCTTGTGAAGGACGTTTATCGCCGTCGTGCTGCTGTCATTGGTTTCCGTTGTGGGGTTATATTCCATCTTCTGAGTGGTTGTTCCAAGGAGTCCAAGGCTTGTCTTGAATTTGCTGTTATGATGGCCGGGTATTGTTTGAACCAACAAATAAAAGTGTTTGGGCAGGCACTACAGAATCAGTATGTAGATGCTCAGACAGAGTGCCAGCGCTATGGTGAGAATAACAATATATTCGACCAGTTGCCACCAACCTTCACAGCTGATGACTTGGCAGCGTTAAAGCGTAGCTCGCTTCCACGTAACTCTATCATCAAGATTATCTCTCGTTGGAATCGTGACGGATGGGTTCAGAAGGAGGACACTAAGCGCTGGAGTAAAGTGTCGAAGTCGCCTGAGTTAAAGCGTGACAATGACAAAGTGACATCGTGACATTAAGGAGGAATTGAAAAGGTAAAAAAGTAAAAAGGTAAAATGGAACTGATATTAGAACGTATAGCAAAACGCAAGACCTACACCATTGGTAGGCTGTACATAAAGACTCACCCCCAACCCCTCCCTGAGAGGGAGGGGAGCAGTTACCCTGTAAGCCAGAATTTAGCGGATAAACTATCTACGCCCCTCCCTGATAGGGAGGGGATGGGGGAGAGTCTTCTCTATTTCTGCGACACCCTGGAACCCACCTGGCGCGACTACAAGAACGGTGCCTACAAGGTGAAAGGACATTCGGCCATTCCCGAAGGCCGCTACGCAGTAGTCATCTCGTACTCGCCGAAGTTCAAGCAGTGGCTGCCTATACTGCTCGGCGTGCCGAAGTTTGAGGGCATCCGCATCCATGCCGGCAACACGACCGCGGACACCGAAGGCTGCATCCTCGTAGGCAAGAACCGCGAGGTCGGCAAAGTGCTCGAATCGCGCATCTGGCTCCACCGCCTGAAGCAGAAGATTGTCGAGGCCAAGGGTAGGGGCGAGGCCGTATGGATTACCATCAAGTAAGAGCCGGGCATTTCATTAAAAAATCCAAAAATTCTCCCATGTCGGAACAGATGTGGGAGATCTTTCGTATCTTTGGCTCGTCATAGCGGAAATTCAGTAGCCTTGTTTCGCAGCACTGAGGTAAATGATGTTTCTGACATGGCAAGCTCTTTGGGCCGATTGGCCCCCGGGACTGTAGAATTCATGTAATGGAAGTGCTGCGGTATTATGGTAATATATCGATATGAGAAGTACTTCATCTATATCGACAGGACGGTGCCTGACAAGTATCGCGGCAAGCGATGCCAATTTTCCTGGTATATACACAAGCATGGCAACAAGAGCGCCGATGAGAAGGTCATCAAACTCACCCCACGTATGTGTCGTTCACCGATACGCCCGCGCCGATGGTCCCCATGACGGTAGATTATTTCCCACTGGGCATTGCAGGCAATGGCAATGAAGGTGCCATGACGCTCAGCTACTACTGTGACCGTCTGCATCGCATCTACAGCATTCCCATCTGGAGCACTTTCAATCCCAGTATAGCCCCCAGTGGCAACAGTGGCATTTATCGACCAGAATTCACTAAATAATTGTTAAATCGTGCCCTAAAAACGCCCTTAATGTCCCACTGTCCCTTTATCTAAATGCGGATAATCATTAAAATAATATGCGTCAGCCGATTAGTTGAAGAAATTCCAGGAGACGCCGATGTGCATGACGGTACGGTTGATGGGGTAGTGGGGGGTGAGGAAGGCATTCTTGCTGGCGACGTTGCCTGCAATGTTGTTCCACATGATGAAGAAGCGGGCCCGCTTCAGGTGCATGTTGGCGTAGACGTCGACAAAGGGGTAGTTGCCCAGTGTGACGCGGCTGTCGGAGTTCTCCTGCACGGCATACTGGTTGAGCTGTGGGCAGAAGTCGGGGGCTTCGTACTCGGTGAAGAAGGTGCAGCAGGCACCCAACTCTACGCTGAGTATACGGGCAATCTTGAAGCCGAGGTATAGGTTGGTGAAGAGGTTGAGGGCAGGCACGGGCAGCACTTCCTTGTCGCTGCTGTTCTGGTAGGTGACGACGTTTTCCCAGTTGACGGGGCCGAGGGTGAGGTGCTGGCGCAGCTGGGCGGTGAGCATGTTGATGTTGCTGCTGTGCTGGCTGATGGCTGCCGAGAGGTACTTGCGGTTCTCGTCGTCGTTCATGTAGCTCATGCCGAGGTAGGTGTAGTTCTGTATCTCCTCAATAGCCACGCGCAGACTGGTCTTGGTTTTCTGGTAGCTGAAGGTTCCCTCGATGCGGGTATGGGTCTCTTTGGAAAGGTCGTCGTTGTCCCACCAGAAGTGCTTGGAGTGGTAGTGGCGCTGGTAGTAGGTGGGGTTCAGCCGGTAGAAGTGGGCATGTGCGGCCAAGGTGATGGTATCGCCGAAGAGGGGGAAGTTGAGGTCGGTATTGAAGTCGGCTTTCAGCTGTCCGGCATCTTCGCCTACGGCCCACAGTTCAGCGGTGGCGTTGTAGTGCAGGGTGTGGCCCTGGCTCTTAATGAGCTGTCCGCCGATGCTGACGTTGTGCTCTGTCACTTTATGGAGCACGGGCTGTTCGTCCACCAGTTCGTCCATCTCGAAGTTGCGCAGTTCGTGGGTCGCAAAGACCTTGAGCCCTGCTTTGGCCCATTTGTTGAAACCTTCGAGCAGTCCCAGTGCCAGGGTGTTCTTCATCTGGAAGTGGCGGGTCTGGTCGTAGAGGGAGTCGGTCTTTCCCGTATAGTTCTGCTTGAAGTAGGTGTTGGCGTAATAGTCGTTGGGTGAGCCGTATGCCTGATAGATGCGGTCGTACTTGTTCATCTCCAGCGTGTGGATGATGCTGGTGACGGGCACGAACACTTGCTTCATGGTGGAGTCTTCCTCGGCTTGTTTCCGCTTTTCAGCGAGAAGCAGGCTGTCGAGCATTTCCTGGCTGTCGACCTTGATGCGGGTGGTGTCGATGGCCGTTGAGTCACGTGGAGGTTCGGCTCCGACGATGGCCGCATTCTTGGGGCGTCCGGCAAAGGTTGGTTCCTTCTTGTCCTTCTGCTTGGCCTGCTCTTTCTCTTTTTCCGACTCCATGGCAAACTTGCGTGCCTTGATTTCCTCCTCGGTCATGGGCACCTTGCGATAGAAGCCGATGTTGTAGCGGTGGCTCAGAAACAGGTGCAGGTTGTCGTTGCGGTTCCAGTTGCTGGACAGTACGGTGGGTATTTCGTTGTCGCTGAACGACTGGTCGATGGCTTCGGGATGGACAATGTATTTGTCGTCGGTGATACCGCCATTCTCGGTAGCTTTCTGATGATAGGTCGAGAACATGGCGTGTAGGTTGTACTGGTCGCCGATGTAGGAGCCATAGATGGTGGCTCCGAAGTGGGAGGCTGCCTGATTGCTGAAGTAGCCTCGGGCGTAGGCATAGTTCATGTCGAATCCCAGTCCGACCCGTTTTCCGGCGTTGACGGCAAACTTGGCCTCCAGGTGATCCTCGCCGTCGGTCTTGTCGCCGCAGTTGTCATACGACAGGTTGGTGATAGGCGACAGCGTGTTGGTGTAGTGCAGCTGGTCGGGGGCTTTGTAGACGAAGCTGTAAGGCTCGGTGAACATGAACTGCTGTGGCTCCTGACGGTCGATGTAGATGCGGTTCTGGCGTGCGGTGTAGTTGTTGCCGAGTGTGTTGTACTCGCCGTACATGCCCGTATTCAGAGTGGAAGTGGGGTAGAGGTGGGGGATGGTGTCGACAGTTGCAGGGCGTATGTCGCCGAACTTGCGGTCGATGGTCCAGACGTAGATGCCGCGTGGTATCTCCTTGCCGGCATTGGTGGTGTCGTTGTTGTGGGGATTGAAGTTGCGGCTCCTTTCGTCACGTTGTGTGACGTTGCCCGATTCGTCAATCTGGTTGAAGGTTTGCGCTTCGCTAATGAATAGTGAATAGTGTATGGTGAATAGTAAGGCGATAATCCTTACTGTCCACTGGCGATTTCTGGTTGTCCTGCTCATCACAACTTGGCAATTCTTAGTGTCAACTCCACAAACTTGAACACGCCGGCACCTATCATAATATAGATGGCGGTGTCGTGGTCGCCCTTCATGAACCATATCATGCCGACGATGGCTCCGATGATGAAGATGAGGTTGAGCCACTGGCGCAACACCCTGAAGCGCCCCTTGTCCTCAAACGGTTGCAGGTTATGGTATTTGCTCATTTCAGCAGGCTCGCAAACTTGTTGAACAGGTAGTCCTTGCGGTCGATGGTCTTGCGGCGGAACTTGCCGGCCACACGCGACAGCTTGTTCTTCTTCTTGTTCAGGCCTACTTCGTCGGTAATCCACTCCTCGGCCTTCAAGGTCTGAGGATCGCGCTCCTCTTCATAGAGGTAGTAGATGCGGGTCATGCTGATATCGGCCTTTCCGTCGGAGCAGTTGACAATGAGGTGGTAATACAGACGGGTGCGGTCGAGTACCAGGGCGGTAGACTTGAAAACCAGCCACTCCTGATAGGAGCCAACCACCTCAAATTTAGCTGAATCGGCCAGCACGATGCGGCTCTGCTCAAACTGGCCAGGCTCTTTGGTCATCTTCTCCATGTAGCTCTTGACGATGTCGTAAATCTGGGCGGCACTTTTGCCGGGTGCATCTATCACGGTTTGGAACGTCACCTTGCCGTCGACCACAGGCACGGCGCCTACTAAGTATTTCTGATCAGGATTTGCGGCGGTGCCATTGGTTTCGGGCATTTCCCAAGTGTTCTGAGCAACTGCCCAGAGGGGCAGGCACATCATCATTGCAATCAACAGTTTTTTCATATCACTTGTCTTTTTGTTTAATTAACCGGGCAAAATTACAAAATAATCATTGAACATTAAGCAATGAACATGGAACATTATTGTTTTTTAACGCACCTCTTTCGCCTTTTCACTTTAGTTCCAGCTCCTGCTGTAGCCTGACTATTTCGTCGCGGTATTGTGCGGCCTGCAGGAAGTCCAGGTTCTTGGCGGCTTCCTTCATCAGTCTGGTAGTGTTGGCGATGCTTTTCTCCAACTGCTGGCGGGTCATGCGCTCCACTATTGGGTCGGCGGCCATATCCAGCGTTGAACCTCTAACGTTGGACGCTGAATCGGTACGCTGCAGTTCCTTGATGTCCGACGGCGTGTCATCACGTCGTAAGGTGCTCTGTTTGAGGTTCTTGACGATTTGCGTTGGAGTAATACCGTGAACCTCGTTGTAGTGTAGCTGCTTGACGCGGCGGCGATTGGTTTCGTCGATGGTCAGCTGCATGGAGGCGGTGATGGTGTCGCCGTACATGATGACCCTGCCGTTGACGTTGCGAGCCGCACGTCCGGCAGTCTGGGTGAGGCTGCGGTGACTGCGCAGGAAACCTTCCTTGTCGGCATCGAGGATGGCTACCAACGACACTTCGGGCAGGTCGAGGCCTTCGCGCAGCAGATTGACGCCCACCAGCACGTCGAAGACGCCGTTGCGCAGGTCTTCCAGTATTTTCACGCGGTCCAATGTTGCCACATCGCTGTGGATGTAGGCTGTCTGCACACCGTGGTTCAGCAGGTATTCCGTCAGCTCCTCGGCCATGCGCTTGGTCAGGGTGGTCACCAGTACCCGTTCGTGGCGTTCCGACCGTTGGCGTATCTCCTCCATCAGGTCGTCTATCTGGTTCTCCGTCGGGCGTACCTCAATCTCGGGGTCCAGCAGCCCCGTCGGACGTATGACCTGCTCCACGACGATGCCCTCGGCCTCGTTCAGCTCGTAGTCGGCAGGGGTAGCGCTGACGTAGATAACCTGGTGAATCATTTGCTGGAACTCGTCGAATGTCAGCGGGCGGTTGTCGAAGGCGGCGGGCAGACGGAAACCGTACTCCACAAGGTTCTTCTTACGTGAACGGTCGCCGCCGTACATAGCCCCTATCTGGGGCACGGAGACGTGGCTCTCGTCGACCACCAACAGAAAATCATCGGGGAAAAAGTCGAGCAGACAATAGGGGCGCTCTCCGGCCTGACGACCGTCGAAGTAGCGTGAGTAGTTCTCGATACCTGAGCAGTGCCCCAGCTCTTTTATCATCTCCATGTCGTACTCCACGCGCTCCTTAATTCGCTGAGCCTTTTCGGTATCGCCTATTTCGTTAAAGAATTCCACCTGCTTGACCAGGTCGTCCTGGATATTGCGGATAGCAATGTTGGTCTGCTCCTCCGAGGTGGTGAAAAGATTGGCGGGGTAGAGCCGGTATTCCTCGAAGGTGGCCATGCGGCTGAAGGTCACGGCATCCACCTCTTCTATCATGTCAATCTCGTCGTCCCAGAATGTGATGCGCAGCACCACCTCGCTGTAGGCCATGAAGATGTCAACGGTGTCGCCCTTGACGCGGAAGTTGCCGCGCTGGAGGTCTATGTCGTTCCTGACGTAGAGGGCCGACACTAAGCGGCGCAGCAAGGCGTTGCGGTCCAGTATCTGTCCACGGTGCAGCTCGATGACGTTCTCCTGAAGGGCTACGGGACTGCCCATACCGTAGATGCAGCTGACGGACGAGACGACGATGACGTCCCTGCGCCCTGACAGCAGGTTGGACACTGCCGACAACCGCAGCCGGTCAATCTCGTCGTTGATGTCCAGATCCTTCTCGATGTAGGTGTCGGTAGAGGGCAGATATGCCTCCGGCTGGTAGTAGTCGTAGTAGCTTACGTAATACTCCACGGCGTTCTCGGGGAAGAAGCCGCGCATCTCCTCGTACAGCTGGGCAGCCAGCGTCTTGTTGTGGCTCAGGATGAGCGTCGGTTTGTTGACGTTGGCAATGACGTTGGCCACGGTGAAGGTCTTGCCTGAACCAGTGACGCCGAGCAGCACCTGTGAACGGTCACCGCGAAGCAAGCCGTCCGTCAGTTGCTGGATGGCTTCAGGCTGGTCGCCTGTCGGCTTGTATTTCGAAATCAGTTTGAAGTTTGGCATAATTTGGTGTGCAAAGATAGTGCAAAGTGGGCGAAAAACCAAATTTATTGTTTAATGTTTGTCCTATAATGCTTAATTTTCCCTAATTCCCTTTGCCGTTCGGCGGAAAAACTGTAATTTTGCACTCCAAATGAAGAAGTGTATATTGACTATGGCCTGCGTGGCGCTCCTTCTGAGCAGTTGTGCGGGAGAATTTAATAAGGTGTATAAGTCTCAGGACTACGACTACCGTTACGAGTATGCCAAGCAGAGTTTTGCCGAGGGCAAGTATGGTCATGCTGTCACTTTATTGGAAGACATGGTGGCTGTGCTGAAGGGTCACAACGGTGGCGACAAAGCTCAGGAGAGCCTGTATATGCTGGCTATGGCGCAGTTTATGACCCGTGACTATGAAAGTGCATCGGAGACGTTCAAGAAGTACACCACGTCCTATCCTAAGGGTGACTATGCCGAGAAGGCTTTCTACTATGTGGGTGAGTCGCTCTTTGAGAGTGCCCCCGAGCCACGCCTCGACCAGTCGCCTACCATCGGTGCCATCAATGCCTACCAGACGTTCCTCGACAATTTCCCCGATTCCCCATACCGTGAGGAAGCCCAGCGCAAGTTGTTCGAGTTGCAGGACAAACTTATTATGAAGGAATATCTCTCGGCCAAGCTCTACTACAATCTGGGCGGCTACTTCGGCAACATCAATGCCAATAACGAGAGCAACTACACATCGTGCATCATCACGGCCGAGAATGCCCTGAAGATTTATCCCTTCACCAAACTGCGCGAGGACTTCTCACTGCTCATCGTGAAGAGCAAGTTCCAGTTGGCTGAGAACAGTTCCAACGATAAGAAACTGGAACGTTATCGTGACGCCGAGGACGAGTGCTACGGATTCATCAACGAGTTTCCTGACTCCGAGCACAAGGACCTGGCCGAGCGCTATATCGCCAAATGCAAGAAAATAACAAAGGATTAGTCAAATCCAAAATCGTAAATAGTCAAATCGTAAATTAGAAAGATGGATTACAAGAAATCAAAGGCTCCGGTAAACACTGTAACACGCAACGTGATGGATCTCTGTCAGGACACAGGAAACATCTACGAGAGTGTGGTCATCATCGCCAAGCGTGCTAATCAGATTTCCGTCCAGATTAAGGAGGACCTGAGCAAGAAGCTGGCTGAGTTCGCCAGTTACAACGACTCGTTGGAGGAAGTATTCGAGAATCGTGAGCAGATAGAAATCTCGCGCTACTACGAGAAGCTGCCCAAGCCCACGCTGCTGGCTACCCAGGAGTTCATCGACAATCAGGTGTATTGGCGTGACCCCCAGAAGGAGCAGCAGAGGGACAGAGAGTTTGCTGAACTGTAAAGTCACGGTTATGATACAACGTAAGCAAACTGTTTTTCTGCTGTTGGCTTGCATTTTGGCACTGGTGTGCTTCTTCGTGCGCTTACAGTGGATTGATGCGCTGCAGATAGTTTCTGCTGCGCTTTCTGTCTATACCATATTCCAGTACCGCCGCCGCATCGTGCAGGCCCGCCTCTGTCTGGCTGGGCTGTTCGTCGTCTTCGCATGGTACATCGGCCTTGCTATATTGGAAGGTGAAGCAGGCATCGTCGAGTCATTGCCTATGGTGAATGCCATCCTTATCTTTTTAGCCCGGAAAGGAATACTCGACGACGAGAAACTGGTGAGGGCTGCTGATAGAATAAGATGAAGATAGGTGACAAAGTAAGGTTCCTGAGTGAGATAGGAGGCGGTCGCGTGGCCGGCTTCCAAGGCAAGGACATCGTACTCGTCGAGGACGAGGACGGTTTTGAGGTACCCATGCGCACGGCTGATGTCGTGGTCATAGGCGAAGAGAACTACGATACGCGGCATGTGGTGGAAGTGAAGCATGGAAAGTCAAAGGTGGAGGATACAGAGAAAGAGACCGAGCCGGCCGACAAGCCGGTGACGTTTAAGGCTCCCGTTGAGGAAAGACGTGGCGGCGACAAGCTCTCGGCCTATCTCGCCTTTGTACCCATCGACCTCAAGGAACTCAGTGACACCCGCTTTGAATCCTACATCGTGAACGACTGCAACTACTACCTGCGCTATGTCTACATGACGGCCGAGGGAACCAGCTGGCAAGTGCGTTCCACAGGGGAGATTGAACCCAACACGAAACTGTTCATCGAGGAGTTTGGGCGCGACCAGCTGAATGACCTGCAGCATACGTGTATTCAGCTGCTGGCCTATAAGCGCGATAAGTACTTTCTGCGCAAGCCCACAGTCGATGCCCTTTTCAACGTGGATGCCGTGAAGTTCTACAAGCTGCATACGTTCCAGGAGAACCAGTTCTTCGAGCAGCCCGCCCTGATTTATACCATTATTGAGAACGACCGACAATTTGTGAAGCTATGAAATACGGATTTATCAAAGTGGCCGCGGCTGTGCCAGCCGTCAAGGTGGCCGATGTCGAGTATAATGTAGGACAAGTGGAAAGCCTCATCGCTCAGGCCGAAGGGCAGGGCGTTGAGGTTGTTGTTTTTCCAGAGCTTTGCCTGACGGGCTATTCCTGTCAGGACTTGTTCAAGGAGCAGTTGCTGATTGACAAGGCCGAGGAAGGACTCATAGTACTGCTCGACTTCACACGCAAACTCGATGTCATCAGTATCGTCGGCCTGCCCGTACAAATAGGTTCACTGCTCTACAACTGTGCAGCCGTCATCCAGAGCGGCACGCTGTTGGGTATCGTGCCGAAGACCTATCTGCCCAACTACGGCGAGTTCTACGAGAAGCGGTGGTTTGCCTCGGCTCACGACCTCTCGCCGCAGGACCTCTATCTGGCGGGCAGTCCCATCCATGTCACGGGTGGTCCTACCATCTTCTCCACATGCGACGGCGTGCGTTTCGGCATCGAGATATGCGAGGATGTGTGGGCACCGACGCCCCCCAGCAACCAGCTGGCACTGGCAGGGGCCGACATCATTTTCAACCTTTCGGCATCCGACGAACTGATAGGCAAGCATCAGTACCTGCGTCAGCTGCTCAGTCAGCAGAGTGCCCGCACCATGTGTGGCTACGTCTACTCCAGTTGCGGCTTCGGCGAGTCTACGCAGGATGTCGTCTATGGAGGAAATGCTATGATTTTCGAGAACGGACGCCTGCTCAGTGAGGGCGAACGCTTCTCGTTCCAGCCTCAGATAAAGATTAACCAGATTGACGTAGAGCGGTTGCGTACTGAGCGTCGCTGCAACTCAACGTTCATCACAGCACAGGCGAATCTGGGTGCTCAGTGTTCAACGTTCAACGTTCAATGCAAGCCCGTTACTCCGAGCGAATTTGACCTGGTGCGTCCTATTGACCCGCATCCCTTCATCCCTTCGGACGACAAGATGGAGGAGTCGTGTCAGGAAATCCTGAATATCCAGGTCTCAGGCCTCGCCAAGCGCCTCTACCATATCGGCGGCACCAAGGCCGTTATCGGTATCAGTGGCGGACTTGACTCCACCTTGGCGCTGCTCGTCACCGTAAAGGCCTTCGACAAGTTGGGGCTGGAGCGTCGCGGCATCATTGGCATTACCATGCCCGGATTCGGCACTACCGACCGTACCTATAACAATGCCCTGAAGCTGATGAAGGTGCTGGGAGTCACCGTTCGTGAAATCAGCATCGCCAAGGCCGTCACCCAGCATTTTCTGGATATAGGCCACGATGCGCGTCAGCATGATACCACCTACGAGAACTCGCAAGCCCGCGAGCGGACGCAGATTCTGATGGACGTGGCCAATAAGGAGAATGCCATTGTCGTCGGGACGGGCGACCTTTCGGAACTGGCACTCGGTTGGGCCACCTATAATGGCGACCACATGTCGATGTATGGCGTGAATGCCGGGGTGCCCAAGACGCTGGTGCAGTATCTTGTCAAGTACATAGCCCGCGACATGGCTACCGAGGTGCTGCTCGACATCGTCGATACCCCCATCTCACCGGAGTTGATACCCGCCGACGAGCAGGGCAACATCCGTCAGAAGACCGAAGACTTGGTGGGACCTTACGAGCTGCACGACTTCTTCCTGTATTATTTCCTGCGCTTTGGTTTCCGTCCTGCCAAGATTCTCTGCATGGCCACCAAAGCTTTCGCCGGTTCCTACGACGAAGAGATCATCAAGAAGTGGCTTCAGACCTTCTGCCGCCGTTTCTTCACCCAGCAGTTCAAGCGTTCCTGTCTGCCCGACGGTCCTAAGGTCGGCAGTGTCAGCCTCTCGCCCCGTGGTGACTGGCGCATGCCCAGCGACGCCTCCAGCGTCTTATGGCTCAAGGATTTGGAGCATTAGGAGTTACTTGGACAGATATTTTCGGTTCTTTCTGCAGCCTCTATCAATTGGTTAGCCAGCCAACGCTGGTTGCTGGCTGTGAGTGAGAGACCTTGTAGATAGCTCCACAGATGGTTGAGTGATATTGCGTTCATATTATCTTCTTATTCGTTCTAATTCAAGCTTCCTAAGTTTCTTCGATTAGTACATGTTGTGTCTTTCTGGCCGCAAAGATACGAATTATTATTGAATCACACAATTAAATTAGCGTGGAAATGTTTACTAATCACATCGCCCCACGATTTGAGCCTGCCGTGGGGTATTTTAAAACAGAAACAATAATGAACAAGAATCTCACATCCGCAATCATCATCGGTTTCTTTGTTGACCTTGCCTTCTGCTTCGCCCCAAAGATTTTTTGCCGCGCTGCTGCTCTCAATAGTTGTAGGCGTGGTGTCGTTCTTTAAGTGGCTGCTCACGCGGACTTCCATTGAGTGTATGCGTGTGATAAAACAGCCCATTTTGCCTAATAATAATAAAAAGGTGGACAAAGTGAACAAAGTATCGAAAACTTTTCGTATCTTTGTCGCCGTAAACAAGCAAAACAGGAAAGTATTTATGATTACGACTGCAACAAGAAAGACAGCGCCTGACACGTTCACGCTGACCGTGCCAAAGGCCGACGTAAGCTTCTTCAAGACGATGGCCAAGAAGATGGGGTGGACGGTGGAGCGCAAGAAGGCAGCAAAGCCACGCCTCTATGACCCCGAAACGGGCGACTACCTGAACGATGCGACCATGAAAGTCATAGAGGATGCGCGCAAGGGAAAGAATGTCATAGAGGTAGGCTCGATGGACGACTACCTGAAGTTGGTCAACAATCTCTAACGGGCGATGGCAAAGTTCTCGCTCCATCTCACCAAGCGCTACCTGCGTGATTTGAAGCTGGCCCGCAAACGCGGCATGGATGAAAGCCTGCTCAACGAGATTATCGGCAAGTTGCTCAACGACGAGCCGCTGCCCGAAAAGAACCGCGACCATCAGCTTCACGGCGACTACGAGGGTTACCGCGAGTGCCACATCACCCCCGACTGGCTACTCATCTACATTAAGGACACCGACATCAAGATTATCTCACTCTCGCGGAGAGGCACGCACTCCGACCTGTTCAGCAAGAAGAACAAACAGAAAGCAAAATGAGCGGATAGACTGACACTTTGACAGGGCTATCCGCTTTGAATAAGAACGAAAAAGAAATGAAGATAATCATCCTATCATTCATACTCGCCCTCGTTGCACAATTCTCCTTCGCTGCCGTGCCCGACAGCCTGAAAAAGGACTTGTTGATGACTGAGAGCAGGAGGTCGAGGATGTAGCGGGGCTTTGGTAGTTCTATGACTCAAGATTTTGGAATAATATGAATGGAGTTGGCTATGCCATAAGCAGCCCATACGACAAGACAAAATAGATAGGGATAGTGAAAGCGAACTTCTACAGTAAAGAGGCAAGTGCCTGCCGTTCCTAATAATAGTAGAAGCAGGAATATACCTTTTGGAGTTACAGTTTCCCTCCAATGTTTGTAGAGTGTGATGAAGAATACCAGTACTAAAACGTAGTAGGGCAATCCTTCTACAGCTTGAATCAACCTTCGAATTAATATACGATTGCCTGGATTGGGTAGGGTGCGAATGTAGTCATAATCATCCCACTGGCTGAATTTGGGCATAGACCATACATCACCTGACCATAGTCTGCCAATTTTCTCAACATAAAGTGCTATGTATTGTAAAGGATGCTCACCGATCCATTTTACCGCTCTTGCTTTGTATATTGAATCCTTTTCTGCGAAAGTAAAAGACTGGCGGTTAGGAACGTATGCAATGTTTGTGGGATCATCGAAAATGCTGAATTCCGGTCGCGCCAAGGCGCGGTCGTTTGCTGTCATTATTAAGTTGTACCCTCCTGTGGTGGATGATGTCACAAAATAGCCTGTATTGGCTTTATTGTGCATACCAATTCCATATAATACCAAGAGATAAGGAATAACGACAAGCAAATAATAACGCAGGCTTCGTTTTTCTATGAAATAGGCTACTATCGATACAACCAAGAATGCCAATACCAAAGGACGGAAAGTGTGGGCCAGTGCATATAAAACCGAAGCAGTTAGAATCATCCACCCTCTCCTGCTTAAGCTAAGGCTTAATCCAGTAAGTGCAAGAAACAAATACGGTAATTCGCTAAGTAACCATATTGGTGCAAAAAGATTAGTAGGTAGCAGGCAATATATGATAACAGACAGGTTGGCTGTGGTTTGGCCAAAGTAACGACGTGCTAAATAGTAGATATTTATCACAATGCCAATGTTCATGAGGATGTTGAATACCTTATCAATGGAAAATGATGTTGTTCCGAACATGATATGCTGAAGCATGAGATAGTTCACCATGCCGGGAGATTGCAGATACTGGTCATAAAGGTTTAGTACTGATGGATAGGTGCTGCCAATGCCAAAGCACTGCAAGGCATGCCTCATATAGCCTTGTTGGTCTGGGCCTTGTTCATTGTTCCAGTAGATGAATACTAATAGCATCTGTAGAAGCACCCAAAGTGCCAATGTCCACATTGTGAACTTGCGAAGAGTTTCGGAGGAAATCGATTTATTCATTTGATGAGAGTATTTATAATCCAACATATTCATTGACGAGATAAACAGGCCGATTCTTTGTCTCTTGGAATATACGACCCAAATATTCACCGATGATTCCCAATGACAATAACTGTACGCCTCCGAGGAAGAGAATAATGATCACTAATGTGGGAAATCCCCTGACAGGCTCGCCAAAGATGATTGTTTTCAACAAGAAATAGCAAATGTAGAACATAGTTAGAATAGATATGATGAATCCTAACAGGGTTGATAGCCTCAGTGGTGCCGTAGTGAACGAGGTGATTCCCTCAACAGCTAATTCAAATAGTTTCAGAAAGTTGAAAGACGACTCTCCTGTTATACGGTCTGAGCGGTCAAACTCAATCTCCTTTTTGCGATAACCTATCCAGCAAAACATGCCTTTTGTGTAGCGTTCACTTTCTCGCATTTGTCGCAGGGCATTAATACATTTCCTGTCAAGAAGCCTGAAGTCCCCAACATTTTGAAGAATGTCAATCCTGGAGGCGTGTTGTAATAAAGCATAATATGCCAGCGTGAGTCTGTGCCTTAACCATGATTCTTTGGCACGGTTTTTGCGTTTAGCATAGACATCTTGATAACCTTGTTCCCAAAGTACCAGCATTTCGGAAATGAGCGACGGCGGGTCTTGTAAGTCTGCATCAATGATAATGGCACAGTCACCTGTAGCATAGTCAAATCCGGCAAGCATGGCATTCTCCTTGCCAAAATTGCGCGAGAGATCAACGTAACACACTCGGTTGTCTTGGGTATGCAACTGACGAATTATGTCCAGTGTGTTATCAGAACTGCCGTCATTCACAAACAGAAGTTCCCATGTGTATTGTGACAAGCCGTCAATGATGGCTTTCACCTGCTCATAAAAAAAAGGTAACGCTGCGTGTTCGTTATAGCAGGGTACGATTAGTGATACTTTTTTATCAATGCATCCTGTCATGATTTCCGAATTATCAGATAGCCTATCTCCCACAATTCAGCATCATTTAGTTAGGTATGGAAACAAAAAAAGGCATGGGAGATTCTAACTTCTCGCTCATCCCTACTATCAGGCCTTCGCATTGCCCCGTGTTAAGGATAAGCAACGCAGCCAGCCCACGCCAAGTGATTATATATGCCAACTAACTATACATTACTGTATAGCATCGTTGGGATATAATCAACCCACGTAAGCGTCCCGTTGCATTATCTTCTGTAACACGATTCAAAGTTGCGAAGTTTGATAGTACAGAACGATAACGTTCGTAAACGCCTTTCCCTTCAGCCTGCCCAACAAACGGCATCGTTGGCCTCTGGATTCCATTGATGTAATTATTTGACCCGCCCAGCCATGAAAGGTTGGCTTAGTCGGGTGCAAATATACGAAGAATATTTCAATATTCCATCATCTTTTCCTGAAAACTTTAGGATAGCGCACGTTTTTAATCATTATTATAAGGAGCATAGTTTCATCCTCCTTGATTATTGTGTTGTTAAAGAATGAGGAATCTGTGAGATGCACAGAGCCTTTCGCCAGCTTTTCCCTTCCTTAGCAGTCGAAAGGGTAGGGTAAACCGGGAGTGAGAGTAGGGTAAACCGGGAGAGAGGGTAGGGGTAACTGGTTGTGGGCGGGCGCCCGCAATATGCCGACCGCCCGCCCGTTATATGGAGAGCGGGCGGTCGGCATGTTGAGAGCGGTCGGCAACAACCTGATTTTATTCCTTGGGTATCTTTCAACCCTGATGCTTCAGATAGATTTCGTGGTCGATGCAGGCGGGGCGTTCTTCTTTGTAGTGGCTGACGAAGATGAGCGTCTTGTGGGGACGTTGACAGAAGGTCTCGATGATGTCTTTCACCAAGCGGCGGTTCACATTGTCGAGGCCGTGGAGCGGTTCGTCGAGAATCAGCAGCTCGGGGTCCTTCACGAAGGCACGTGCCAGGAGCACGAGCCGCTGTTCGCCGCTCGACATGTGGAGGAATGAGCGTTCGGCCAAGTGCTCGATGCCGAAGATGCGCATCCACCAGCGGCACACTTCACGTTCCTGCTCCGTTGACTGGACGTAGAGGCCCACGGAGTCCTTCAGACCGCTGGCCACAATGCGGAGGGCGGGGATGTCGCGTTGATAGCTGCGGTGCATCTCGGGCGAGACGTAGCCGATGTGGCGTTTGATTTCCCAGATGCTCTCGCCCGAACCTCGGCGGTTGCCGAAGAGCGAGATGTCACAGGCGTAGCCTTGCGGGTTGTCGGCACAAACGAGTGAAAGCAAGGTAGACTTACCCGAGCCGTTCTGGCCGGAGAGTACCCAGCGTTCGCCGTTCATCACGCGCCAGTCGAGGTCGCTGAGGATAGTGCGGCTGCCGTAGCGTATGCTCACTTGGTGGAAGGCGATGACCTCCTGGGAATCATGGGCCCCATCGGCCTTATAGGGGAGTGCCAGGATAGCCAG
Organism: uncultured Prevotellaceae bacterium; assembly: GCA_947168395.1. Taxonomy (GTDB): domain Bacteria; phylum Bacteroidota; class Bacteroidia; order Bacteroidales; family Bacteroidaceae; genus Prevotella. The sequence goes on along the minus strand of CAMVLT010000023.1, from coordinate 30,625 downwards.
GCGCTTCTCTTCGCTAAGTACGCTTGTCGAGGTCGGGGCACGATGCTGGAGATAGTCTTCGCGAGTCACCTTCTCCTTGACCGTCATGTCGACGACTTCCACAACGTGGGTGATGAAGTCGGGTATCTCGTCCGACTTCGACAGCACCAGAATGATTTGTAGTGACTGTTCGAGCGACAGGGTGGTGAGCAGCTCCTTCAGTTGCTGGCGGGTTTCCGCATCGAGGCCGATGAACGGATTGTCCATGATGAGCACGCGGGGATTGCTGAATAGTGACGAGGCCAGCTTGAACTTCCTGAGTTCGCCGCTCGACAGCAGGATGATGTACTTGTCGAGCAGACCCTCCATGTGGAACAGCTGGTACAGGTGGCGTTGCAGGGAACGGCGCTCAGGCGTGTCATTGCCTGCCAGCTGGTAAGCCTCTTCCAGCTTGCTGCCCACGGTGGGCGTTTCCTCGTCAATCTCCATTTGGTTCCATCGCTGCTGCAGGAAGTAGGTGCGGTCGTTGTCGCCACCGTAGGTGTCGCGGAAGGTGATGTAGCGTATGTTTTCGCTCACTAAGCGTCCGTCGTCCTTGAAGTGGTATTCAGCCATGTTGGGGAATACGGGATGCCGGCCCGTTATCATGTCGACCAGCATCGACTTTCCGGCGGCGTTACGGCCCACGATGGCTATGTGCTCACCTTCTTCGAGGGTGAAGTCTACTGGCTGGGGCATGGCCCATTCCGGCTTTTTGGTCTTTGCGTTCTTTAGCGCTATGGTAGTCATTGCTTTCGTTTCGAGATTTTATCTTGGTTCTTGTTCACAAAGTCTTTCCATCCGTGGTACTTCGCGTCGCTTTCCGGCTTTCCTTCCTGCATGAAGTGGCAGTAGGCGGCACCTAAGGCATCGGTGGCGTCCATAAACTGCGACATGTCTTCCTCCTTCAGCTTCAGCAGCCGCTGCAGCATGCCTGCCACCTGCTCCTTCGAGGCCGAGCCGTTGCCCGTCAGTGCCATCTTGATTTTCATGGGGGCATACTCGTGGATGGGTACGCCGTGGTGGATGGCGGCGGCAATGGCTACGCCCTGTGCCCGCCCTAACTTCAGCATCGACTGCACGTTCTTGCCGAAGAAGGGCGCTTCGATGGCCATTTCGTCGGGCAGCCACTCGTCGATGATGCCCGTGACTCGTTCGAAGATGTGGCCTAACTTCATGTAGCCGTCAGGGAACTTACGCAGGTCGATGACACCCATTGTCAGCATCTGCGCCTTCTTGTCAACCACTTTCAGCAGCCCGTAGCCCATGAGGTTTGTGCCAGGGTCGATGCCCAGTATGATTTTCTCTGTCATAGTTTCCGCCGGTAGCGTTTAAAGCAGAAATCCCATCTCTCGTGTCGGAGAGACGGGATTCTGTTGTTTGTTTGGAATAAATTGTTTGCTTGTTTGTTACTTAGGCCTCAGCACCGGGGATTACTGAGACGACACTCTTGTCGCGCTTGCCCTTGTGGAACTGCACGGTTCCGTCGACGAGTGCATAGAGTGTGTCATCCTTACCGATAGCTACGTTGTTGCCTGGGTTGTGCTTGGTGCCACGCTGACGAACGATGATGTTGCCAGCCACGCACTGCTGACCGCCGAAGATCTTGATACCCAGTCGCTGGGCTGCACTCTCGCGGCCGTTCTTAGAACTACCTACACCTTTTTTATGAGCCATTTCTAAGTCCTCCTTGTTTTAAGCGATTACTGATTTAACTTCTACCTGTGTGAACTGTTCGCGGTGGCCGTTGCGCTTGCGCGAATCCTTGCGGCGCTTCATCTTGAAGACAATCACCTTGTCGCCCTTCACGAGCGGGTTCACAACTTCACATACTACTTTTGCACCCTCTACGGTGGGGGCACCAACCTTCACTGCACCGTCAGCATCTACGAGCAGCACTTTGTCAAATTCAACAGTCTTGCCTGCTTCCACGTCCTTGATGTGGTGCACGAAGAGCTTCTTTCCCTGCTCGACTTTAAACTGCTGACCCTGAATTTCTACAATTGCGTACATTTTGCTTTTTTGTTTGTATTTTAGGGGTTTTTTCCGCGAGGCGGCGCACGTCCGTACACACTTCACTCTGCCCCAACGGACTCTAACGGGGTGCAAAGGTACTACTTTTAGAGTGAAAAGTGAAAAGTGAAAAGTGAAAAGTGACTTGATTTAGTAAAGTTTAACGTTTTGGGTAGGGACAAAAAATAAAGCGATGACCTTCACAGGCAGTCGCTCTATATCTTCAATAGGTATTAGTCTTTTTAAGGTAAAAAGATTGTTTTCAGGATAACGATGCAAAGGTAAGGCTTTTTTTTGATTATGCCAAATTTTTTTACTTAAAAAATTGATGTGGTTTTTTTGTGTAGGGGCACAACGCCGTTATTTAACGTTTGTTTAGCCTTTGCGCAGCTTGCGCAGCCGTTTTTTGGCATCGGTAGCATCCGGATAGAGTTCGAGTGCTTTTTCGTAGTTGCGGATGGCTGCATCGGTCATGTGCTCATGTTCGCAATCGCGGCCGAGGATGGTGTATTCGGCAGCAAGACGTTTCAGCAGTTCCTGCTTTTCGTTGATCTGCGAACGTAGGTCGGCAATCTCGGCATTGTAGCGGTTGATGATTTCCAGCTTTCGGCGTATGAAGCGCTTCACGGCTGGCTTCTCAATGTCGTAGCGGCTGTGAATAGCCTTGAAAAATGATTCAAGGAACAGGTCGAAGCGGCCTTGGTCGAAGGCTACGACGGCATCATGGTATTCGCGGTCGGCCTTACCCTCCTGCATGGCCTGGCTGATGAGTTGTGGATTGTTGTAGCGTTGCGCAAACTGTACCACTTCGGCTCGGACGAAGATGTCGCTTGGCCGAAGCGGCTCTTTCAGGGTGATGCCCTCCAATGAGCGGCAGCGCGACAGGGCTACGTAAGTTTGTCCGCCAGCGAAGACACCGCCTGTGAAGTCGATGCTCACCTGCGAAAAGGTCAGACCCTGGCTCTTGTGGACGGTGATGGCCCATGCCAAGCGGACGGGGAACTGCGTGTAAGTGCCTAACTGCTGTTCCTCAATCTTTTGCTCTTTTTCGTTGAAGGTGTAACGCATGTTCTCCCATACCTCACGCTCGACGTCGAATTCGCGGCCGTCGTCCGCTCGGATGCTGATGATGCCTTCCTCTTCGCCGATGGCAATGACAGTGCCCAGCGTGCCGTTTACCCACCGTTTCTCCTTGTCGTTCTTGATGAAGATGACCTGTGCGCCGGGTTTCACTTGCAGTTCTACGGGGGTGGGCAGCGACGATTCGGGGAACTCACCTTGTATGATGCCGTAGAAGATGGTGGGCTGGCCGTCGAGTTTTGCCAGTTGCTGCTCGTTGGTGTAGTCCACGATGTCGCGGCGGGCTGCGAGGATGATGCTGAGCTGGGACTTGTGGGCCTCGTATGACTCATTGGCCATATTGGGAGTTACCCTTGCGTTGAGTGCTGACAGGTCGGTGGCCGTAGCGGTGTTGTTGCGGATGCGGTCGAGGATGCCAACGAAACGTTCGTCGGTTTGGCGGTAGACCTTGCGCAGTTCTATCGATACGATGGGCATCTGCTGCCACACCTTGGCGTTGAAGAAGTAGGCCGAGGGGTAGAAAGGCTGCAGCAGTTGGCGGTCTTCCTCCTTGACGACGGGTTCCAGCTGGTAAATGTCGCCCACGAGCAGCAGCTGCTTGCCGCCGAAAGGCTCATAGCTTCGCGTGTACACGCGCAATACCTTATCTATAAAGTCTATAATGTCGGCCCGCACCATAGAAATCTCGTCGATGATAATCAGCTCTACCTCGCGTATGAGTTTGCGCTGTGCCGAGGTGTATTTCAGGGTTTCCTTGATATTGCGGCGATTGTAGCGTTGGTCGTTGGGCAGCAGTGGGTGGAACGGCAGCCGGAAGAAACTGTGCAGCGTGGAGCCGCCGGCATTGACGGCAGCAATGCCCGTCGGGGCCAGCACCACCCGTTTCTTCTTGGTGTTCTCGGCGACATAGCGCAGGAACGTGGACTTACCCGTGCCCGCCTTCCCCGTGAGGAAAAGCGAACGGCGCGTGTAGTTCACTATCTGCAGGGCATCCTGCCACTCCTTGTTCTCAATGTCCAGTTCCACGTCCCCTACCTTCAATGTTCAACGTTCAATGTCAAAAGTACACGTCCTCGTATTCGGGTTGTGTCTTCTTTTTCTTCTGTTCCGTAGCCTCGCCGTTGCCTTCTTCCTGCGGCACTTCGGGCATTACGTCGAGAGGCTCTTTCTGCTTCACGACGGGGTTGCCCTCCTCGTCAAGCTCAATATCCTGCTCCATGCCCTCCACGCCGAGGCTGTCAATACTGATGGAGTCTGTGTCTCGAGGCACGTAGGCGTATCGGCAGTTCATATACATTTCCTGCGTGATGTCTGCCTCCTTCGACTTCTCGAACTTACCGTGATAGTGCTTGAAGGCAGGGTCGCCAAGTACGGACTCGAAGAAGTAGCCGCAGATGGGGAGTGCCGTGCGCGAGCCTTGTCCGAGGGCACCCGTGCGGAAGTGGATGCTGCGGTATTCGCCGCCTACCCAGGCACCGCAGACCAGCTTCGGAGAAACACCAACGAACCAGGCGTCGGAGTGGTTGTTGGACGTGCCCGTCTTGCCGCCAAACTCCGTGTCGTTGTATTTCCCGACATAGCCCCAAAGGCTCATCGAGGTGGCTCCGCGTTCGCTCATGCCAGCCTGCAACAGTTGCTGGACGAGGAAAGCGCTGCGGTAGGGGATGACCTGCCGCTGGTCCTTCTCGGTGGGAGCGGCGTATATCTCGTTGCCGTCGCGGTCGAGGATGCGGGTGACGAGGATGGCATCGTGAGCCTTACCGTCGTTGATAATGGTAGTGTAGCTGTTGACCAGCTCCAACAGGTTAACGTCACTCGCCCCCAAAGCTAATGCCGGAGTCGGGTCGAGCGGACTCTTGATACCCATAGCCTGGGCGGTGTTGGCAATGTTCTTGATGCCAACCTCCTGTCCCAGTTTCACAGCTACGGAGTTGATACTTTGGGCAAAGGCGGTACGCAGTGGCATGGAGTCGCCTGTGAAGTATCCGTTGGCGTTGGTCGGTGCCCACGTCGTCTCTTTCTTTTTGGCGGCGTCCCATACCTTCATGGCGAAATAAGAGTCGCGGCGGCGGTCACAGGGCGTCAGTCCCTGGTTCATGGCCTCGGTATAGACGAAAAGCTTGAAGGTAGAGCCGGGCTGGCGCATGGCCGTCACCTTGTCGTATTTCCAGGAATTGAAGTCGATGTCGCCCACCCAAGCCTTCACGTAACCCGTATTCGGCTCGATGGCCACAAAGCTGCAGTGCATGAACCGCACCATGTAGCGGATGCTGTCGAGTGTCGACATCTCGCGTTCGATGGTTCCTTTCTCATAGTCAAAGAGCTTCACCGTATGGGGCTTGTTCAGATAGTAGGTTATGCTGTCGGGCTGGTTCGGGAACCGCTTGGTGAGCCACTTGTAGTAAGGCTGGCGCTTGGCTATATCCTCGATGAAGCCGGCTATCTCGACGTGGCGCTCGTCCTGCCAGGGGTTGGTCTTCCCCCAGTGGCTGTCGAAGTTTTTCTGTATCTGCTTCATCTGCTTCGTGGCAGCCGCCTCGGCATACTTCTGCATACGAGTGTCTAAGGTCGTGTAGATTTTCAGACCGTCGGTATAGAGGTCGTAGCCGTTCTCGGAGCACCATTCCTTCAGACTGTTTGCCACAGCCTCGCGGAAGTAGTTGGCCTTGCTGTCGTAGGCGTTCTCCACGCTGAAGTCCAGTTCTATCTCTGTTGTCCTGAGCGAGTCGAAGGCTTCCTGCGAGAGATGACGGTGCTGCCGCATGTTGTCGAGCACGATGTTGCGGCGCTTCACGGCGTTGTCGGGATGAATGCGGGGGTTGTAGTAGGTGGTGGCCTTGAGCATACCCACCAGCACGGCGGCTTGCTCCACGGTCAGCATTTTCGGCGTAGTGCCGAAATAGGTCTTGGCGGCGGTCTTGATGCCAAAGGCATTCGAGCCGAAGTCAACGGTATTGGCATACTGCGTCAGTATCTCCTCCTTCGTGAAGAAGTACTCCAGCTTGTAGGCGGTAATCCACTCCTTGCTCTTCATAATGAGCATCTTCAGTCCGGGGATGTTCCCAAGCAGGCCAGTAGAATATTCGGTACGTACGCGAAAGAGGTTCTTGGCTAACTGTTGGGTAATGGTTGAGGCTCCGCGGGCATCGTGATGCATCACGTAATCCTTGAGGGCGGCGCCGAAGGCAGCGTAGTCGATGCCGTGGTGGGAATAGAAGCGCTCGTCCTCCGTGTCGATCAGGGCTTCCCAGAATACGGGGTTCACGTCCTCGTAGTTTACGGGAGTGCGGTTCTCGCTGAAAAACTTTCCTATCTGCTGACCGTCGGCACTGTAAATCTCTGATGCCTGTGCCGGACGCTTGTTCTTGATCATTTCCATGGACGGCGACTTGCCAAAGAGCCACAGGAAGTTGCAGTCTACGGCCAATAAGTAGAGAATGAAAAAGACAATGAGGGAGGCGATGGTGGAAACAATCTTGATGTACCAGGGGCGTCCCTTGAAAATGTGAATATACCAATTAACTGCTTTCCTGACTCCTTGCCAGAGGCTGGTCAGCACGTTTGTTCTTCCTTCTTTACTCATATTCGGAAATATACTTCATTATTTGTTCTTGTTCGTCGGGATGAAACCACTTCATCTGCTGGTCGCGCTTGAACCACGTCAGCTGCTTGCGGGCGTAGCGGCGGGTGTTCCCTTTGATACGTTCTACGGCCTCGTCAAGCTCCCATATTCCGTCGAAATAGCTGAACAGTTCTTTGTATCCTACTGTGTTCAAGGCGTTTGCCTGTCGGTAAGGCAGCATTTCTTCGGCTTCCTTGAGCAGTCCTTGCTCCATCATACTGTCGACGCGGCTGTTGATGCGGTTATACAACTCTTCGCGTTCGCGGTTCAGTCCAATCTTGATAATCTCAAAGGGTCGCTGTTTCTTTTCGGCCTTGCGGAACGAGGTGTAGGTCTGGCCCGTCATGTGACAGATTTCGAGGGCATGGACGACGCGACGCGGATTCTGGCGGTCAACCACTTCATAGTGTTCAGGGTCTATACGTCTCAACTCTTCCACCAGTTTCTCAAGCCCTTCTTCGGCCAGCCGACGTTTCATCAATGTGCGTGTCTTCTCATCTACGGTAGGGATGTCGTCAATGCCGTTGCATACGGCATCGATATACATCATCGAACCTCCTGACAAAAGGGCATAGTCGCTCGTCTTGAAGAGCTGACCGAGCAGCGTCATCACGTCCTGCTCGTACATCGAGGCACTATAGTAGTCGCCGATGTTGAGTGTCCCTACAAAATAATGCCTCACCTTGGCCAATTGTTCCGGGGTGGGGGAGGCTGTGCCTATCCTGAGTTCACGGAACAACTGCCGAGAATCGGCATTGATGATGGGAATGTCGAACCGCCCGGCTATCTCCATGCAAAGGTCGGTCTTGCCGACAGCCGTAGGTCCCGTGATGACAATCAGCGTTTTGTTCACCGCCGTTCAACGTTCAATGTTCAACGTATCACACCGCGCTTGGAGTTCTCAATAAACGAGCAGATATACTCTACCTCCTTTGAGTCGGGGTACTTGGCACGAGCCTCAGCTATGCCGTCCTTCAGCACACCTTTTGCGTAGATGATGCGGTAGGCATCGTGGATGGCCTCGATGGTCTCGTTGGGGAACCCGCGACGGCGCAGGCCAATCAGGTTCACACCGGCATAGCGTACAGGCTCCTTGCCGGCAATGACGTAAGGAGGAATGTCCTGGCTGGTGCGTGTGCCACCCTGGAACATGATGTAGCTACCCACGTGTAGGAATTGGTGGAACAGACAGGTGGCTGAGATGATGGCGTAGTCGTCGACAACGACCTCGCCGGCAAACTTCGTTGAGTTGCCGATGATGCAGCCATTGCCTATCACGCAGTCGTGGCCTATGTGCATGTTCTCCATCAGCAGGTTGCCGTTGCCTACTACGGTCTTACCCTTTGAGGCAGTGCCGCGGCTGATGGTCACGTTTTCGCGGATACTGTTGTTGTCGCCAATCACGCATATCGTGTCCTCGCCTTGGAACTTCAGGTCCTGCGGCTTAGTCGAGATGCTGGCACCCGGGAAGAACTCGTTGTTCGACCCGATGCGTGCCCCGTAGTGTATGGTGACGCTGTTCAGGAACTTGTTGTTGTCGCCTATGACCACGTTCTTGTCGATGACGCAGAAGGGACCAATGACGTTGCCGTCGCCCAATACTGCTTCGGGATCAACCACTGCTAAAGGATGAATGGTATTCGCCATATTACTTGTTCTTTACGATTTGTGCAGTAAACGATGCTTCAGATACAATGTGGTCGCCTACGAAGACATAGCCTTTCATTGAAGAAACGCCATGACGGACGGGAGCCAAGAGGTCGACCTTGAAGATGAGCGTATCGCCCGGCACCACCTTTTGGCGGAACTTCACGCTGTCAATCTTCATGAAGTACGTCGACCAGCGCTCAGGCTCTTCCAGTGTGTTCAGCACCAACAGTCCTCCACACTGGGCCATCGCCTCTATCTGCAGCACACCCGGCATGACCGGCTCCTGCGGGAAGTGTCCCTGGAAGAAAGGCTCGTTGGCTGTGATGTTTTTGATGCCGACGATGCTCGTGGCACCCAGTGCCACCACTTTGTCGACCAACTGCATGGGGTAGCGGTGGGGCAGCAGTTCACGGATGCGGTTCACGTCCATTACCGGCTCCTCGTTGGGGTCGTAGACGGGTGCCTGTATCTCGTGCTTGCGAATCTCCTTGCGCAACAGACGAGCAAACTTGTTATTGATGGTGTGACCAGGACGGGTAGCTATGATGCGGCCCTTAATGGGACGGCCGATGAGGGCCATGTCACCGATGACGTCGAGCAGTTTGTGGCGTGTACATTCGTTCTCCCACATCAGCGGCTTGTGCTGGATGTAGCCCAGGTCGGTGGCGTCGCGGTGCTCTACGTGCAGCATGTCGGCCAGCATGTCGAGGCGTTCCTGGGTGGTCTGCCGTTCGTAGATGACGATGGCATTGTCCAGGTCACCGCCCTTGATAAGGTTGGCCTGGAGCAACGGCTCAATGTCGCGCACAAAAACGAAGGTGCGGGCACGGGCAATCTCATCCTCATACTTCAAGGGACTGTCGAGCGTGGCAAACTGCGAGTTGATAAACTTCGACTCGAACGAGCACATAGCTGTTATCGAGAAACTGTCGTCGGGCAGAATAGTGATGCACGAACCAGTTTCCTCGTCCTTCACCTCAATCTTCTTGCGGATGACGTACCAGTCTTTCGGGGCATTCTGCTCCTCGATACCCACTTCGTGAATCTTCTCCACATACTTGATGGCAGAGCCGTCGAGGATGGGGAACTCGGGGCCGTTGACCTGTATCAGACAGTTGTCGATGCCTAATGCGTAGAGGGCCGACAGGCCGTGCTCAACGGTGGATACACGGAAATCTTCGCCCTTGCCCAGCACGGTACCGCGCTGAGTGTCAATCACATTCTCGGCAATAGCCTCGATGGTGGGCATACCTTCCAAGTCAATACGCTGAATCTTGTAACCGGTATTTTCGGGGGCAGGATTGAAAGTTACTGTGAGGCTCAGGCCCGTATGCAGACCCTTACCACAGAGAGAGAAACTTCCTTTTAATGTCTTTTGCTTCATCTTGTTTATTTCGATTTATTGATTTCAACTCTTCAATTTCTTCAGTTCTTCCACTTCTCTACGCAGGGCAGTAAGCTCGCGGTACATATCGGGCAACTTGGCGTAGATGGCTTTGGCCTTGAAGAACACCTTCGGGTTCATGGCTGGTGAGCCTATCAGCGTCTCACCGTTACCTTTTGTGTCCTTGATAACGCCGCACTGGGCACCGACGATGGTTCTGTCGGCCACCTTGATGTGCCCTGAGAAACCGGCTTGTCCGCCAACCATACACCAGGAGCCGATCTTCGTTGAGCCAGCAAGACCCACCTGTGCTGACATGACGGTACTCTCGCCAATCTCGCAGTTGTGGGCCACCTGTACCAGATTGTCTAACTTCACGCCGTGGTGGATGATGGTCTGACCCATCGTCGAACGGTCTATGCAGGTGTTGGCACCGATTTCAACGTCATCCTCGATGATGACGATGCCTATTTGCGGAATCTTCTCATAACCCTCCTGATTGGGGGCAAAGCCAAAGCCGTCGGCACCAATCACTGCACCGGCATGGATGGTGACGCGCTGGCCGATGCGGCAGCCATCGTAGATAGTGACATTCGGATAGATGCGGGTTCCGTCACCTATCTGGACATTCTCGCCGATGTAGACAAATGGGGCTACATAGACATCCTTGCCAATCTTGGCCGTAGGCGATACGAAGGCCAGCGGGTCGATCCCCGTCTTCTTGGGCTTCATCGACTCGTAGAGCTGCAGCAGCCGGGCTACGCTCTCATAAGCGTTCTTCACTCGTATCAGCGTCGGACTGACAGGCTTCTCTAACTCGACGTCCTCGTTGATGAGCACAATCGATGATTTCGTGTCGTAGATATAGTGGGTGTACTTAGGATTCGAAAGGAACGATAGGGCTCCCTCTTTGCCTTCCTCGATTTTTGTGAAGGTGCTGACGGTGGCATTTTCATTGCCCTCGATACGGCCTTCTACAAACTCTGCAATCTGTTTCGCGGTAAATTCCATAGCTATTTTTTACAATTTGCTTGCAAAGATAATGAAAATTATTCAAAACGCTGATAACAGAGGTAATATTTTCTTATTTTTTTAGAAAGTAATTGCACATTTAGCAATTCGGAAGCTTCAGAAATATCCTTCGTAGAACCGTCTTTGTAAAGAATTGTGATACTATCGTCATCCACGTTGTACATGTCTTTCTGAATGGTATTGATGCTCATCATGTAGCGGCGGGCATCGTCGGTGCTGATGTCCATCTTGGCGGCTATTTGGGCTGCTATGTCCATGATGCGGTCTTCGCTGACGGGTGCCTCGTTCACCTCCACCTTGAAGATGCGGCGGTTCAGCATGTCGGTGGCCAACGTTGAGAGTATCTTGTCATCGCTATATTTCCAAGCTTTCAATGCACTCCAGATGTCAGAATCATCCAGGTCACCGTACATTTTGAGAGCCTCTTCGTGATTGTCGAACCATGTCCCGTCCACCTCGTTCTGCAGGAAATACTGGAGCGACGGCGAGGCAAATACCAGTTTCCCCTGCCTCGTCAGGTCCTTTGCCCGCAGTAGCGTATTAACCAGTACTTTCTCACAAGCCACAGCTGTTTTATGGAGGTACACCTGCCAGTACATCAGCCTTCGCGTTGTCAAATAATTTTCAAGTGAATAGATGCCTTTCGATTCAACCACCAATAAATCGTCTACAACGTTCAGCATCTTGATGATGCGCGCCGAGCCGATGTTTCCCTCCGTTACTCCCGTATAGAATGAGTCGCGGCGCAGGTAGTCGAGGCGGTCCATGTCGAGCTGGCTCGAAATCAGCTGGTGCAGGAAATCCTTCGGGTATTCGCCCTTGAAGATGCTTATGGCCAGGTTCAACTGTCCGTTGAAGTGACGGTTGATTTCCTCCATCATCATCAGCGATATCTCCTCGTGCGAGATGCCTTTGATGAGTGTGTTCTCCAAGACATGAGAAAACGGCCCGTGCCCGATGTCGTGCATCAGAATGGCCGCCTGCACCGCCTCCGCTTCGGAGTCGAAGATAAAGTTGCCCTTCTGCTGGAGCGACAGGATGGCCTCACTCATCAGGTGGAACGCGCCGAGTGAGTGTTGGAAACGCGTATGCCGTGCCCCAGGATACACTACCGAGGCCAGCCCCAACTGATTGATGCGGTTCAGACGCTGCATCATCGGGTGCTCTACGATGTCGTACAATAGTCCCCGTGGAATTTTGATAAACCCGAATACCGGGTCGTTGATAATCTTATGTTCATTCATTTCGGCTGCAAAGGTACTCAATTTCCCGCGAATAACCAAAGGTTAGTCTCTAAACGATGCTTTTTCGTCAATAAGTATATAAAAGGTGGGTCAAGGTGATGCTTTTTCCCAAAAAAGTTGTACCTTTGCACCCGATATCAACCGCAGCAACAAAAATACGGGAAAATGAATGTCAAACTACATACCCCCAAGAGCGTGAAGGCTGCAAAGGAACATAGATGAGTTGAATGTAAAAATCAAATAATATTCCAAATTGAGAATTCAATGGGAAAGAAGAGAAGATGGCACTGCCTGTCGGGGCAGGAGCCGACAGAGCTGGACAAGCAGATCATGTACTGGGAGAACAAGGGTAAGCTGGTGCCTACCCGCGACCTGATTAAGACACCCGAACAGATTGAGGGCATCCGCCGGGCGGGTGTCGTCAATACGGGGGTACTCGACGAGGTGGCCAAGCATATACGGGCAGGCATGTCGACGCTGGAGATTGACCAGATATGCCGCCGCTATTGCGAGGAGCACAATGCTATACCGGCTTGTCTGAATTATGGCGGAGACGACGAGACGCCGCCGTTCCCCATGTCGGTATGCACGAGCATCAATGAGGTGGTGTGTCATGGCGTACCCAAGGAGGAGGATGTGCTCGAGGAGGGTGACATCATCAACGTGGACTTCACGACCATCGTCGACGGCTACTATGCCGATGCCTCGCGTATGTTTATAATAGGTAAGACGACGCCCGAGAAAGAGCAGCTTGTCAGGGTGGCCAAGGAGTGCTTGGAGATTGGCATGGAGGCTGCGAAGCCTTTCGGTTTTGTGGGTGATATTGGTCATGCCATCGAGAAGCATTGCAAGAAGTACGGCTATGGCATCGTGCGTGACTTGGCAGGTCATGGCGTGGGCAACGCCTTCCATGAGGAGCCTGACGTTGACCACTATGGCCATCGCGGCACGGGCATGCTCTTGGTGCCCGGCATGGTGTTTACCATCGAGCCGATGATTAACATGGGTACGTGGAAGGTCTTTGTCGATGCCGATGACCCCTACGGTTGGGAGGTTATCACCGAGGATGAGAAGCCCAGTGCCCAGTGGGAACACACGGTGCTGATGACAGAACACGGAGTCGAAATACTATCACGTTGAACATTGAACGTTGAACATTGAACGTTGAACATTGAACGTTGGAGGACGATGAAGAAAGAGAATGCAATTGCAAATATCTCAAAACAGTTTGCATTACGGATAATAAAAGTCTGTAAGTATCTGTTAGATAAATACCGGGGAGATGTGATTGTTCCTGTGTTATCAAAGCAGTTGCTACGAAGTGGTACAAGCATTGCAGCAAATATAGCAGAAAGTAATAATGCTCAGAGTCGTAATGATTTTCAGTGTAAATTGAATATTTCACTGAAAGAAGCTGATGAAACGAAATTGTGGCTTGAATTGATTCACGAGTCAGGGTATCTGACGGATGAGGAGTTTGAATCTGTGTATGATGATAACCAGAAAATCATAGCCACTTTGATTAATATAATAAAAAAGGTAAAAGAAAACAAAGAATAGTATGGAAGAAAAACGTTCAACGTTCAACGTTCAACGTTCAACGTATATATTAGGTATAGAGTCGAGCTGCGACGACACGTCGGCGGCAGTGCTCAAGGATGGTGTGCTGCTGTCGAACGTGACGGCATCGCAAGCCGTGCATGAGGCATACGGCGGTGTGGTGCCGGAATTGGCCTCGCGTGCCCACCAGCAGAACGTGGTGCCGGTAGTAGACCAGGCACTGAAACAGGCTGGGGTAGGGAAGGAGCAACTCTCAGCGGTGGCCTTTACCCGAGGGCCTGGTCTGATGGGGTCGCTGCTGGTCGGCGTCAGCTTTGCCAAGGGCTTTGCCCGAGCATTGGGTATCCCTCTGATTGACGTGAACCACCTGCAGGGTCATGTGATGGCGCACTTTATAAAAGACCCCTCCAACCTCCCCTGTTCAGGGGAGGCTAACGATGCGGCAGAAACCTCCCCTAAACAGGGGAGGAAGGAGGGGGCTCCCCCTTTCCCCTTCCTCTGTCTATTGGTCAGCGGCGGCAACTCGCAGATCGTCAAGGTGAATGCCTATAACGACATGGAGGTGTTGGGGCAGACGATTGACGACGCAGCGGGTGAGGCCATCGACAAGTGCTCAAAGGTAATGGGACTGGGCTATCCCGGTGGTCCTATTATCGACCGTCTGGCACGTCAGGGCAATCCGAAGGCTTTCACGTTTGCTGAGCCGAACATCCCTGGGCTGGACTACAGCTTCTCGGGGCTGAAGACCTCATTCCTCTACTCGCTGCAGAAGTGGGTCCAGGAGGATCCCGACTTCGTGGAGCACCATAAAGAGGACATTGCCGCTTCGTTGGAATGGACCATCGTGGACATCCTGATGAAGAAACTGAAGAAGGCGGTGAAGCAGACGGGCATCAAGCACGTGGCTGTGGCGGGAGGCGTCAGTGCCAACAACGGACTGCGCAATGCTTTCCATGATGCGGCAAAGCGCTATGGCTGGACCATCTACATCCCGAAGTTCAGCTACACCACCGACAATGCCGCCATGATAGGCATTGTGGGCTATTATAAGTACTTGGACAAGGAGTTCTGCCCCATTGATGCTCCTGCCTTCTCGAAGGTGACTTTCGAATAACATCATAACATCATAACATCATAACGTCATAACGAAAAAAAGAAATATGGATTTTGAAGCAAAGATTATTAGCAGGGAGATTAGCGAAATGCTTTGGGACATGGAAAGGACAGTCGGGACGGCCGAAAGTTGTACGGGTGGACGCATTGCCGAGGCCATCATTTCAGTTCCCGGTGCCTCGAAGTATTTCAAGGGTGGCATTATTTCTTATACCAACGAGATCAAGGAGGCACTGTTGGGTGTCGACCACGACCTGTTGGAAGAGAAAACGGCTGTCTGCGAAGAAGTTGCCATCGAGATGGTGAAAGGTGCCTGTCGGGCGTTGAATACAGACTATGCAATGTCGGCAACTGGCATTGCTGGACCCTCGGGCGGCACGAAGGACATCCCAGTCGGCACCATCTGGCTGGCTTGCGGCAATGCCAGTCGTGTGGCAACCCTGAAGGTACAGGAAGACCACGGTCGCGACATCAACCTGGCCATCGCCACAAACAAGGCTATGCAGCTGTTCTTGGACTACTTAAAGGCTGAAAATGTGCCGATGAAGGAGTTGGAAGGTTAAAAAACATTAAGATAAGTATAATTCTCAAATCTCAAATCTCAAATCTCAAATCTTTTTCGTACCTTTGCACCCTGTTTGGAATAAGTTACTAAAAAGTACACAAAAAAAGTAGATAGAAATGTCTAAGATTTGTCAAATTACAGGAAAGAAGGCACAGATAGGTTGCAATGTGTCTCACTCAAAGCACCGCACGAAGAGAAGCTTTGACGTAAACCTCTTCAGCAAGAAATTCTACTATGTAGAGGAGGATTGCTGGATTCAGTTGAAGATCAGCGCCGCTGGCCTTCGCATGATCAATAAGGTAGGTCTCGACGCTGCATTGAAGCAAGCTGTAGCCAAGGGATATGTAGATTGGAAGGACATTAAAGTGATAGGAGATTAACAGACCATGGCAAGCAAGAAAGCAAAAGGCAATCGCGTCCAGGTGATTCTGGAGTGCACCGAGCACAAGAACAGTGGTGTGCCCGGCACGAGCCGCTACATTACCACCAAGAATCGTAAGAACACGCCCGAGCGTATGGAGTTGATGAAGTACAACCCCATCCTGAAGAAGATGACGCTTCACAAGGAGATCAAGTAAGGGTTAACAAGGTAACAAAGTTAAAAAGGTAAAAGAAGTATGGCAAAGAAAACCGTTGCTACCCTCCATGAAGGTTCAAAGGATGGTCGCGCTTACACAAAGGTTATCAAGATGGTGAAGAGCCCGAAGACGGGTGCTTACATCTTCGATGAGCAGATGGTTCCCAACGAGGCCGTAAAGGACTTCTTCAAGAACTAAGATACTACATTTGTACGCTATAAGAGAGCTAAGTCACTGTCTTCTCAACAAAGAAGACGGTGACTTGTTCTTTTTTGCCCTAAAAATTTGGAGAAGCTATTCTTTTTCCTTATCTTTGTAGCCGATAATGAAATGGTATCTAATGAAATCAACTGATAAGCTGATACTGTTACTGCTCTTGGTAACAATCTGCATGGGGGTAAAGGCGGCTGACGACAGCGGCCGAATCTTCAGGCCGATTACCGCTTCGGATGGTCTTGCCGACAACTCGGCGCAGACCATCAAATGCACCAAGTCTGGACGCATGACCATTACGACCATTGGCAACATCAACTTCTTCGACGGAGCCAGTTTTACGCGTATAGACCCCGATGAGGAAGTCATCTATCAGTTGGAAGACTATCACGGGCACTATCACCTGTACTACGACAACAACCATCACCTGTGGCTGAAGAGTAGTAGCGGCGTGAGTTGCGTGTTCTTGACGACTGAGCACTATGAAACCAACATGGACAGCCTCTTTACCGCCTATGGGGCAAAGGGGAGGGTGACCGACATGTTTGTCGATGTGAACGGTGATGTCTGGCTGAGCGATGGTAAGATGATGTACTGCCAGAAGTACGGCAAAGAGATACCCCTGCTGAAGGGGCGCAACCTACAGGATCTTGAGGTGTATGGCAAGCAGCTTCTGCTTTTCTACGACGATGGACAGCTACATTGTTATGACTTGTCGACCGGGCGTAAGCTTTACCAGAACCGTGCTTATGCCGAGAAAGATGTAATGGCCTATCATCGCAGTGGTGTTCAGCTATTGCATGAGAACGGCCTGTTCATGATTCGTAACGGTGAAGTGGGAGCCATCCTGGTGCACTATGATATTGACAAGCGGGCGTGGAGCGAGGTGATGCGCTCTGAATATCATCTGAACAATATGGTGGTCCACGACGGTAAGCTGTATATCGCGTCGGAATGGGGCTACTTCACCTACGAGCTGGCAACAGGGGAAATCGTACACAATAAGACCATCACCATGAAGGAAGGCACCCAGCAGTCGACCGACATCAACGTTATAGAGTTCGACCTGCAAGGGGGTATGTGGTTAGGCACGGAGATGCGCGGCGTATTGTACGACAGCCCGATGAACGCCAAGTTCAGGGCATTGCCGTGGACCAGCGAACAGGCCTTGAAGTATGAGGAAATGATGCGCAACCTTACTGGCATCTATGAGTTCAAGGGCAAGAAAGCGAACGTGATGCTTATCGACAGCCGCAAATGGACTTGGGTGGGAACACCTAACGGTCTGTACCTCTACATGTCGCCCCAAGCAGCCCCCGTCGTCTTCTCGCGCCGGAACGGTTTCCTCAACGGCGTCATCCATTCTGTGATTGAGGACGACATGCACAACGTCTGGGCCAGTACCAGTTACGGTATCTCGTGTGTACGCATCAAGGACGGCACGGTGAAGCAGGTGTACTGTTTCAACGATTTCGACAACGTGCCTAACGAGACGTTCATTAACGCCAAGGCCATCAAGTTGCCTTCGGGCGAGATTGTGATGCAGGCATTGAATCACGTTGTCACTTTCGACCCCAAGCAGTTTGTCCCGATATTCGACCAGGATGCCTATATCATGCATCCGAAGCTCACCAAGGTGATGGTCAACGGCATTATCGTCTCTGCCGGCGAGAAAGTTGACGGGAAGGTGGTGTTGGAGAAGGCAGTCTCGAGAACCAAGGATATTGTTGTGGACTATAATCAGAACTCCATCTCGCTGACTTTCTCGGCCTTGAACTATGCCCGTCCGTTACAGACCTGCTACCGTGTGAGAATCCAAGAGCTGGACCGTGAGTACCGTGAGTATTCCTACTTCAACGGCAAGGGACTGGTCGACGGCAAGGGACTGCTCCATCTGCCCCTGCTGGGACTCAAACCGGGCAAGTATACCATAGAGGTGCAGGCATCGGTCGTGCCAGGCAACTATCCGAACAGGCCTTACATCTGGACTATCGAGGTGAAGGAGCCGTGGTGGCGTATGACGGGTATCATCATGCTCCTGGGCTTTGTCGTGTTAGGCATGGCGGTGCTGAACTTTGTGGTCTACAACCGCAACGTCCACATGAAGATAAAGCGCAACAACGAGGAGGGCGACCTGATACGCCGCATCAAGGCATACGTTGAGCGTTGCGACCACTATTCCAAGGAGAAGTTAGCTCCCACGCTGGATGAAATCTGCGGTAGGGATGACGGCTCCGTCGAGCTTAGCGAGGAGTTCGTCGATATTATGCTTAAGATTATTCCCTATGTGCATAGCGGCAATACGATGACAATGCACATTCTTTCGGAAGAAGCCGAGATGGACATGCTGGAGTTCTACGAACTGGCCAATAAGAACATCTACAAGAACCCGCGTGCGCTGATACGCTCCATGCGGCTTGACCAGGTGGCTGAGCGGCTGTTGGCTACTGACGACTCCGTGGCTAAGATTGCCCTTGAATGTGGCTTCGTCTCACCCAACTACATGATGGCCAAGTTCTACCATCGCTTCAAGATGACACCTCAGGAGTTCCGTCAGCACAACAAGTGATTGGTTACTTCTCGGTAACTTGCTGATACCCTACTAAACGCCAGGTACGTTCGCTGATGCCTTTGTAATAGACGAAGGCTTGGTAGCGGTTCTCAGTCTCGAAGAACGACCCTTCCTCAGGCAGTATGCCCGTCCTTCCCTCAGCGTCTCTCAGCACGTATTGGTAGGAGTAGTAGCCCTGTTTCTGTAGTATCCGCGCATTGTAGCTCTTGTCCCCTTCGTCGTAGGTCATCACATAGTTGTCGGGATGCTCCGTCGTCCAGTTGCCTTCTATGACGACATCGCCTTGATGGTGCTCGGCGGGCATCAGTTTGTAATTCACGTAGACATAGTCGCAGGTGCGGTCTATTTCTATGTTGTCGCTGTTGCGTATGATGAAGGCCCCGTTGGCATCCTCGTCGTAGATGTAGTTCTTGCGAGGCGTATTGATGAAAGGGTAGGCCTGGTAATGCTCACCGTCCCAGTTGATGTGGTCAATGCCCATCGTGGCGTGGCTGACGTCGAGCACCTCATATTTGTGGTACTCGTTGCCTGCGTCGAATATCAGGTCGCGGTTGTGCTCCCATTGTATCTTGCCCATCTGCATATAGGTAGGTTTGGGGTTCACGCGCTGGGTGTCCTCCCGTCCGTTTTGCATCACCACCGTTCTTATCTGGTTCTCCATGTTGGTGATGTTGAGGCCGTTGTAGTTCACTGTCATCGACACCTGGTGGTGGCTCAGGTTGAAGTCGATGTCTGTGTTCGACGTCACGCTCAGTCCTACGTTCACCACTGGCTCCACCACCTGAAATTCGGCACAGAGCACTTCCGTATTGTCGTCGTCTTCGTCATAGACGTGCAGGCGGTAGTTGCCGCTCATCTTTACCCGGCAGCGCTCGTTGGGTATAATTAATCGGTAATGGGTATAGAGCACCGTCGTGTTCAGCGAGTTTTCGTAGTCCTCTATCGGGTTGCCGTTGAAGCCCTCCAACCAGTCACTCTCAAACAAATCGTCCGACGGCGACCAGTCAGCCTCGCAATGCTCCAGCTTATATATATATCTATGGTACGTGTGCGAGAGTTCGTCAAAGCTCACGTGCAGCACGTCACCATTACCCAGTTTCATCACCGCCGGCGACAGCCAGTCCTGGTTCACCACCACCTGCAGCGTCTTCACTTGCGGGTCGTACACCACACTCCTCGCAGCCGACTGCAGACTCACCAATAATAGTGCAAATACCAGTTTCCTCATGTTATGCGTAGTTCAAGTCCAAAGGTATGAAATGAAAAGTTCCCCTTCCGGCAATCGCCAGGAGGGGACTTTTTGAGTGTTCTGAATGATTTACTTTCCGTTCAGGGCAAGGCTCACCTCCACGGCGATAGATACCGTAGCACCTACCATCGGGTTGTTACCGATACCGAGGAAGCCCATCATCTCGACGTGAGCAGGAACTGAGCTGGAACCTGCAAACTGAGCGTCGCTGTGCATGCGGCCCAGCGTGTCGGTCATACCGTAAGAGGCGGGACCGGCAGCCATGTTGTCGGGGTGCAGGGTGCGGCCCGTACCACCACCAGAGGCTACTGAGAAGTAGGGCTTGCCAGCGAGCACGCGCTCCTTCTTGTAAGTACCGGCAACGGGGTGCTGGAAGCGGGTGGGGTTGGTCGAGTTACCCGTAATCGACACGTCGACGTTCTCCTTCCACAGGATGGCAACACCCTCGCGGACGTCGTCGGCACCGTAGCACTTCACCTTGGCGCGGGGACCGTCGCTGTACGGAGTCTCCTTGACGACCTTCACCTCGCCGGTGTAGTAGTCGAACTGTGTCTGTACGTATGTGAAACCGTTGATGCGGCTGATGATCATGGCAGCGTCCTTGCCCAGACCGTTCAGGATGACGCGGAGGGGCTTCTGGCGAACCTTGTTGGCCTTCTCGGCAATCTTGATGGCACCCTCGGCGGCAGCGAACGACTCGTGACCGGCCAGGAAGGCGAAGCACTCAGTCTCCTCGCGCAGCAGACGGGCAGCCAAGTTACCGTGACCCAGACCCACCTTGCGGTCGTCGGCCACAGAGCCGGGGATGCAGAACGACTGCAGACCGATACCGATGGCCTCGGCAGCTTCGGCGGCATTCTTCACGCCCTTCTTGATGGCGATGGCAGCACCACAAACGTATGCCCACTTAGCGTTCTCGAAGCAGATGCGCTGAGTGTCCTCACACATCTGGTAGGGGTCAACGCCTGCCTTCTCGCAAATCTCGTTGGCCTCCTCGATGCTGCTGATTCCGTTCTCTTTCAGAGCGGCCAGTACCTGGTTGATACGACGCTCGTAGCTCTCGAAACTAACTTTTCTTATCATAACTTGTGTCCTCCTTTATTCTTCACGTGGGTCAATAGCTTTAACAATTCCCTGCTCGGCGGTGGTGCGGCCATAGCTGCCGGTGAACTTCTTCACAGCCTCGTTGGCGTCCATGCCGCCCTTGATGGCCTCCATCATCTTGCCTAAGTGTACATACTCGTAACCGCAGACCTGATTGTCCTTGTCAAGGAACTGCTTGGTGATGTAACCCTCGGTCAGCTCCAGATAGCGAGTACCCTTGGCAACGGTGCCGTAGAGCGTACCCGTCTGTGAGCGCAGACCCTTACCCAGGTCTTCCAGACCGGCACCGATAACCAGACCACCCTCGGAGAAGGCGCTCTGCGTGCGGCCGTAGACAATCTGCAGGAACAGTTCGCGCATGGCGGTGTTGATAGCGTCGCAGACGAGGTCGGTGTTCAGCGCCTCGAGGATGGTCTTGCCGGGCAGAATCTCGCTGGCCATAGCGGCAGAGTGGGTCATACCCGTGCAGCCGATGGTCTCGACGAGAGCCTCCTGGATAATGCCGTCCTTCACGTTCAGCGACAGCTTGCAGGCACCCTGCTGAGGGGCGCACCAGCCGATACCGTGAGTGTAACCTGAGATGTCCTTGATCTCTTTTGCCTGAATCCATTTGCCCTCTTCAGGAATGGGGGCGGGACCGTGGTTTGGTCCTTTTGCAACAACGCACATGTTGTTGACTTCGTTAGAATACTGCATATTCAATAAAATAAAAACTATTTAATAAAAGTATTGTTGAATCATTTCAACTGCAAAGGTAGGAAAAAATACCTAAAATATGGTATCTTGGCCTGCTACTTTAACCTTATTTATGTTTTAGCAGAATCTGATGTCGGCAATTACCTGGCTTTCGACGTGCTCGTTCAGCCGTTTTACGAATTCCGAGCGGCGCATGCTGAGGTCGGCCCTGAGGGCCGGGACGCTGAGTTTCACGTAGAGTGTCTGGTTCTTGATATAGGTGTTGAGGGTATACCGTGCTATGGTCTCGCCGGCCACCACGGGCCATGCCTCTACCAGCCGCTTCTGCAGGAGGGGCGTTTCCAGACCTTGCTGGCGCAGGTTGCGCAGTATCAGGTCCTTTATGATTTGTACGTCACGTCTAAACATATCAGATAACTCTTAATTCGTAATTGTCCCATGTTCCACATGGAATATCTTATAGTCGTGCGAAGAAGCTGCCAGAATCTGGTCTAAGTGCTCTCGGTTCGTGTCAGTAATGAAAATCTGTCCGAAGTCGTCGCCCGACACCATGCCCACTATCTGCTCCACCCGCTGGGCATCGAGCTTGTCGAAGATGTCGTCGAGCAGCAGGATGGGGACGTTCGACGAAGCCGTGTGGGTGCGCTTCAGCAGTTCAAACTGGGCGAGCTTCAAAGCTATGACAAAAGTCTTCTGCTGGCCCTGTGAGCCTTCGCGCTTCATCAGATGGCCGTCGAGCATGATTTCCAGGTCGTCGCGGTGTACGCCGTGCAGCGAGTAACCGATGGCGCGGTCCTTCCAGCGGTCGCGCTGGATGACCTCTAACAAGGGGCCGCGCTGGCAGTGGCTCACGTAGCTGAGCGACACCTGCTCGTGACCTCCCGATATGCGCTGGTAGTACTGCTGGAACAGGGGCGTCAGCTCCTCCGTGAAAGCCGCTCTGCGGTGGTAGATGTCCTCGCCTGCCGCTGCCATCTGTTCCTCCCAGATGCTCATGATGTCGGGGTCGGGCTCCTCGTCCTGCTTCAGCAGGGTGTTGCGCTGTTGTAGTGCCTTGTTGTAGCGTGTCAGGGCGTCCATGTATTGATGGTCTATCTGTGCTATGACCACGTCCATCAGCCGCCGCCGCTCCTCGCTGCCCCCTTCTATTAAATAGGTGTCGGCAGGCGAGATCATCACAATGGGTATCAGCCCTATGTGTTCCGACAGCCGCTTGTACTCCTTCTTGTTGCGCTTGAAGTGCTTCTTCGTGCCCCGCTTCATGCCGCAGTAGATGGTCAGATTGTCGGCATAGAAACCTTCTATCACCATGAAGTCCTGGCCGTGATGTATAACCTGCGAGTCGACGGGGTTGGAGGCCGAGTGGCAGAACGAGAGGTAGTAGACCGCATCGAGCACGTTGGTCTTGCCGGCCCCGTTGTGGCCGATGAAGCAGTTCATCTTGGGCGACAGTTCCAAGGTGGCCTCTTCTATGTTCTTGTAGTTGATGAGCGACAGCTTTTCGAGAATCATGGTGCAAAGATAACACAAATTGATAGACGTTCACCTTTCTTTGTAACAAAAAAAAGTTAAAATAAGTATAATTGTCAATTGCCAATTATCAATTGTCAATTTAAAGCAGTATCTTTGCACCCGCAAAAAGTATGGCATTCAAAAAAACAACAAAAATAATGGCAAAACAAAACAATCAGACGAGCGCACAGACTCCCGTAGAGGAGACGCTCAGCAAGCACGAGGCATTCTTCCTCAAGTATCAGAAACAGATTATCGGCGCCGTCGTGGCTTTCGTGGTCATCGTGGCCGGTTGCATCCTGTATCACAACTACGTGTCGGTTCCCAATACCCAGAAAGCCAACACCACGCTGGCCAAGGGTCAGGAGTACTTCGCCAGCGAGCAGTTCGACAAGGCACTCAACGGCGACAGCACTGGTTTCGTGGGCTTTGCCAAGCTGGCTTCCGAGTTAGGTGGCGATGCCGGTAACTTGGCCAACCTCTATGCCGGACTCTGCTACGCCCAGATGGAGAAGTGGCAGGAGGCCATCAGCTTCATCGAGAAGTTCGATGCCAAGGACGACCAGATGATTTCTCCCGCTGCCCTCGGCGCGTTAGGCAACGCATACGCCCATGTCGACCAGCTCGACAAGGCTGTGGAGACCCTGAAGAAGGCTGCCGAGAAGGCCGACAACAATTCGCTGTCGCCCACCTTCCTCGTCCAGGCCGGTGAAATCCTGGAGAGCCAGGGTAAGAAGGAGGAGGCTCTGAAGCTCTATCAGACCGTGAAGGACAAGTACTTCAACTCTATGAGCTATCAGACCATTGACGCTTACATTGAGCGTGCAAGCGCAAAATAAGCTATGGCAACCAAGAATCTGTCGGAGTACAATACTGCAAATGTTCCCGATGCCTCGAACATGATTTTCGGCATCGTGGTGGCCGAGTGGAATCCCGAAATTACAGGCGCCTTGCTTCAAGGGTGTGTCAGCACACTCGAGAAGCACGGCGCTTTGCCTGAGAATATACATGTCAAGACCGTTCCCGGCTCCTTTGAGCTCATCTACGGTGCCCGCCAGATGACCCTCAACGATGGCTACGATGCCATCATCGTGCTCGGCAGCGTCATCAGGGGCGAGACCCCCCATTTCGACTATATCTGTCAGGGGGTCACTCAGGGCATTGCCCGACTGAACGCCACCAACAACATCCCCGTCATCTACGGGCTGCTCACCACCAATGACCTGCAGCAGGCCAAGGACCGCGCAGGTGGCCGCTTGGGCAACAAGGGCGACGAGTGTGCCGTGGTGGCTATCAAGATGGCAAAGTTCTAACCCATACCGTGGCGCCATGAAACTTGTCAGTTGGAACGTCAACGGTCTGAGGGCCTGCGAGGGCAAAGGCTTCAGCGACATCTTCCGAGAGATGGACGCTGATTTCTTTTGTCTGCAGGAAACAAAGATGCAGGCCGGTCAGCTCGACCTCGCGTTTGAAGGCTATGAGTCGTACTGGAACTATGCCGACAAGAAAGGCTATTCCGGCACGGCCATTTATACCAAGCACAAGCCGCTGAGTGTAGCCTACGGCTTGGGCATCGACGAGCACGACCACGAGGGCCGCGTCATCACACTTGAGATGGCCGACTTCTACTTGGTGTGCTGCTACACCCCCAATTCACAGGACGGCTTGCGCCGCTTGGATTACCGTATGTCGTGGGAGGACCACTTCCGCCAGTATCTCAAGCACCTCGACGCCGTGAAGCCCGTCATCCTTTGTGGCGACCTGAACGTGGCTCACGAGGAGATTGACATCAAGAACCCCAAGACCAACCGCCGCAATGCCGGCTTCACCGACGAGGAGCGCCAGAAGTTCACCGACCTGTTGGCCTGTGGCTTCAAGGACACCTTCCGTACGCTCTATCCCGAGCAGGTCACCTATTCATGGTGGTCATACCGTTTCCAGGCCCGTCAGAAGAATGCCGGCTGGCGCATTGACTATTTCGTGGTGAGCGACCGCCTGATGGATAGGGTAGAGGATGCCAAAATCCATACATCCATTCTCGGCTCCGACCATTGCCCGGTGGAGCTGGATCTGAAATAGAGCTGTTCGTCCTGCCTCGCCTGTCGCTGTTGTCGATAAGCGCTACGGATGGATGCTCTATATAGGCTTTTCCACCAAAAAGTATGCCCCTTGTGCCCCTTTTTGATTCAACCGTCTGAATATCAGTAAGCTATAGGGGGCGCGTTTGCCTGAAAAACGTGCCCCCAACGTGCCCCTAACGTGCCCCCATGAAAACAAATGAAGCACATGCCTAAACCCGTACCAACTGCCGTTCAAACCGTTACCAACTGCCGTCTAAACCCGTACCAACTGCCGTCTAAACTACCTTGCGTCTATACGCAAACAACCGTTCGCCTATACGCAAACAACCTTTTGTCTATACGCAAATAACCGTGCGCCTATACCCAAAATCTAAGCCACATTCCGAAAGTGACTGTTTTTTTGGGGGGGGGCATGTTAGGGGCATGTTAGGGGCACTTTTTTTGGCACATCATGCCCCTGTTAAATAGTTGGTAAACAGTTAGATAAATCAAAAGGGGGTACGGGGTGCACCTTTTTTTACTTTCTGGATCATGGGGTCGGTTCTGCTGATCACTTATCAAGGCAAATAACATGAGAATTGAGACAGCAATGAATCATAATCAAAATGACGGGCTCCTGAAAATGATCAGAAGAACCGACCCCATGATCTCCAACAGTGTCTTGAATAGAAGAGGCAATCCGCATACTTGCTACAGAAGGTAAGTTGCCAGAGAAATATCTGCCTCATCAGCTACACGGTGATCGCAGAGGGCACGCACCCGAGAGATTTTATCCGCCGAGACTGCCGCAGCGCAGCCCCGGCGGAATCCGTTTTGTGTCGGCGAGCCGACGGGCGCGGCGGATGGTCGGAGAGCAGCGTGGTGTTGCCGGTGCCGGGGAAGGGGTCGCCGGCCAGACTGATGAGGCATAAGTACCTCAAAAGACCTCAAAATGCGTCCTTTTAAGAAGATTTTCTTCCGTATCGGAGCATAATTACAATATTTTTTGTACCTTTGCACACGAATATTCATCTTAATGCGCATTATTATGGCAAGACCTATCAGAGAAACCCCCGTATTGAAGGGCGAGGATGCCTTCAACTTCGAGATGCGAAGGCTGGAGGTAGAGCACATGAGCAAGGAGCAACGGGCTGAGAACCGCCGCAAGTTTGAGGCACGAGTGGCAGAGGCAAAGAAATACATCAATGTTTGCATCTGATTCATGATTCTTGTTCGCTTGACTCCTGACTACGAGTTGACCGACTTCGATTGCGGAGACGACCAACTCAACAAATTTTTGTTTGAGGATGCGAAGCCGTCACTCGAACTGCGTGTCGCCAATACGTTCATTCTGGAAGATGAAGGGCGTATTGCCGCTTATTTTTGTATCCTCAACGACAAGGTAAGCAAAGACGAAGTGATTGGAAGCCGTTGGAAGAAAATACGTTCCAACTTTCCCCAAAGTAAGCAATTCCGCAGTTATCCTACCATCAAGATAGGTCGGTTCGCAGTCTCAAAAGACTATCGCGGCCAGCAAGTTGGAAGCCGACTCATGGACATTGTGAAAGACTTGCTTCACCAAAGTTCGTCAAACTCTGCCTTCCGCTTCATCACTGTTGATGCCTACCTCTCCGCTGTTCCCTTCTACGAGAAGAATGGGTTTCTCCACCTGACGAAGAAGGACGAGGATGAGCATACCCGACTGATGTACTTCGACATGATGGAGATTGCCGACTGATTTCACATAACCAACACCCCCTACGCTATGCCCCACAGAGAGAGGTTAAATAATGCCAACGGAGCGAAAAGGTACTAACAGCCAATTATACAATATTAAATTTCGCGGGCGTCCACGCGATAATATATGGATTTTCTTGCAAACTTGCAAGGAGGTCTGATTGCTTTTTGCCTTACGCCATACATTTGTGACCATCCACTGCTGATAATGATAATAATAACAATAACAAACAAAACTACAATGAGAAAAAAAACTAAGAACCGGCACGGAGGCCTCGGGCTGCAAGTGCTATTGCTCATGCTCCTGCTCCTCGTGGGAGGGGGAAGTCCGGCGTGGGCGCAAAGTGAGTGGAAAGTGGATAAAGTATACCATGAGAATAGTGGTGACATCAGGTACACTGCGCAAAAATTTCACTACTTGGCAAATATTGATGTCACCCCCAATTATTATACTAGCAGTTCTTTTGACTTGAACCGATACATTTCAGGATGGTCTATCTGGTTGCAGGCATATTTCTATTCCAATGCCGAAGAAGATGATGGCGGTAACGAACTTGAAGGTGAAATCTCCGTAGTCACTTCCGACGATGTGAAACATTTAGTTGCCAAGTGGTCTCATAAAAAAACTGATAAAAAATACGCGGTTTCTAATCAGTCGATTGACGATACGTGGGGGTCGTTTTTGCTGGTATTCGCCGGAGAAACGAACAGTAAAAGCTTTTATCTATCTTATTTACCTAACGGTCAGGCTTATAAGGATGGTGTGAAACGCATCGTTATGAAACATACCGTCTATAACGACTATAGACAGGGAGGAGCCATGTACTGGGTGCAATATGAGAAAGACATTCAATTCTCTGGCATAGCAGCAGACAAGCCGATGCCCAACCTTACATTAGACTGGGACACCGAGGGCAATCTGACCTACAAGGCAACGGGAGTACCCTACATGGACTGGGAAGACCAATTCTATGACCTCAACCTGTACTATAATGACAATGGCTGGAAAAACAGCAATGTCACCATTGGCAAGATGAACAATGGTTTCGCCATCTCAAACGAAAATAAGAGTAATTGGACAATGGACGTTGCATTCAGTTACTGGCCCCTGGTCACATCAGCAGCGTCGGTCAAAGCCGCCTACACTGTGCCTGTCTATGTAAGCTATCAGGGAGGTATCGAGAACGACTCGCATTCTGGCATTCACGATCCTGGAATTGATGGTTATAGGAATTTTGATGGTGTCTTCAGAGTAAGCCAACCAACGGTGGATTACGGTTTCATAAGGCCCTACACACGACCTAAATCGGTGGCAGTGGAGTTCGACAAATGGAACAAGAAGAACATTGTGACATGGACGCGCCAGGAGAAGGTGACAGGCTACAACGGATCGAATACGATGGACGTGGAGTGCCGCACTACTGGCAAGTGGTATGTCATCCGCTACGATAATGGAAAGTCAGCGGATAACTACGAGCTTGTCGGTTCGCTCAATGGCAATGCCACACAGTTGAGCTTGGCAGATGAGAAAATCATTTATGGCAAGCAGTACGTCTATCGCGTCATCTTCCTGCCCGACATCTTGGAGAGCAAGTACAAGGACAACCTTACTAAGCTACCCGGCTACAATCGCGCTCACAACGACACCGACCTGTGGGAAGAGCAGTCTGGGAGCACCAAGCTGGACGTGCCCATCACGCTGACGCAGGACAAGACCTACGACAAGGATGTCTTCCTGAAATGGCAGTATAGCATCCCCCTTCAGGGGCTGGCGTGGACAATTGAATACAAGAAGACCGGCGAGAAGACGTGGCTCTCCAAGACCGAGACCATCCCCCTCGACCCTAACGAGACAGAGGCCAGCAGTCACTTCAGCGGAACGGTATGCGACCCCATCACCTACCGCATCAAAACCTCCGTGGACGAAGATGTCATCTACAGCGACACCCTCTCCACCACCCTGCCGTCGGGCAGCTACATCAGCGAGGTGACCGCCACGACGGGAACGGAGGAGACGGAGGTCAAAGTGAAGTGGAAGGTGAAGAACCCCGACATTGTCAACGACATCTACTACCGCGTGCTGCGCCGCCCCATCGGTGCTGAAGGCCCCGACAGTTGGACGGAGCTGACCAGCAGCGTCCACGGCACGGCAACGGAATACGAATATACCGACACGCGCCCCCTGGCCGGTACCTACTATGAGTACACCGTAGAGGCATACGGTGCCAAGTGCGGCGACCAGTTGACGAAGAGCGATGCTGCCGTCACCCCCGGCTTCTCGCAGGCCCGCGGCACCATCACGGGTCAGATAGCCTTCGGTTCGGGTACGCCGGTGCAGAACGTCAGGGTGAACCTTGTGAAGTCGAGCACCGACGAGGCCAACAGCCAGCCGCAGTTCCTCTCGCGCCGCATCGACGGCGATGGGGCGGGCCTGCAGTGGCGTGCCAACAGCGAGAAATATGACAATGTGCTCAACGGCCAGCAGCCGCTGACCTTGCAGCTGTGGGCACGTCCGCAGAGCACGGCAGCCGGCGGTGCGTCGCAGCAGCAGCTGGTGCAGATAGCCGGTGCACTGGAGTTAGGCGTGAAGGAGTCGGGCGGCCGCTTCCACCTCTATGCCATCGACCGCTCGAAGGGCGGCACGACGGTGAAGGAGTTCACCGGTCTTGTGTTCGACAACATCGACTTCACCCACGTCGCTGCCACCTACAGCGGCGGCACATGGACTTTCTACGTAGGATCGGAGACCCTGCAGAAAGCCACGATGACGGCGGCAGCCACCACGTGGAACGCCGTCAGCAGCACCACCGCCACCCTGCCCACGCTGAGCATAGGCGGTCCGGCAGCTACACGCTCGCAGGGCAGCGGCTTCAAGGGCCTCGTCGACGATGTGCGCCTGTGGCAGCGTGCCCTCACCGAGGCAGAGATTACTGAGAACTACGCCCGCATACAGGGCGGCACGGAGAGCGGCATGGTGCTCTACTGGCCCTTCGACGAGGGCATGAGCGTGCAGCGCTATGCCTTCGACATTGCCCGCCAGGACGGCCTCTACCAGCTGAACCACCCCGAGGTGGGCGTCAACGTGCTGCCCGACAGCAACTGTCCGCAGCACCTGAAGCTCTATGGCATGACTGACAAGGAGGGTAACTATATCATCAAAGGTGTACCCTTCCAGCAGGGCGGCACCAACTACCGCATCGTGCCCGAGCTGGGCGTCCATGAGTTCTCGCCCGCCACGCGCACGATGTTCGTCAGCCCGACGAGCCTGACCGCCAACAACATCGACTTCGAGGACGTGTCGTCGTTCCCCATGGAGGGCCGCATCACATACGCCGGCACCAACATCCCCGTGGAGGGCATACAGTTCTATGTGGACGGACAGTTGCAGACCAACGACGGCGAGGTGCAGCAGACCGATGCCAATGGAGAGTACCGGATCAGCGTACCCATCGGCCAGCACTATGTGGAGGCCAAGCTTGGCGAGCACACGATGGTGGGCAAGGGCCGCTTCCCGCTGACGGGCAAGCACGAGTTCAACGCCCCCGTGGTCTGCGACTTCCAGGACTCCACGCTGGTCAACTTCGTGGGCCGTGTGGGCGGCGGTGAGCGCAACGACACGCTGG
>CAMVLT010000022.1 GCA_947168395.1 uncultured Prevotellaceae bacterium | reverse complement strand
CTCTTTTCGGTGCCCCCGCCCGGTTTTGAGCGAAAGCGGATGCAAAGGTACGACTTTTACCAATACCCTCCAAATATTTCGGCAATTATTTTCAAAAAAACATGAAAGTTTTCGGGATTGTTTACAAACAATTGCCTACACCTTATATATAATAATATAGGAATAGGCAATTGAATGGAAAATGAAGTGCTTTAGTCTCTTCTTGAGCCAAAAATGCGCAAAAGATACAGGAAGAGGTTGATGAAGTCCAGATAGAGGGATAATGCACCAAGCAAAGCCAACTTCTGAGCTCCTTCTCCAGCATCGGGAGCAGTCAGAAGCATCTGCTTAATCTTTTGCGAATCATAGGCTGTAAGTCCAACAAACACCAGGACACCGAGATAATTTAGAATAACAGCAAGTCCCTCGCTCTTGGTGAAGAAGTTGACAATGGTGGCAATAATGATTCCAATGAGTGCCATCATCAAGATTTTGCCGATTGATGTGAGGTCTGTCTTCGTAAAATAGCCAAAGAGTGCCATGACAGCAAACGTTCCTGCCGTTATGAAGAACACATTGGTAATACTTGAATAAGCATACACCAAGAAAATGAACGACAGCGTGGCACCATTTATTACCGAATAAAGCACAAACATCAGGGTGGCTGTGGTCAAAGACAGCTTATTGATAGCAGCACTCAAGCCAAATACCAAAGCAAATTCTCCGATAACTAATCCCCAGAATAGAATCTGGTTGGTCATTATGGCAGTGATTAATGCTTCGCTTGAAGCAACATAATAGGCCGTAAAACCTGTGATGACCAAAGCCAATGTCATCCATAAGTACACCTTACGCATCAGCACCGGGAAGGCTGCTGACATTTCGAGTTCCCTTTCTCTCGGGAATACATTTGTAATTTCTTTGTAATCCATATCTTTAAAAAATTAATAAAATCAATTAGAAGCGGAAGTCAAGTTGGGCATCCACGAAATTATAATTATGCTTGTCGGGATTGGCAATGCTCCTGTCGTTGACGCGGGCATACTCCAGGTTTAACTGTAGTTTTGGAGTGAAATAGTAGTTAAATCCCACTTCATACATGGTCTTTGAGGAACTCCATTCCTTAGCTGGCCGATACGTGTTGTAGCGAGCCTTTGCGTGCAATTTACTCTTGATGACAGGCACAATGCCAAAAGCGTACCAGCCGTCCGCCTTGTCTCCAAGGGCAGGATCTG
The DNA here is from genome assembly GCA_947168395.1 of uncultured Prevotellaceae bacterium. Classification (GTDB taxonomy): domain Bacteria; phylum Bacteroidota; class Bacteroidia; order Bacteroidales; family Bacteroidaceae; genus Prevotella. The sequence continues at coordinate 52,492 of CAMVLT010000022.1, read as the reverse complement.
CACCCATGCCTTGGCTGTGCAAGTATTCGGCCCGGAAAGTGTACTCGTCCTTGTCGTACTCCGCAGAGAAAGCATAGCGGTTCTTCTCGCCGATTCCGGCACGGCTACCCGTCCATCCGAAAGCACCGATTCTAACTCCAGCAACTGGCATCACCCACATGCCTCCGATGATGTCCTTACGGTTATCTTTATCCTTCTGATTGATGCCTTCACCGTTGTAGACACCTACCTGATAATGCAACAATCGACGACCACTGGCATTGGGAAAAAGGTCACCTTGCACTTGAAGACCGATGTCACGTCCACTCGAAGACTTTTCACCCGTCCGATCGCCGAAGCCAGACAAACTGTTAATAGCCATCGCATAGGCATACCATCCCTGCGTTACGGGATTCGTGGGATTCTCAAAAGTAAAGGCACGTTTGAACTGTCCTGCCTTGACCCGGAACTCCTTGTGCTTCACCCATTCAGCATAGAGATCGACAAGCTGCACAGTAGGTTCACCGGGACCTTTAGCATTGGTTCCCTGAATCTGGACACGCCAGTCGAACTCCCCGTTTTTGCCATCAAGGATGAAACGTGCCAGACGGAGGTTAAATTCATTGTGCTGTGCATCCTCCTTATCCTCAGTTTGATACTGGAGCATCCCATAGCCGCTGAACTTAATGTTGTCATACCACTTGGTGGCCTTTTCCTGTGCACTGACAGCCAATGCAAAGAAGGCCAGAGACATAACTAATAATGATCTTTTCATAATACTTTGTTTATTTGTTTATACTTTCTTTCTGTTTGGGTGTCGTACACTCATTGACAAGATAGACAATGCTCATGTATGGGATGCCCGTATTGGACTCAAGCCCAATCTCACAGGTACGGCTATTGGAATATCCGACCTCAATATGGTTTGCCTCAATCTGCGGGCGCAGCTTGCGAAGTCCGTACTTGTTCAGTTCGGGGAAAGTGAATCCCCTGTCACCAGCGAACCCACAGCACCCTACCCCTTCGGGCAAATAGACATTGTTGGAGCAAAGGCGTGCCAAGGCTATCATATCCTTGTCGACGCCCATTTCGCGTGTCGAGCAGGTGAGATGCAGCGCGACATGGCGGTCGATTGCATGAAAGTCAAGACGATCCACCAGATAGGTCATAATAAACTCAGCCGGTTCGTAGAGGTGCATGCGATGCATTACCTTCTTCATGCGATGCAAACAGGGACTCTGCGCACAAAGTACTGGATAGCGGCCCTGTTCAGAAGCCTTCCACAATGCAGCTTCAAGTTCACCGCTTTTTCGGTCGGCGATGTCGAGCATACCTTTACTTTCCCAAATTTGCCCGCAGCACATGTGTTCCATGCCTTCTGGGAAGATGACCTCATAGCCTGCTTTGTGAAGCAGTTGAGATACTTCATCCACCAAAGGTCGCTTTACTGGCGACTCTTTCGAGAGTCCCATGGTCTGGTTGATGCAACTGGGGAAATAGACGACTTTCAAATCAGATGTCTGAGGGCTTTTATCATGAGGCAGCGAACGGTCGATGATGAACTGCGTAAGGTCTGAAGGCTTAGGCTGACGCTTCTTCCGAGGCATAGCCGTCGTCCACAGTGGCATTCCCATCTTGTTCATGGTGCGACATACGTTTGTCATTAGCGTAGGACCAAGTGTGACATGTCCGAGATGAGCCACATCGAGAACAACACGCAATCCTGATTTGATGCCGGCCATGTGGTTGGCAGCGAACTCACCGACTTTGTATCCAAGAGGGCTCTCGTTCATATCCATCTGACGAATAAGGTGAGTCAACTCGCCCGTATTGATCTTCATGGGGCATGACGTTGAGCAGAGACCATCCGTCGCACATGTCTGGTCGCCATAATACTTATATTGCTTCTTTAACGTAGCAAGCCGGTCGGAGTCAGATCCTGTGACAGTGAGTTCGCGGATTTCGCGTTGCACAGCGATGCGCATACGGCTCGACAGCGTCAGTCCACACGACATACAGTTAACCTCGCAGAAGCCACACTCGATACATTTGTTGGCGCGGCGTACCTGTTCGATGGTTTCTTTCGCAGTAGAAAGTGTCGGATCCATCAGGTATTGGCCACCATCAGGCACCGCATCGAAGTTGAAATCAAGAACGGGTAACGGCTTGAGGCACTTGATGAAGCACTCTGGATCATCGTTGAAAATGACACCTTGGTTCAACAATCCCTCTGGGTCAAAGATTGCCTTCAGTTCACGCATAGCATCGTAAGCCTTGTCACCCCACTCGTAACGCACAAAAGGAGCCATATTGCGGCCCGTACCATGCTCAGCCTTCAACGAGCCATCATAGTCCTCGACTACCAAACGAGCCACGGCCTTCATCATGTCGGCATAGCGGTCAACCTCGGCTTTTTCAGTAAAACTCTGGTTTAGGATAAAATGGTAGTTGCCCTCGAAGGCATGGCCATAGATACAAGCGTCCGAATAGCCGTGGTCAGCAATGAGTTGTTGGAGTCTGACCGTAGCTTCCGGCAGGCTCTCAATAGGGAACGCGACATCCTCGATAAGACAGGAAGTGCCGACTGGTCGCGTACCACCCACACTGGGGAAGATGCCGCTTCGGATGGCCCAGTACTTGCCATAGACTGCAGGATCTTCTGTGAATTCTGCAGGCTGGTAAAGCCGGAACTGTCCCAAACATTCCTTGATTGTAGCAATCTTTTCGAGCAGCTGCTCATGGGTGATGGCTTTAGTCTCGGTCAGGATAGCCGTCAGGTTATGATAGTCGCCCGGCTTCACACCCTCAATCTTCCCGGCGTCTACATCTTTCTTGTATTGCAGGAAAACAGGGTCATCTACGCTGTTGAGCGACATATAGTCAAGCATTTCAGCCGATTTCACCATCAGTTGCTCAGCACTCATGTTCAAGTCCTCATCACCAGCTTTCAACTGTTTCATCTCGACCACAGCTTCACAGCTTTCCTTCATGGTCAGGAAGTAGACCATAGCCGAGGCCTTGAAGGGATAATCACGCAGCGTCTTCATCGTCACTTCCGAAAGGAAGGCCAACGTACCCTCGCTGCCGACTATCGAATGGGCAATGATGTCGAACGGGTCGTCATAGGCCACAAGTGGACGGAGGTTCAGACCCGTCACATTCTTAATAGAATATTTGGTACGTATGCGCGAAGCCAATTCCTTGTCGGCTCTGACTTTGTCACGAAGGGCAATAATCTTCTCCAGAAAATCCGGATGAGTTTCACGGAATTGCCTGCGGCTCTCCTCCGAGCCCGTATCTAAAACGGTACCATCGGTCAGGATGATGCGGGCCGACACCAGCATGCGGTCGCTGTTGGCATGGACGCCACAGTTCATTCCCGAAGCGTTGTTGATGACGATACCGCCCACCATAGCCGAGCCAATCGAAGCCGGATCAGGCGGGAACACACGTCCGTAAGGCTTCAGAATCTCATTGACGCGAGCACCAACGATGCCAGGCTGCAACGTAATGGTCTCGCGGTCAGCCGCCATACTGTAGCGTTCCCAATGCTTGCCAGCAACGATAAGCACGGAGTCTGTACAACTCTGGCCGGAGAGCGATGTACCGGCAGCGCGGAACGTGAAGGGCAGTTTGTACTTGCGACAGAGACCAACGATAAGGCTGATTTCAGCCTCGCCGTCGCTACGAATAACGACCTTTGGTATCTGACGATAAAAACTGGCATCAGTCCCCCACCCTAACCGTCGCAGCTCGTCGGTATAGATGCGTTCGTTGGGTACCGACTTCCGCAATTCTGATAAGAATTGATTCAGCATAGACACTATGTGTAAGTTATTTGCCGCAAAATTACGAAAAAAAAACGAGCCGACCAAAAAGTCAGCGAATTATTTTTATTCCTGCCATTTTTGAATTTTTCACAAAAAAGATTGCAGTCGTATGCTGGAAAATGCCTATATTTGCAGAAACTTATATAATATTTGGCTAAGAATCTATGGCTGCACTAATCTCTGTAATTCCCATCGCCCTGCTCTTCATACTGATGATGGGCTTGAAAATGTCAGGTTGGAAGAGTGCCTTAATCACCCTCCTAGTCACTATTCTTCTGGCATTATTCGCAGCCCCAGCCCTTGACATTATGCCCGGGAAGTATGCAGAAGCTTCCATCTATAGTATCACCCTCTGGTCGGTCGTAGAAGGATTCCTCAAGGCATGTTTCCCGATAATTCTGATTATTATTTGCGCTATCTTCAGTTATAACATCCTGGTGGAAACGAAGGAGATTGAGACCATTAAGACGCAGTTTATCCAACTGACCAGCGACAAGGGCTTACTTGTGTTACTGCTGACGTGGGGATTCGGTGGCGTTCTTGAGGGTATGGCAGGCTTCGGAACGGCCGTTGCCATTCCTGCAGCCATCCTCATTGGACTGGGTTTCAAGCCTATGTTCTCTGCCGTCATCTGTCTGGTGGCCAACACCGTCGCCGTAGGCTTCGGTGCGGTTGGACTGCCGGCTACGACGCTGGCCAACCAAGTGGCCGACGGGACGGCATCACCCGAAATGCTTTGCGAGGTGGCCACCTTTATTATTTTGCAGCTCTCGCTGATGTTCTTCATCACGCCATTTCTTATCCTCATGATGACCGACCGCACCAAGATTATGAAGAACCTTACGCTGGCATTGTTTGTGGGCTGCTTCTCTATCATCGTGCAGTTCTGCTGTGCCTTCTTTCTCGGTCCTGAGACGCCTGCCATCCTTGGTTCTGTGGCCGCCATCATTGCTATGTTGATTTACAACAAGTTGTTCCTGCGCCATGAAGCCGAGAAAGACATGGTTCATGTGAAAAAAAAGAAATTCGGCACAGTCAAGACCTTGAAAGCATGGAGTGTCTACGGACTCATCATTTTCTTTATCCTCATCAGCAGCAAGATTGTACCGCCCGTGAACGAGCTGCTCAAATCGACGCTGGTGACTAAATTTGATATGCCCGTTATTGGCAATACTTTTTCTTTTGGCTGGCTGTCGAATGCTGGCCTCATGATTTTCCTCGGTGCGGTTATCGGCGGTCTCATTCAGGGACTGAGTTTCGGCAAACTGATGAAGATGCTGGGTAAGACGGCTTACGGTCTGCAAAAGACGGCCCTTACCATCTGCTGCCTCGTAGCCTTGGCCATGCTGATGAACAATACCGGCATGACACTCGCCATCGCCACAGGACTCGTAGCCATTACGGGCTCAGCCTATCCCTTCTTTGCACCGCTCATTGGCTCCATTGGCACTTTCGTCACGGGGTCCGCCACTTCGGCCAATATTCTGTTCGGCAAACTGCAGGCTGCTGCTGCCGGACAGCTCGATTTAGTTCACAACGCCAATTTCTTCGGTGTCAGCGGTAATGAGACCAACTGGCTTGCTGCAGCAAACTGCGCAGGCTCGGAGGGCGGAAAACTGCTCTCGCCGCAGTCGATAGCCATCGCTACTGCTGCCTGTGACATGGAGGGGCACGACGGCGACATCATGCGCAAGACGATGCCATTCGCCATCTTCTGGATACTCATGAATGGCTTGATGGTGTTCTTGGGATTACATGTGATTTAAAGGTAAATAGGTAAAAAAGTATAAAGAAAGATATGAAGATAGGACTATTTATTCCCTGCTACGTTGATGCGGTTTACCCGGAGGTGGGCGTGGCAACCTACAAGCTACTGCGTCACTTGGGACTCGACGTGGAGTATCCTGATAACCAGACCTGCTGCGGCCAGCCAATGGCCAACGCAGGATTCGAGAAGCAAGCCATTCCACTGGCCGAGAAGTTTGAGAATCTGTTCAAGGGTTTCGACTATGTGGTGGCTCCCAGTGTCAGCTGTACGGCCTTCATCCGCATCAACTATCCCCGTCTGCTTACCCACGAATGTCTGACTGCCAAGAAGGCGATGGACGTAGTGGAGTTCCTGCACGATGTTGTAAAGGTAAAGCAGAAACTGGGCACCTTCCCTTACAAGGTTTCGCTCCACAACTCCTGTCATGGAGTGCGCGAACTCGGACTCAGCAGTCCCAGCGAGCAGCATGTGGAGAAGTTCAATAAGATTCGCGACCTGCTAAGCCTTGTCGACGGCATCAGCGTTGTTGAGCCTGAACGTCCCGACGAGTGCTGTGGCTTCGGCGGTATGTTCTCTATTGAGGAGACTGCCATCTCGGCACAGATGGGCAAGGACAAGGTAGAGCGGCACATCCAGACGGGTGCCGAGTATATCACAGGCCCCGACTGCTCCTGCCTGATGCACATGGCAGGCGTAGCCCGTAAGCAAGGGCTAAATATACAGTTCAAGCATGTAGTAGAGATTTTGGCGGCAGGGTTGTAGCCTCCCCAAGCCCCTCCAAAGGAGGGGATGTTTATAAAGATAAAGAGGCAGAATATAAATAGAGAATAATATTTATGAGTACACAACACAGTAAAGCAGCAAAAGAGTTCTTGAAGAACCAGACATACGCTAAGTGGCACGACGCCACCTTCTGGGCCGTCCGCACAAAGCGCGACAACATGGCCATGGGGCTGGACGAGTGGGAACAGCTCCGCGAGAAGGCTTCGGCCATCAAGCGCCACACCATTACCCATCTTGACGAATACCTCGACCAGTTTGCCACCAATGCCGAGAAAAACGGCTGCATCGTCCATTGGGCCAAGGATGCAAACGAGTTCAACGAGATAGTCTATGGCATTCTGAAGGACCACGACGTGAAAAAGATGGTGAAGTCGAAGTCAATGCTCACCGAGGAGTGTGAGATGAACCCCTACTTAGAGAGCAAGGGCATAGAAGTGGTAGAAACCGACCTCGGCGAGCGCATCATCCAGCTGAAGGGCCAGAAACCCAGCCACATCGTGATGCCTGCCATCCACCTGAACCACGACGACGTGGGCGAACTGTTCGAGGAGAAGGGCATCTCGAAGGAAAAGGGCAACCACGACCCCACATACCTTACTTATATGGCGCGCCTCAGCCTTCGCAACGAGTTCCTGACGGCTGACGCAGGCATGACGGGTGCCAACTTCGGCATCGCAGCTACAGGCGACATAGTGGTCTGCACCAACGAAGGCAACGCCGACATGTCCACCTCGTGCCCCAAGCTGCACATTGCTGCCATCGGGCTCGAGAAGGTGATTCCCAACTACGACTGCCTCGCCGTATTCCAGCGCATGCTATGCCGCGCAGGCACCGGCCAGCCTACGACGACCTACACCTCGCACTTCCGCAAAGCACGCCCCACGGCTCACGAAATGCACATTATCCTGGTAGACAACGGCCGCTCGGAGTGGATAGGCAATCCGGAGCATTGGGAGGTCTTGAAGTGCATACGCTGCGGCTCGTGCATGAACACCTGCCCCGTCTACCGTCGTTCGGGCGGCTACTCCTACAGCTACTTCATTCCTGGCCCAGTCGGCATCAACCTCGGCATGCTACGTGACGTGCAGAAGCACTCGGGCAATGTCTCCGCATGCACGCTTTGCAACAGCTGCCAATGCGTCTGCCCCGTGAAGATTGACCTTGGCGACCAGATTTACAAATGGCGCCAGCAACTTGACGAGTTCGGCACGGCCAATCCCGAGAAAAAACTGATGTGCAAGGCCATGAGCATGCTCTTCGGCAGCCCCGCCCTCTACAAGATGGCAACCGCCGTATCGCCCTTGGCCAATATCATGCCGCCGTTCTTGATGAACAACGGACTGAACCCTTGGGCCGAAGGTCACGAGATGATGAAATTTCCTAAGAAGCCATTCCATAGCATCATCAAGGACTTGGCATCCCCAAGCCCCACCGAAGGTGAGGGGAAGGCCTCCCCAAGCCCCTCCCAAGGAGGGGATGTCTGAAATGATAAAAAAGAGAATAACTTTATATAATGATAACCATTTAAATTATTCCCCAACATGTAATTAAGCATCCCCTCCTTTGGAGGGGCTTGGGGAGGCCCACAATTATGAGCACCAAAGAAGATATACTGAAAAGATACAGAGCAAACATCCGCCAGAGGTTTGACATGCCCGACCTGAGTGACATACAGGCCATCACCTACCCCGACCCGCTGGCACAGTTTGTTAAGATGAGCGAGATGGTTGGCGGACATGTCATCGAAGTGGATGCAGGACGAGACATCAACACACTCATCCAAGAACGCTATCCCGAGGCCAAAGAGATTGCCTCGAACCTGCCCGAAGTAACCATTGCCACCCGCAACCCCGACACCGTGGGCCACGCCCACGACCTGAATGGTACCGATGTCGGTGTCATACGCGGTATGTTCGGCGTTGCCGAGAACGGCTGCATCTGGATTCCCCAGCAGATGAAGGAGAAGGCCGTATGCTTCATCTCCGAGAACCTGGTCATCCTGCTGAAGAAGTCGGAAATCGTGAACAACATGCACGAGGCATACCGCCGCATTGAGTTCAACGACTACGGCTACGGAACCTTCATCAGCGGACCATCCAAAACGGCCGACATAGCCCAAGTATTGGTCATGGGTGCCCAGGCGGCCCGTTCGGTAACAATTTTCTTAATGCCCTAAGCAAATATGGCAAAGGATAAGATAGCCTACGTCTGCGAGAACTGCGGGCAGGAGTCTCCCAAGTGGATTGGCAAATGCCCGGCTTGCGGCAAATGGAACACATTCAAGGAAATACGGGTGGCCGACACCCGCCAGCAGGCCGCCACTTCGGCAGCAGCATCCACAGGCCACCAACTGCGGAAGAACAAGATTCTGAGGCTGCACGAGATTTCAGCGGCTGACGACCCTCGTATCGACATGCACGACGGAGAGTTGAACCGTGTGTTAGGAGGTGGACTGGTTCCTGGCTCCATCGTCTTGTTGGGCGGCGAGCCTGGCATCGGGAAGTCAACGCTTTCGCTGCAGACAGCCCTGCAAATGTCGGGAATGAAAGTACTCTACGTCAGCGGCGAGGAGAGTGCCCACCAGCTGAAAATGCGTGCCGAACGCTTAGTCCAGGGGAATGTGGGAATCTCCGACAATCTGATGATACTTTGTGAAAACTCGCTGGAAACCATCTTCGAACACATTCGGGAAGCACAACCCGAATTAGTCATCATCGACTCCATCCAGACCATCGCCACCGAAGACGTCGAGTCCTCGGCAGGCTCCATTGCCCAGGTGCGCGAGTGTGCCTCTGCCCTGCTCCGCTTTGCCAAGACCAGTGGCGTGCCTGTTATTCTCATTGGCCACATCACCAAAGAAGGAACACTGGCAGGACCTAAGATTCTGGAGCACATTGTGGATACGGTCATCCAGTTCGAAGGCGACCAGCACCATGTCTACCGCATCCTGCGAAGCATTAAGAACCGATTCGGAAGTACCTCTGAATTAGGTATTTATGAGATGCAGCAAAACGGACTACGACAAGTGTCGAACCCCTCAGAACTGCTGCTCACCGAAGACCACGACGGTCTGAGTGGCGTAGCTATATCCTCGGCCATAGAAGGGGTACGCCCGTTCCTCGTCGAAACACAGGCTCTTGTATCATCGGCTGCTTACGGCACACCGCAACGGTCGGCAACAGGGTTCGACCAGCGACGCCTGAACATGCTGCTGGCCGTCCTCGAAAAGCGTGTAGGCTTCAAGCTGATGCAGAAGGACGTGTTCCTCAACATTGCCGGAGGCCTTCGCGTTACCGACATGGCTATGGACCTATCGGTCATTGCCGCCGTACTCTCGTCGAACGTCGACACACCCATCGAGGCGGGATGGTGCATGGCGGGCGAAGTAGGACTCAGCGGCGAGGTACGTCCCGTCAACCGCATCGAGCAGCGCATTGCCGAGGCCGAAAAGTTAGGATTCAGCAACATCATCATACCCAAGTACAACCTGCAGGGCTTCGACCGCAAGAAGTACCACATCGCCATCCACCCCGTCCGCAAGGTCGAGGAGGCGCTGCGGGTGCTCTTCGGATAGCGCAAACTTAAAACGCTACACAGAGATTTTTGAGTGAAAGGGTGACACGCTGACACAACCCCGATGTACAAAGGCTGTGCAACGTTTTGAAGGGTGACACAGGGTGACACAAGGGTGACACACTTCTTGCAGTAAGTGCGGGTAGGGTAAACATACTTGAAGCATACGGCACAGCAAGACTCTGCTTAAGACTATCCGCAAAATTCTCTCGAGAATTTGAGGGTTTACTTACGGTAAACCCCTGCTTACCCTACGGTAAACGCCGCAATTCTCGAGAGAATTCAGCCTTCACTCGCCCTATGCATTATCGTTTACCCTACACTTCAGGTGACTTTACATAGGGCTAAATACCAGTCTTTTCGTTTCCCTATGACGCACAAATGCGTGTCACCCTTGTGTCACCCTGTGTCACCCTTCAAAACGTTGCATAGCCTTTGTACATCGGCATTGTGTCAGCGTGTCACCCTTTCTCTCAAAATTTTCAATCTCACCAATCAGAATCATAGAGGGGACATGTTAATAATTTCTAATTGTGACATCTGAACATCGGAGCATTGGAACTATAAGAGGCTTTTTTTGTAACTTTGCAGCGAAAATATGCACTTCTTATGGAGAAACAACTTAAACGACTGCCCACGGGCATACAGACCTTCGAGAAGATAAGGGAAGGCAACTACCTGTATATCGACAAGACGGCGCTGATCTACCGACTGGCACACAACCACAGCTACGTGTTCATGAGCCGCCCACGACGCTTCGGCAAGAGCGTACTCTGCTCGACGCTGAAGAGTTACTTCGAGGGACGACGCGACCTCTTTACCGGACTGGCTATGGAGCAGTTGGAGACGGAGTGGAGGAAGCACCCTGTGCTGCTCATCAGTTTAGCAAGCATGAAGGGAGGAACGCCGCAGGATTTTTACGAAAGAATAGACTTGCAGCTGCGGGACTACGAAAAGCAGTACGGACTGGAAAAGCCCAATGACGCACCAGGCGCACGGTTGGAGAACCTCATCAAGCAGACACCCGTGCTGACCGGTGAGAAAGCCGTGGTCATCATCGACGAGTACGACGCGCCGCTGCTCACCGTGCTCCACGAACCAGAACGGCTGAAGGAGATGAGGCAGACGGTGCGCTCGTTCCTGAGTTGCCTGAAGGACTGCGACCCCTACCTGCGCTTCACCTTCATCACGGGCATATCGAAGTTCTCGCAAGTGAGCATCTTCAGCGAACTGAACAACCTCGACAAGATAACGATGACGCCGCAGTACTCAGCCCTCTGTGGCATCACGCAAGAGGAGCTGCAGACGCAGATGCTGCCCTGGGTGGAGCACCTGGCCGCAGACCTGAAACTGAGCGTAGAAGAGACGCTGAAACAACTGAAACGCAACTACGACGGCTATCACTTCGCCAAAGACCTCAACGACATCTATAATCCCTACAGCCTACTGCAGGCTTTCTTATGGAGCGAAACCAAGGACTACTGGTTCGACACGGGCACGCCCTCGTCGCTGCTGAACATGCTGGAGAAATTCGGCACCCGCGTCACGGAGTTCGACGACGGCACCAAATGTGAGGAGAAGGAATTTGACGCGCCCACAGAAAAGATGGTGAACCCAATACCCTTCTTCTACCAGAGCGGTTATCTGACCATCAAGGCATACAATGCCGCTACTGGGCGATACATCCTGAAATACCCTAACCGCGAGGTGCGCAATGGCATGCTATTCGCCCTCATCCCCTACTATGTGGAAAGCAACACCATCAACACCAATTCGGTAGTGGCCGATGTCTACGAGGCCATCCTTGGCGACAACCTCGACGAGGCGCTGCGGATGCTGAAGGTCTACCTGGCTGGTGTCCCTTACGCCGAGAACGCCACTTCGGAGGGGCACTATCAGACGATGCTTTACGTCGTATTCTCCCTCCTTGGCCGCTACGTCCAGATGGAGGTGCGCACGGCCAAAGGCCGCATCGACATGGTATTCCAGACCGCTACCGACCTCTACGTGATGGAACTGAAGATTGACCGCCCCGCTAACGAGGCCCTCGCACAGATTGACACGAAGGACTACCTGCTGCCCTACAGCCAGAGCAACCTACGACTGCACAAGGTGGGCATCAGTTTCTGCACTACCGAACGCACGCTGAGCGAGTGGGCGATAGTAGACGCGAATTAACTATAGCGTGGCAGTACTCTGCGACTTTCTTCATGGTGAGGACGTGTTCCCGAAGCAGGGCATGTAACCACGGTTCTGCACTCTATACCTCCTCGTAAAGTGTAGGGTCTTCTATACCAGCCTCGGCGAGTGCCTCGCGGCGCTCCACACAAGTGCCACAGCGGCCACAATGGCGCTCGCCACCCTTGTAGCACGACCACGTCTCGGCATAGTCGATGCCCAATTCTCGGCCACGGGCAGCAATCTGAGCCTTCGTCAGATTAGTGAACGGACAGAGCAGGGTGATGCCGGGAAACGTGCCCGTGCGGGCAGCCTCGCTCATAGCTGCCACAAACTCAGGACGGCAATCGGGATAGATGGTATGGTCGCCGCCGTGGTTGGCCATCATCACATGTTTCAACCCTCGGCTCTCGGCCAGTCCGATGGCTACCGAGAGCATGATGCCGTTGCGGAAAGGCACTACGGTGGACTTCATGTTGTCAGCTGCGTAGTGGCCTTCCGGAATGGCGTCTGCACCCTGCAGCAAGGAGCTTTCGAAATACTCGGCCATGAAGCTCAGGGGGATAATCAGATGTTCAATACATAACCGTTCGCAATGCAGGCGGGCAAACGGTATCTCACGTGCGTTGTGGTTCGACCCGTAGTCGAACGACACAGCCAATGCAATACGTTCTTGTTGGTCGTAGAGCAGCGTCACGCTATCCATTCCGCCGCTCAGAATCAGTACACTATCTTTCATCATCATTTCCTTCATACTTAATCAATAAGGGCACAAAGGTAGCTGTTATTTTTGGATTATCCAAGAAAAGCAAGCAGGAAGGCTGATTAAAAAAGGTTAATTATTGTCGGGGTTCTTTTGTTATTTCTTGGTTTTGAGTATTTTTGCAATTCATTAGGACAAACAAACTGCTACGCTTTATGGAATCAAATGAACTAAAACAGAAATCGGATGTACTCTTTAGGAGGTGCAAAGTACTAATTATTGCGGCTTTGCTGCTGGCAGTTCCGGCTACGGCAGGCAAGCTTTGGGATAATGGCAGGCTGAGGGTTTCAGACAATCAGCGGTTCCTGCAGTTTGAGAACGGCAAGCCTTTCTTCTGGATGGGCGAGACGGCCTGGCTGATGCCTGAGCACCTGAACCGCGAGGAGGTGCGCTACTACCTGAAGACCTGTCGGGAAGCAGGCTACAACATGGCACAGGTGCAGGTGCTCAACGATGTGCCGGCCTTCAACATCTACGGGGTGCCTTCACACGACAAGCAAGGCCACTTGCTCACCAACGTGCCCTACTCCTACTGGGACCATCTGGACTACATCGTCGACGTGGCTGCCCAGAACGACATCTACATCGGTATGGTGTGCATCTGGGGCGGACTGGTGAAGGATGGCAAGATGAACATGGAGCAGGCCAAAACCTACGGCCGCTTTCTGGCCAACCGTTATAAGAACAGTCCGAACATCATCTGGATTATCGGCGGCGACATTCAGGGCGACATCAAGGCTGAGGTGTGGGAGACACTGGCCACTACCATCAAGAGTATCGACAAGAACCACCTGATGACCTACCATCCACGTGGGCGCTACACGTCGGCCAAGTGGTGGAGCAAGGCCAAGTGGATAGATTTCCACACCTTCCAGAGCGGTCATCGGCGTTACGGTCAGCGGATGGGTAACAAGGACTACCCCATACCCGACAACACAGAGGAAGACAACTGGATGTACGTCGACTCCACATGGGCCTATAAGCCCGTGAAGCCCGTGCTCGACGACGAGCCCAGTTACGAGGGCATACCCAAGGGACTCCACGATGCCAACGAGCCGCTATGGCAGGCCTGCGACGTGCGCCGATATGCCTACTGGAGCGTGTTTGCAGGCAGTTGCGGCCATTCCTACGGTCACAGCGCCATCATGCAATTCTACCGCGATGGGTATAACCCGTCCTACCATAATAGGAAGTCGTGGACAGAGGCCCTCTACGACCCTGGCTTCAACCAGATGAAGTACCTGAAGCAGCTGATGCTCACGATGCCCTATTTCGAGCGTGTTCCCGACCAGAGCATCGTCCTCGACAACGGCACGCAGTATGACCGTCTGGCTGCCACTCGAGGCACCGACTATCTGCTGGTCTACAACTATACCAGCCGCGTGATGAAGATTGACCTGCGCAAGATTTCGGGCGACAAGAAGCACGTGTGGTGGATGAATGCCGGCACAGGACGTCTGACGTACCTGGGATTCTATGACAACCGGGTACTCACCTTCCGTCCGCACAAGTCAGGGCCAGGCATCGAGGACGGTGTGCTCATTGCCATTGATGCCGCCAAGGACTATCTCTCGAAGGAACAGATGAATATCACTTCAAAAGCAACACCAACTAAGCAAGAAATCGACCGCAACGAGTAGTCTGAAGTTTACGGGCCGTTACATCAGTTTCCCTTGTGCTGCAAGGGTATCGTAGTTGTTGTTCAGATTGCGCCAATCAACTTTCGAGCGTGTGGGAATGGCGTTGATATATTTCTCGATGTTGGTGTAGCCATCGCCATTGCAGTCGAGGACGGCATCACCAGCATCGTTGGGATTCAGGCCGTTGGCCACCTCCCATGCGTCGGGCATGCCGTCGTTATCGGTATCGACGTAGGGCTGCCAGGTTTTGTACTCGGGATAGCCGCCCATCTGTCGGGGGTCGGTAATGACACCCTGCTTGTAGGAATCCTGTGGCAGACGACGGTACTTGAAGAAGCCCTGCTCGTTCTGCGATTTCGGGTGGAGTCCCCACATGTCGCCGTATGGATTGTCCTTCACCTTCTTTTCATAGTTGGGTACGTAGTAGGCTATGCCCGTGCGCACCTCCTCGCAAATGCGCTGGTCGACGATGTCGCGGCAGGGCACGTTGGCACCAGCGTTGGAGAGCACCCATTCGAAGGCTTTCCCGGCACCCATGATGGTGACAAAGGGCATTTCGAAAGGTTCGTCGGAGCGCATCAGAGCCAGCTCCGTCTCGTCCATCGCGCCATCTTTGTCGGCGGTCTGTATACCACCGTTCCAGTTGTCGTTGGTAATCTCTGGATAGCCCTCCATGACGTTGCCCATAGCATAGACACGGCCAAACTGCTTGAAGGGGAAGAGTCCTTCGCTGCGGCTCTCGCTCTTGGTGATACGATGACCTACAGGAGAGTCCTTGGGCGTCAGAGGGCCAGGCTTGTAGTAGTTGTTGATAAAGTTGAACATCGACTTGTACTCGCCGCCATCGGCGGTGCGGTGTACCCAATTATAGACAACGTTGTTGACGAAGTTGAACACGCCCGCCCATCCCACGCTGGGGTTACGGCCTGTGTTGTCGGCCCAGAGGTTGCGCATGAAGGTGGTGTTCTCGCCGCCGATGGTCGAGCCGAAGGCATGGTTCCAGGTATCAAGTGCCTTTGCCGAGATGGTGTTCTGAATAGTGACGTTCACCGTCGGTTTCTTCTCCTTGGGTTTGCCGTTGTTCATGTCGAACATGTGACGGTAGAAGGAGATGTTCTCGTCGAGGCCCCACTCGCAGGAGCAATGGTCAATCATGATGTTCCCGACGGGATTGCCACCGAAGGAGTCCTCACGGTTCATGACGTTGGTCTCACCACGACGGAAGCGCATGTGGCGAACAATCACGTCGTGGGTGTCAACCTGGAACGACTCACCCGCGATGCAGATGCCCTCGCCAGGGGCCGTCTGTCCGGCTATGGTGACGTAGGGGGCACGGACATAAATAGGTGACTTCAGACGAATGATGCCCGAGACATTGAACACGATGATGCGGGCACCACCCTGTTCGCAAGCCCAGCGGAAGGAGCCTGGTCCGTCGTCGTTGAGATTGGTCACCGTCAGCACTTTGCCGCCGCGGCCTCCGAAGGAGTACATCCCCCCACCCTCGGCACCTGGGAAGGCGGGAATACGTGCCTGACGCAAATCGTAGGGCATGCCAGCCCAGGGAACGTAAGGACGCCCCTCCTTGGCTTCTTTCACCACAATGGGGAAAGCTACGGCCCAAGCTGAATCGCTATGTGCCGCCCAGGCTTCCTTCTGCTGCTCAATCAGTTGTTTGGCCTCGTCCGTCAGTTGAGGATACTGTGCAAAACTGGCTGTCGCTGCGAGCAACGACAAGCATGATAATACGAATGATTTCTTCATCTTCACTTAATTGCGTTTTTGTAATCTATTCTTATGACCCGAAGGAAAGGCGTTTGTACTCATGCCCCTGAGACGAAAAAACCGCTCCAAAAGATTGGAGCGGTATAAAAGAGCTGCAGATTATGCAGATTTTATTTCCCGTTATTTAAACCACGTAGGATCGCCGGCCTTCACATCACCCTGAGTGAAGTCACCATTGGCGGGGTCAGCAAAGTTGACCACAACGGTCTTGCTGTCCTTTACAGGCTCGTCTTCGTCGCCAGTAGATTCATCTGCGCTGGTGTCGGCACCGTCGAAGTTGAATACGTTACCAGTAATATCCCATGTCGGGTTCTTACCACTCTGGCCACCGTTCATACCCTTGATGGTCTGACCTGACTTACCGCAGTTCACGAAGATACAGTCTTTAACGATGTACGACAACCAGGTCTGGTTAGACTGACGGTGTGTGAAGAAGTTCTTGCTCTTGGCAAGATTATAGAAGGTAGAGTTCTCGAATTCGAAGGTCTCGGTACCACCTTCCATATCAGTAGCCTTCTGTCCGCTCTGAGAACTGAAGAATGACTTAGACGTTGCCTCGGAAGCCCAGAATGTAGAATTACTAATATTGAAGAAAATCGGGAAGCTACCCTTGGTGAAGTCGAACACAGTCACATCGGCAGCCACCTGGATTAAGCTGTTCTCTACAACCAGAGAGACATCGTAGTTCTTGCAGCCCGAAAAAACAAGTGCCTTCTTCAAGCCTGTCATCGTCACATTGATGAGGCCAACATGATCGAATTTCCACTCTTCGGCGTCCTCAGTACCAAACGTAAACAGCGGATTAGCCATATCAGAAGCATCGATGACGACGTTCATAATCTGCAAGCCACCAATAAACCTACCTCCTTCACCTATTTTAATCTTGGCGGGGTCATTTGCATCACCCTTGATAGACAATGGGGTGTTCACTTCAAAAGGCTCGTTGAGTACTACAGAGACACCAGCGGGAAGCGTCAGCGTGGGAACACCCTCAATCACATCACAGTACTGGGCAATAGCAGTTGCCAGATCGTCGCCGTCATGGATTTTCTGTTCAGGTACAACAGGCTCGTCAGGCTCGGCGGGATTGTCAACGTTATCACACGACACCATACACATTGCGAAAGCTATCGCAGCAAAGGAAAACAGATAATTTAGTTTTTTCATAATTTGTGTAGTTTTAATTTTTTAATAATGCAGTTTGCGGGTCAAAGGTAGGCATTATTTTTTAAACGTGCAAGTTTTTTTCCAAAAAAGTGACAAATGATTACAAAAAAACGCCTGATGCGTCCTTATTATAAATTAGGTATACTACATGAAAAGAAAAATAGTTTCCGCATACGCTATTCTGTGGTGCATGACACTTATTCAGGCAAAGGACATCTTCGTATCGACCTCCTTCCACGAGCCTGCCACAGAAGGTCTGCGGTTTATCTATAGCCACGACGGCATCCGGTGGGACTCCATCCAAGGGGTGTTTCTCCGGCCTGAGGTCGGCGTGCAGAAAGTGATGCGCGACCCCTCTATTGCGGTGGGGCCCGACGGTACCTTTCATCTGGTGTGGACCAGCTCATGGCGTGGAGACCAAGGCTTCGGCTACAGTTCGTCGAAGGACCTGATTCACTGGACGCCCCAACGGTTTGTTGCCACAGGTATGGACACGGCAACAGTAAACACTTGGGCACCCGAACTATTCTACGACGACGTGAAACGGCAGTTCATGGTGATATGGGCCTCGTGCGTGCCAGGCAAGTTCCCCGACTATCAGGAAGACCACAAGAACAACCACCGGCTGTATTATTTGACGACCAAAGACTTCAAGACCTTCTCGAAGCCGCAGCTTTTCTACGACCCAGGATTCTCGGCCATCGATGCCACCCTTGTGAAGCGCAACAAGAATGACTATGTAATGGTGGTGAAAGACAACTCGCGCCCCATGCGTAATATTAAGGTGGCATTTTCCACGTCGCCATACGGGCCGTGGAGTGCAGCTTCGGATGCTTTTACTGAGTCATTTACCGAGGGTCCCTCAACGGCGAAAATAGGAGACTGGTATTACATCTACTACGACAGTTATCAGCACAAGATATACGGTGCCCATCGCACGAAAGACTTCAGAACCTTCCAGAATCAGACAGGAACAGTCAGCTTCCCTGTGGGCCATAAGCACGGCACGGTGTTCACGGCCGACGAAAAACTTGTGGAGGGACTCATCAAATACAACCGTGACGTGGTTCATTACAGCGGCACTACTATCGCCCGCTCTGAGCGACATGACGGAGGGTTGAAACCCGTTGTGGGTGTACACAGCATCCAAACCATGCGAGGTGAAAAGCCTTGGACCTACAATCATCAGCCAATGATAGCCTATTGCTACGGAAAGTTCTGGTTACACTTCCTGACAGATCCCCGTCATGAGCACGAGGCTCCGGGCAAGACGATGCTCCAGACTTCGGAGGATGGCTACACGTGGACAAATCCCATAGAGCTGTTCCCAGAATATCCTGTTCCTGAAGGCTGGACGAAAGAGGGAAAGGACTTGCCTGCTGCCCACAACCTGAAAGCCGTGATGCATCAGCGTATAGGCTGGTATGTGTATAGAAGTGATAAGGGAAAAGCGGCAAGTGAGAAGTTGATAGCCACAGGCAACTATGGCATCTGCCTGACGATGAAGGACGACCCAAATGACGGCAATGGCATAGGCCGTGTGGTAAGGGAGGTTAAACAAGACGGCAGCCTCGGCCCCATCTACTTCGTTTATTACAATCACAATTTCTCAGAGCGTAATACGGTTTTCCCGTATTACAAGCGGTCGAAGGACAAGGCCTTTGTTGCTGCTGTCAACGCCATGTTGGCCGACCCCATGCAACGGATGCAATGGGTGGAAGAGGCTGACCGCAACGACCCGCTTATCCCGCTCAACAAGCCCTATAAGGCCTTTTCGGGCTACACGCTGCCCGACGGTCGGAAGGTGGGACTTTGGAAACATGCCGTGACGAGTCTCTCGGCTGATGGCGGCAATACTTGGCGACTGGTCAACATTGACGGAAAGCTGGGCTGCGACCGTGCGCCAGGTTTCGTGAACTCGAATGCTAAGATCTGGGGGCAGCGGCTCTCGGACGGCACCTACGCAACGGTATATAATCCTTCCGAGTACCGATGGCCGCTTGCCGTCTCGCTGAGTAAGGACGGACTCGACTATACGACACTATCGTTAGTGAATGGCGAGGTGACACCCCTCAGACATGGTGGACAGTATAAAAGCTACGGCCCTCAGTATGTCAGAGGCATTCAGGAGGGTAATGGCATGCCCAAGGACAGCAACCTTTGGGTGGCTTACAGCAACAACAAAGAAGACATGTGGGTGTCGAGAATTGCTGTTCCCGTTCGTCAGCATGCTACGACACATGCCCAACCATTCGACATACGTACCAAGTTGACTGATTTGACAGACTGGAATCTCTATATGCCTCGTCTTTGCCCGTTGCTGCTCCGAGACGGTTGGCTCACACTCTATGACAGCGATCCCTACGACTACGCCAAGGCTGAACGTGTGATTCCTAACACGAAAGAATTGGAGGTGGAGTTCGACCTGATAGTCGGACAGAACGGCTATGGTGAGCTGGACATTGAGTTTGTGGATGATGCAGGGACAGTATGCTCACGGATAGTCGTAGATTCTACGGGAGTCATACGAGTGAAGGGCGGTGCCCGCTATGGTACGATATTGAGAAGATACGAGGCAGGAAATACGTATCATGTGAAGGCTGTGCTCTCGACCTCTTTACATCGTGCCGTGTACTACCTGAACGGCAAGAAAGCCTGCGTACGACAGTTCGACACCCCCGTGGAAAGTATCTCAAGAATAGTCTTCCGGACAGGAATGCTGTTCGATAAGCCCGACATCAACACCCCCGCCGACCAGGACTATGACATGCCCCGTGTCAATGAGCATGACCCCAAGGCCAACTTTGCCATCAGCAATGTGACCTCGCGTTCACTCGATGCTGATGCGTCAGCAGCCGTGCTCAGATACGACGATTTCGCCCACTATGCAGAGCACTTCAACTCGATGGAGGACGAAAACATTGTCACTACCATCCCCAACGCAGTCGCATCGGAGTGGATGCGTGAGAACATACCCCTATTCGACTGTCCGCAGGAGAATTTCCGCGAAATGTACTATTACCGCTGGTGGATACTCCGCAAACATATCAAGCGCACACCAGCAGGCTACGGCATGACGGAGTTTCTCGTAGACCGCAGCTATGCCGACCGTTATAATCTGATAGCCTGTGCCATTGGTCATCATGTGATGGAGAGCCGCTGGCTGCGTGATACCACCTATCTGCATCAGATTCTGCGCACATGGTACTATGGCAACGATGGACTGGCGATGACAAAGATGAACAAATTCTCGTCGTGGAACCCCGCTGCCCTCTATGAGATGTGGAAGGTACAGGGCGACACCAACTTCCTGCTGCGACTAATGCCCCGCCTCGAAGAGGAATATGCCCGTTGGGAACGTACGAACCGTCTGCCATCAGGGCTCTACTGGCAGGGCGATGTGCAGGACGGTATGGAGGAGAGTATCAGCGGCGGGCGAAAGAAGCAGTATGCACGACCCACCATCAACAGCTATATGTTCGGCAATGCCAAGGCCCTGGCAGCCATGAGTCGGATGACAGGCGCAACAGACAAGGCAGCACAGTATGAGCAGAAGGCCGACACCCTGCGTAACCTTATTGAGAACAGGCTTTGGAACGAGGAGCAGCAGTTCTTTGAAACCCTTCGTGGCGACTCCTCGGCCAACGTTCGCGAGGCCATCGGCTATATCCCCTGGTACTTCGACCTGCCAGCAGTCGGTTCCAAGTATGACGTTGCCTGGCAACAACTGCTCGACGAGAAAGGTTTCTCGGCACCCTATGGTCTGACCACAGCCGAGCGCCGCCATCCAGCGTTCCGCAGTCACGGTGTGGGCAAATGTGAATGGGACGGTGCCATCTGGCCCTTCGCCACCTCGCAGACCCTTACAGCTCTGGCCAACTACTTGAATCGTAACGGTTCTGCCATCCCCCCACAGACCTTCTTCAAACAGATGCAGCTATACGTCGAGAGTCAGCATCATCGTGGCCGACCCTATATTGGCGAGTATCTTGACGAGACAAATGGTGCCTGGCTGATGGGCGACCGCGAACGTAGCCGCTACTATAACCACTCTACGTTCAACGACCTGATGATAACGGGTATCTGCGGACTCCGGCCACAGTCAGACGGCAGTATTGTGGTAAATCCACTGATACCCGATGGCCAGTGGGATTACTTCTGTCTCGATGGCGTTGTCTGCCGTGGTCATGCCCTCACGATTATCTGGGACAAGGACGGCCAGCACTATCACCAAGGCACGGGACTCACCCTTATGGTTGACGGGAAGATGGTTGCTAACAGGAAAAATTTAGGAAAACTGACATACAAATGAGAAAGATACTGACGACAGCCGTGATGCTGCTTGCCATGCAAGCCTCGTCACAAAACTACGAGACGCAATACAGCCGCCCCGTGAGTAATGTCATGAAGGATGTAGCCAAGCGGTTCGGTGTGAAGTTCAAGTTCGATAGTAATGTAGATACGGCAGGCATCATGCTGACCTACGCCGACTTCCGCGTCCGTCCCTATTCCTTGGAACAGACGCTCGACAACATCTGCAAGCACTTCGACTGGAACTGGTGGAAGCAAAGCGGCAACACCTATAAAATCAAGCGCTACGAATACCCCCGTCGGCATGAGGACGAAGGCAGACAGATGCTCGACTACCTCTCAGCGAAATACCATAATGCCCAGGAGTGGGAAGCCCGTCGTGCGATATTGAAGAAAGAGGTTCGTGAGCGATTGGAGATTGATGCCTTCCTCGACTCCTGTGTAAAGGATGCCAAGCCCATTCTCTCGAAAGTCCGCAGGCACGATGGATATACCACACAGAACATCTGTATCGAGCTGACACCAGGACAACATGTCTTCGGCACTATCTATAGCTCGTTGAAGAAAGGCAGAAAGCCCCTCATTGTCTGTCCCGATGGCCATTGGCCATCACGCTATCGTGACGACGAACAACAGCGCCTCGCCACATTAGCAAGGATGGGAGCCATTTGCGTGGACTTCGACCTTTACGGTTACAGTCAGTCGGCAGCCGAGGTGGGCGATCACCATTCCGCCCGGGCTCATATCTTTCAGGCTGCCTGTGGTCTGAAACTGCTTGACTACATGCTGACGAACCGTAAGGACATCGACCCCATACGGGTTGCTGCCAATGGAGGTAGTGGCGGAGGAACCCATACCGTGCTGTTGGCCCTGCTCGACGACCGTATCACGGCTTCGGCTCCTGTGGTACATGTGGCCTCGCATTTCGACGGCGGCTGTCCATGTGAGAGTGGCATGCCCGTGCAATTGGCAGGCGACGGCACCTGCGAGGCGGAATTGGCTGCCGTTATCGCCCCTAAACCGCTGTTGCTGGTAAGCGATGGCGGCGACTGGACTTCATCGAACCCCAAGCTCGAATATCCATTTATCCAGCGCATCTTTGGCTTCTACGGAGCAAGTGACAACGTCCGCAATATTCATCTTCCTGACGAGCGTCACGACTTCGGTCCCAACAAGCGCCAAGCCGTCTATGACTTCTTTGCCGACATTTTCGGCCTCGACAGAAGCATGGTGGACGAGAGTAAGGTCACTATCGAACCAGAGAAAGTGATGCAAACCAAACTGCCGTAAACCATGAGGAAGATAATCGTATTTCTGCTTACCCTTTGGTGTCTGCCCCTCCCCGCTCACAAATACAGGCTGTGGTACGACAAGCCGGCGATGACTTGGACGCAGGCCCTGCCCGTAGGTAATGGCATCATCGGAGGAATGGTCTTCGGCATCCCCGCTGCGGAACACATCCAGCTCAACGAGGAAACCATCTGGGCAGGACAGCCCAATCAGGTGCTGCACCCTGAGGCAAAGGCATATCTGCCCCAGGTACGCCAGCTCATCTTCGAGGGGAAGTACAAGGAGGCCGAGACATTGGCCAACGAGAAGGTGATGCCCGTAGGAGCAGGCAAGAACATGGGTATGCCCTACCAGCCGTTCGGCGATTTGTATCTCTCGATGCCAGGCCATGCGGCCTATACCAATTATGAGCGTTTGTTGGATATAGACAACGGGAAAACCGTTGTCCGCTATATGGTGGACGGCGTGCGCTATGAGCGTGAAGTCATTACCCCTTTGGGAGGTCACCCTGTGATGGTCGTCCGTCTGACTGCCAGCGAGAAAGGAAAGATTACCTTTATTGCCAATATGACCTCGCCCCACGAGAATGTACTCATTAGCAACGAAGGCAGCGAAGCCGTGCTGCACGGCGTTTCCTCGAAGCATGAGGGTCTGAAGGGCAAGGTGCGCTTTCAGGGCAGGATGGCGGTACAGACTGTTGGCGGGAAAACAGCCTATAGCGACGGGGTAATCAGTGTGACGGGAGCCGACGAGGCGACGCTCTATCTCACCATCGGCACCAATGTCAGGAGTTACAAAGACATTACCGGCGACGAGGTGGCACAATCGAAGGCACGCCTGCATGGAGCAATGGCTTTAGGTTATGAGGCACTAAAGGCCATGCATACCAAGACGTACAAGCATTATTATGACCGCGTGACGCTGGACCTCGGCCCCGACCGCTATGCCCGTGTGCCAACGAACAAGCGCATTGAGCGATTCAGTGTGGTCAGCGACTCAGTCGCTGACAATCACCTCGTCGCCACCTACTTCCAGTTCGGACGTTACCTGCTTATCTCCTCATCGCAGCCCGACAATATGAACCCTGCAAACCTTCAGGGTATCTGGAACGACAAGATGTTTCCCTCGTGGGACTCGAAATACACTACGAACATCAACTTGGAGATGAACTACTGGCCTGCGGAAATATGCAACCTCACGGAGATGAACGAGCCGCTGTTCAAACTCATCCGCGAAGTTGCCCAGACAGGCCGCGAGACGGCCCGTGATATGTACGGCGCTGACGGTTGGGTGCTGCATCATAACACCGACCAGTGGCGCATCACGGGTCCCGTAGACCATGCGCAGACCGGACTCTGGCCTATGGGGGCAGCATGGCTCTGCCGTCATTTGTGGGAGCATTGGCTGTTCACAGGCGACAAGGCTTTTCTGCGTGATGTTTTCCCCATCATGCTCGATGCAGCGTGTTTCTATAGTCAGACGCTCGTGCAGCATCCCACGAAGGGTTATCTCGTCATTTGTCCGGGTGAGTCGCCTGAACATGGAGGCAAGGGACGTCCCACCGCCCTCGACGCAGGTGTGACGATGGATAATCAAATCCTGACAGAGCTGTACACCAACGTACTGGAAGCTGCGAAGATTCTTGGGCAGGACAATAATGGTCAATGGTCTGCTCGGGAGAAGGACACTTGCAAGGCAAGATTGTTCAATAGTCAATTAAAACAGCTTCCTCCGATGCAGATAGGCCGCTGGGGACAGCTGCAGGAATGGCTCGATGACCTTGACGATCCCAACGACGACCATCGGCATTTCTCACATCTCTACGGTCTCTATCCCAGCGACCAGATTTCTCCCTTCCGAACTCCCGACCTCTGGCAGGCCGCAAAAACCTCGTTACAGGCTCGTGGCGATGTGTCCACAGGCTGGAGCATGGGATGGAAGGTATGCTGCTGGGCACGTCTGCTGGACGGCAACCACGCCTACAAACTCATTCAGGACCAACTGACGCTGACAGCCGATACGTTCCTCATTTTCGGTACGGTGAAACAGCGGGGTGGCACCTATCCCAATATGCTCGATGCCCATCCGCCATTCCAGATTGACGGTAACTTCGGCTGTACGGCAGGCATTGCCGAGATGCTGCTGCAGAGCCACGATGGTTTTGTCTTTCTGTTGCCGGCTCTTCCCGATGTCTGGAAAGAAGGGAGCGTAAAGGGGCTCAAGGCCCGTGGCGGCTTCGAGGTAGACCTAACGTGGAAGGACGGTCAGCTCTCGCAGGCTGTCATCCGGTCGGGCATAGGTGGTGTCTGCCGCCTACGCTCCCTCATACCCCTCAAAGGCAGAGGATTGAAGTCCATCAAAGATCCCACTCCTGCTCCAACGCTTCCGAAGACCTGGCTTTACGAACTTCGGACGAAGGCTGGTGGTAAATATGTAATCAACTAAATATACCGAGATATGCAGAAACTCCTCATTATACTATTCGCGATGCTGCCGCTGACGGCATCAGCAGCAAAAGAGAAGGTGGTGACAGTCACCGACCTACGGACGGAGCGGCTCGTGAACCCCATGAGTCTCGATACCCCCACCCCACGTCTGGGCTGGCGCTTGGAGTCAACGGAACGTGACGTATGTCAGACCAGCTGCCGCATCATCGTAGCCTCGACACCCGAGAAGGCTGAGGCTTTGGAGGGCGACCTATGGGATGCTTCCATCGATGGTGACCGTTCCCAGTGGGTGGCCTACCAGGGCAAACCCCTAAGAAGCAATACCCGCTGCTACTGGCGTGTGAAGGTTACGACCACCAAGGGTGAAAGCACCTGGAGCGCTATTGCCATGTGGAACGTAGGACTGCTTACGGAGAGCGACTGGAGCGGGCGCTGGATAGGCTGGAACCATACCATGCCCTGGGATGTAGTGGCTGAGCACAGCCGCTTGTCAGCCCGCTACCTTCGCAAGGAGTTCGACTTCGACAAAGAAGTGAAGCAGGCCACACTATATATCTGTGGATTAGGAATGTATGAGGCTTTTATCAATGGCCATCGGGTAGGTGAACAAGTGCTGGCTCCCGCGCCGACTGACTATCGCAGGACGGTGCTGTATAATGCTTTTGATGTTACGAAGTTATTGGAACGGCAGAACGCCATTGGGGTGGTGTTGGGCAACGGCCGATACTACACCATGCAGCAGGACAAGAAGCCCTATAAGATTACCAACTTCGGCTATCCTACACTCCGTCTGAATCTGATTGTGGAGTTTGCCGACGGCAGCCTCAAGACCGTCAGCACCGACGAGAAATGGACGATATGTCTCGACGGTGCCATCCGTAGCAACAACGAATACGACGGTGAGACCTACGATGCCCGCAAGGAGTTTGCCGACTGGACGAAAGTAGGCTTCGATGACTCGCAGTGGCAGCAGGCCGAACGCACCGCCATTCCCTACGGTACCCTTCGCGGTGCCATGTCGGAGAACATGAAAGTACTCTGCCAGCTGAAGCCCAAAAGCCTTGCCTATATGGGCAACAAACTCATTCTCGATATGGGGCAGAATATGGCTGGCTGGCTCAAATGCCGCATGGCATCCCTGACGGCAGGCGATTCCGTCGTCATCCGATTTGCCGAGAAGCTCGACTCCACAGGCAACATCTGGGTGGAAAACCTGCGTCACGCCCAAAGCACCGACCGCTACTACGCCAATGGTGAGGAACAGGGGCGCTGGTGGCATCCAACATTTGTCTATCACGGTTTCCGTTACGCAGAGATTACAGGCTTGCCGAAAGCCACCATCGACGACTTCATCGGCGAGGTGGTAAGCGACGTAATGGATGAGACGGGACATTTCGTTTCGACAAATACTATATTAAATAAGGTGTACGAGAATGCCCGCTGGGGCATCCTTTCCAACTATAAGGGCATGCCCATCGACTGCCCGCAGCGTGATGAGCGTCAGCCGTGGCTTGGCGACCGCACAAGGGGGTGTTTCGGCGAGGCTTTCCTCTTCGACAACCACAACCTCTATGCCAAATGGGCACGCGACATTACCGAAGCCCAGCGTGAGGACGGCTGCATACCCGACGTGGCTCCCGCCTTCTGGAACTACTACAGCGACGACCTGACCTGGGCGGCTGCCCTGCCCATGACACTCTCGATGCTCATAGGACATTACGGCGACGAGGCTCCTTTGCGGAACTACTATCCCAACGTTAAGCGTTGGTTAGTACATCTGAAGACGCGGTATCAGAAGAACGGACTCATCCATTGTGGAAAGTACGCCGACTGGTGCGTGCCGCCCGAGAAGGAGGAACTGATTCACAGCGAGGATCCTGCCCGCAAGACTGACGTAACACTCATCTCTACAGCCTACTATTTCCAAATTTGCCGAATGATGGAAGGCTATGCCCACATGCAGCAATTAAAGGACGACGCCAAATGGTTCCAGCAAGAGGCCACAACAACCAAAGAAGCCTTCAACCGTGAGTATCTCACCGTGAAGAAAGGCACAGCCACCGTTCCCAATCACATACTCTACCCCGACAGCACCTACTATGGCAACAACACCGTCACCGCCAATCTGCTGCCCTATTACTTTGGCATGATTGACGATCCATACGTCAGAAAGCAGGTGGAGAAACAGATTGTGAAGGCCATCACCGACCAGAATCTCGGCACCATCACCACTGGCGTTATCGGCACAGGCTGGCTGATGCACGGTCTCTCGATGATGGGACGCACCGACCTGGCCTGGCTCTTGGCTACCAACAAGAAATACCCCTCATGGGGTTACATGGCCGAACATGGTGCCACCACCATCTGGGAACTCTGGAATGGCGACACCGCTTCACCTGCAATGAACAGCGGCAACCACGTCATGCTACTCGGCGACCTGCTGTCGTGGCTCTACGAGAACATTGCCGGTATCGGGGCTGCCGACGCTGGCTTCAAGCACATTGCCATGAAGCCCGACTTCACTGTCGACGAGATTGACCATATTGATGCCAGTTACAACTCCATCTACGGCAAGATTGTGAGCCGCTGGCGTAAGGAGCATGGTCGGCTCTACTGGCATGTGGAGATTCCCGCCAACACCAATGCAACGCTTTGTCTGCCTAACGATGAGTTCGTGCAACTCGGCTCCGGCTCCTACGACCTGGAGCGCAATCTGCCCCAGCGCGGCCCGCAGGTGGTCTGCGACGAGTTCCTCTACACGACGGCGAGTTTCCCCGAGTGCCACTCAGCCAGCATCGTCGAAACGAAGAAAGGTGACCTCGTGGCCACATATTTCGGCGGCACCAAGGAGCGCAACCCCGATGTCTGCATCTATGTGAGCCGCAAGCCAAAGGGCAGCAAGGAGTGGACGAAGCCCCAGCAGGTAGCCGATGGCGTGGGTATTATCAATGGCAACCAGCTTAGCAACCAGCCAGGCCAGCGCGAGGCCTGTTGGAACCCAGTCCTGTTCGAGACCCCGAAGGGCGAACTGCAGCTCTACTTCAAGATAGGCCCCAACGTGGCTGGCTGGAAAGGCTGGCGTGTCACCTCGAAGGATGGCGGCAAGACGTGGAGCCGCCGTGAGAAGCTGCCCGACGACATCTACGGTCCCATCAAGAACAAACCCGTGCTCGTTGGCAACCGGCTGATTGCTCCCACAAGTGACGAGCGCAACGGCTGGAAAATATACTTCGAACTGTCCGACGATATGGGCAAGACGTGGCGACGCACAGCTTTTGTCGAGGCCGACGCTGGTGTGAAGGCCATCCAGCCCACCATCATCCGACTACCCGACGGCCGGCTGCAGGCCCTCTGCCGCACCCGCAGCCGTCATATCGGCGTCACCTATAGCAGCGATAACGGCGAGACGTGGAGCAAGCTCCAGCTCATCGACACGCCCAACAACAACAGCGGCATCGATGCCGTGACCCTGAAGGATGGTTCCTACGCCATGATCTGCAACGACTGGCCCATCGAGCCTACCAAGGAGAAGGGTGCCCGTACGCCCCTCTCCATCCTCCGCAGCACAGACGGCATCCATTGGAACCACTGGATAACGCTTGAAGACTCGCCCATCCTGCAGTACTCCTACCCCTCCATCATCCAAAGTCGCGATGGCCATATCCACGTGGTATACACCTGGCGCAGGCAACGCGTCAAACATGTGGAGTTAAAGGTAAAAGAGTAAAAGAGTAAAAGAGTAAAAAAGTAAAAAGGTAATATAATAAAAGAGAATATGATAAGAACAATGCGCAATATGAGAAAATGGATAATGGTAATGGGTGTTTTACCTTTTTACCTCTTTACCTTTTTACCTTTATCATCACAGCCAGTATCGGTAGCCGGGCTGTTCCCCTTGCAGGGCAGCGGACGCATCGTCTATAACTTCAACGAAGGCTGGCGGTTTCTGTTGGGCGATGCCGAGGGTGCCGAGGCTACGGCCTTCGACGATTCCCTTTGGGAGGTGGTCTGTGCTCCGCACACCGACCGTCTGGAACCCTCCGAGGCCAGTGGTTGCCGCAACTATCAGGGCATCTGCTGGTACCGCAAGCATTTCACCGTGCCTGAAGATATGGCGGGCAAACAGGTGCTCGTCCACTTCGAGGCTATCATGGGAAAACAATGGGTATATGTCAACGGCCATCTCGTCAACGAGCACTTGGGCGGCTATCTGCCCGTCACCATCGACCTCTCTGCCGAGGGCGTGAAGGCTGGCGACAAGTGCGTCATTGCCGTCAAGGCCGACAACAGTGACGACAAGAACTACCCTCCGGGCAAGAAGCAGTCGCAGCTCGACTTCGCCTATCATGGTGGCATGTACCGTGACGTATGGCTCATCGGCAAGTCTTCAGTAGCCATCACCGATGCCATCGAGCGTGGTCAGGTGGCTGGAGGCGGTGTCTTCATCCACTTCGACAACATATCTGAGAAAAGCGCCGACGTGTTCATTGATGTGGAGACCTGTTCCCGGGTAAACACTACTGCTACACTCACAGCCACCATCAAGGATGCAGAAGGCAAATTAGTGAAGACGCTGAAGCAGAAGAAAGCGATAGCTGATTATTCACTTTTCACGCTTCACTTCTCCCTTAACAATCCCCACCTATGGAGTCCCGAAAGCCCCTATCTCTATTCAGTAGAACTAAGACTCACAACACCCCGCCCTAAACAGGGAGGGGTCAGGGGAGAGTCTGACGGGGGAGGGTCTGACGGCGGCATCGTCCGCATGGGCATCCGCAAGGCTGAGTTCCGAGGCAAGGACGGCTTCTGGCTCAATGGCAAGCCCTACCACCAGCTTGTGGGCGGCAACCGCCATCAGGACTTTGCCTACGTGGGCAACGCCCTGCCCAACTCGCAGCAGTGGCGCGACGCGCTACGCCTGAAGCAAGCCGGCATGAACATCATCCGCGCCGCACACTACCCGCAAGACCCGGCATTCATGGACGCCTGCGACGAGTTGGGACTCTTCGTCATCGTGCCCACGCCGGGCTGGCAGTACTGGAACAAAGACCCCAAGTGGGGCGAGATGGTACACCAGAACACACGCGACATCATCCGTCGCGACCGCAACCACCCCAGCGTGCTTATGTGGGAACCCATTCTCAACGAGACCCGCTACCCTGTGGACTTCGCCCTGAAGGCCCTACAGATTACCCGCGAGGAGTTTCCCTGGCCGGGTCGTCCTGCGGCGGCGGCCGACCTCAACTCCGAGGGCGTGAAGGACAACTACGACGTGCTCTACGACTGGGCCTACAACATTGCCAACGGCAAATACGACGACATTGACAAGTGCATCTTCACTCGCGAATGGGGCGAGTATGTCGACGACTGGTACGCCCACAACGCCATCAACCGTGCCGCCCGTGGCTGGGGTGAGCATGCACAGCTCGCTGCTGCCCTCTCGCTCGCCGACACCTACGGCATGATGTTTCACGGCCAGCGGCAGTTCATCGGCGGCTGCCAGTGGCACCCCTTCGACCACCAGCGTGGCTACCATCCCGATGCCTACGTGGGCGGTATCTACGATGCTTTCCGTCAGCCCAAGTACGCCCTCGACATGTTCAAGGCGCAGTCGCAGACAGCACCCTTTCTCTCCATCGTCCACGAGATGACGCAGTTCTCACCCTCCGACGTCACCGTCTTCTCCAACTGCGACAGCGTCCGTCTCACCGCCCTCAACGGCTGGAAATCGGCTACGCTGCCCGTCATACAAGACCCTGACGGCCAACCTCATGCACCCGTCGTATTCAAGGGATTTTGGGACTTCTGGAAGGCCCGCGAGCAGAGCTACACCAACCGCTCGTGGCAGAACGTGAAGCTCGTGGCCGAGGGCATCAGGAACGGACAGGTGGTATGCAGCGCCGAGAAAATGCCCGCCCGCCGCAGCACGAAACTCCGACTCTACGCCGACGACATGGGCCGTCCGCTGGTGGCCGACGGTTCCGACTTCGTGGTGGTGGTGGCTGAGGTGACCGACGACAACGGCAACGTGCGTCGTCTGGCCCGCGAGCACGTATCGTTCACCGTCGAGGGCGAGGGTCGCATTATCGGCGATGCTGCGATAGCCGCCAATCCCCGCCAGGTGGAATGGGGCACGGCTCCCGTTCTGGTGCGCAGCACTCATCAGGCAGGTGCCATCCGCATCATTGCCCGCCCCACCTTCGAAGGCATCCATGCCCCCGCTGCCGACACCCTCGTCATCGAGAGCATCCCCTACGAGGGCCAACAATGCTATCAGGAATCATCCAACCCTCAAATCTCAATTCTCAAATCTCAATTCTCAAATCAAAACGTTCAACGTTCAATGTTCAATGTTCAACGTTCAACGATGACCGAAGCCGAGCGTCGCAGAATGCTTGAGGAAGTGGAGCGTCAGCAGCAGGACTTCGGCATACAATAGCCCCCTAACGTTAAAAAAGAATAATGTTCTTCGTACATTGTTCATTGTTCAGCAAATTATGCGTACCTTTGGCACAGAATACACGAACAAGCTACTGATAGAAATACGATTAACTAACAAACTATATTTGTATTTATGAAGAAAATTTTTACCCTTATGGCTCTGGCCTGTATGGCTCTTACCGCACAGGCACAGGGAAAGTTTGCCCTTGAGGCAGGTACCGGCGACTTTGCTGCCGGCACACAAATCACTTCAGTTCCTAACATCACGCTCACCTTTGGCTTTGCCGGTGAGGCCGACTACAAAGACCCCGCTGCCGATGCTTCTGTCGAGGGCTATACCGCCTATACAGCAGGTAACGGCGTGAACGGCAAGGCCGATGGCGGCTCAGGCACCACCTACATCCTGGAACCCGCCAAGAATGGCGAGATTACCGTGGCTGTGGTCGTCAATGCCAACAAGGCGTTCTATGTTCTGGAGAACGGCACCGCTCTGTCTGCCTACAACGGCATCACCGTGGCCGAGAAAACTTACACCACTTACAAGTTCGATGTCAGCGGTGGCAAAACCTACAAGGTGTTCTGCACAGGCTCCAAGCTGGGTTTCTATGGTTTTGAGTACACCGTCAGCGAGAGTCAGGGCGGCGACGACACACCCGTCATTCCCACTAACAGCGAGAACTACAATGCCATTGTCGATGGCAAGCTGGCTCCCGAGTTTGCTGCCATAGCTGGCGACAACGGTGGTGTGGCCAACAATACTGCCGACGGCAAGAGCGTCATCACCATCACAGCCGGCAAGGCTACCGTAACAGCTGTGGGCGGCACTACCCCTGCCAACGATACAGAGGTGGGCGGCGGCGCACAGCAGATTGTGCCTGGTGCGGCTATCGAGGGCAAAGAGAACACCTATCAGGTGGCCGAGGTGAAAGCTTGGAACGATGTGAACTGGGGACTGAAGAACCAGGGCGACATCGATTTCTGGTATGTCACAGGTACCGGCAACCCCTACGTCGACATGCTCTGCGTGCAGAACTCGAAGGACGGCGAACTGGTGGAGAACTCGTATAAGGCCGACTACGTGTTCTACGAGCCCGACGGCTCTTTGGGCATGCCCATTACCGGTCTTTATTACAAGTTCACGGCCTCTGCCCAGGGTGCCTTCAAGGTGAAGGTGTGGGCCAACAAGGGCAACCGCAAGACCTTCGTGGTCAATGCCAACACGAAGAAGGCCGAGCGCCTCTATGCTTCGGGCTACATCAATGGCGTGAACGACGAGGGCGGCAAGAAGAAGCTGCTCACCGTCGAGCAGGTTGACTCCGTACACCATGTCTACATCTGGGGCAGCTACGAGGATGCGCTGGCAAAGGGTAAGGCCGAAGACCAGTCTCAGGAGGATTTCGATGCCAAGATGGCCGATATGAGGGCCGAATGCGAGAAGAACGAGGCCGACCGCCAGTATGTCATCGGCAACGGTAACCAGAACTTCTGGGGCTGGCTGACCTTCGACGTCGAGCCTGGCGAGGAGTACTGGGTGTTCCAGCACAGCTCACAGATTGGCTTCGGCGGCTTCGAGTTCCACGAGGGCGTAACCGCCGAGGAACTTATTTCAGGTATTGAGGCCGCCTACGTCTACACCACCAATTTCTCTACCTACGAGGACGATGCAACGGGCGAACGTGTCACCTGGAAGGGTGAGAAGGCCGTCGGCGACGGACTGTTCACTACCACCGAGGAAGAGGGTGTCCCCTTCGGCGACTTCTACCAGAACGTCATAGGCAGCGCACCGCGCCAGAACTACTGCCTGCTGCCCGAAGATGTGCTGGCACATTCGGCAAAGACCCGTCAGCTCACCATTGCATTCTGGGTAAGTGCTGAGGGCTTCACCCCCGATCAGTACACCTACGCTCCGCTCTTCACCGCCTACGCACAGCAGAACACCCCGAACACATGGCCCATGCTGGCCTTGCAGAGCCGCGGACTTGCCCAGGTGAACTGCTCGGGATGGTGCGACTTCACCTCAGCCAACAACGTGAGCGGCAAGAACAATGTCTACAACACCAACGCCTGGGAGGCTGGCGATGCAGCATTCAACGCCGCCGGCAATTGGTTAGAAGACCAGAAGTGGCACTACTACACCGCCGTGTTCACCGAAACCAATGTGAAGATATTCCTTGACGGCGAAGTGAAGAACGAGTGGAATATCGACGGTGTCACCGAGGGCCAGAATATCAGCGGCCTGTTCACTAACGGTGCCGACCTGAAGTACGTCTGCTTAGGCGGTAACCAGGCATGGGACTGGGGCGACCTCGACTCTCCCTTCCGCTTTGCCCGCCTGCTCATCAAGAACAGCGCCATGACCGACGGCGAGGTGAAGGCCCAGATGCTGGCCGACTTCCCCGGCTACGAGGCTTATCATGCTGCACAGCCTGAACCCGAGCCCGATGGCATCGTGGCGGTAGAGCGCACCACCAAGTCAGCTACCGACGTCTACACCCTTTCAGGCCAGAAAGCGAATGCCGCCTACAAGGGTCTCGTCATCAAGAACGGCGTAAAGGCCCTTCAGAAGTAATTTCCATTACACCCAACCCTAAAAAAGCCAGCCTCCATCAATCGGGGGCTGGCTTTGTTTCGTTATAACTGTCAAATCATACCCCAGAAACGCCCTTTGCCCTCAGTAACGCTTCCACTTCATCCAGTGACAATCCTGTCGTATTTACGATAACATCAATACTTGAACTCTCCAAGCCTTCGGCAGATTTTTTGGCCGCTCTGTCTTTTGGCGGGTATTATTGGTGGTATTCCCTGTACGTTGAATGTTGAACATTGGGCGTTGAACGTTGGGTGTTGAACGACGGGAGGCCGTCAATGGCCAATGCCGTATGGTCTATGGGCAATATGAAGCATCGGGTTGCGATGGCGGCAGGCAGGGCGAGGTACGCCTTGTGGTCGGCACACTCGAAGGCTGCGCCTTCGTCGTTGGCATAGTAGAAGCTTCACATTCTCTAAATTCATGATTCATTTCAAGCAAATCGCTTATGTGATTTCCTTAACAAATAGAGTCCGTACAATATGCCCAGTACGGCCAACACACACACACCTTTCAGAAAATAAATCAGTTCCATAACTCCTTTGTTTACTTATTTATTACCTATTTTAACAAATACCAAACCCAATACAGAAAGAAGGATGATAGCCAAAGCTCCATACATTAAAGCAAGACTCATGTCATAGCTCAATTGCATAATTGCAGAAAGGAAGACACCACCATAGGTTAACTTTGCCAAATCCAAGCAAAATTTCCCGAACGTTATGGCAAGTTCGTTTTTCTCACGTGGTTTTGAGTTAACCTCTTTCTGTGTCTCTGCCAGACTATTGCTGATGTCCAGCTTACGTGGCTTATTTTTCTCTCATCGTTTTGTCATTACGTTTGCAAAGATAAACAATAATTCTCAAACAACCAAACATTATCGTGCGAAAATTTTCCGCTATAGACTAAACCACCTTATAACAGTGTCTGCAAAGTTAAGCAATAATTCTGAACTCTCCAAGTCTTCGGCAGATTTTTTGGCCGTTCTGTCTTTTGGCGGGTATTATTGGTGGTAATCCCCAAACCTCGGATGTCACATCAGTACTGAGATGAGGAACAAGTCTCCTGTGTCTATTTCGATAGACTCGCGGCTTAGCTGGTTGGCGCTGCCCTTCTGGTTGTTCAACGACATGGCCAAGGGCAGTTCCGCAGCCAGCCGAAGGAGTACCAGCAGGCTGTCCTGCCCGCTGGCACGAAGAAGTTCGGTCTCACCGCCGGTCTGCCCGTCAACCTCGAAGGCCTGGTAGGTGCCGACGGCACCGTCTGGGGTCTCGAGTCGTTCGGCTTCTCTGCTCCCTACAAGGTGCTCGACGAGAAGCTCGGCTTCACCGGCCAGAACGTCTACGACCAGGTCAAGAAGCTGCTCGCATAACAATACGCCAAAGAAAAAGCTGCCGCCCTTCGCACGAAGAGCGGCAGTTTTTGTTGTGAATCATAAGTGTGGGAGCCTACTTTCCAACCACAATCTTTTTGCCGCTGCGGATGTAGATACCCTTGGGCAGGGAGCAGGGTTCGGTAGAACGGAGTTTCACGCCGCTGAGTGTATAGACGGGCTGACGGTCAGGACGGTCGGAGGCAACGGCATCGATGCCGGCCGGCTTGTCTTCCACAATTTTAGTGAAGCGTCCCCAGAGACTGTGCGACTGGTATTTCGCCTTGCTGCCATAGGGCACGTGGAGTTCTATGAGGTCGAAGAAGCTGAAGAAGAGCAGCTCCGTGAACCCCTCGGTGCCGGCATACTTCGTGTCGGCCACTTCGGGCGGGGTCTCGTGACAGAGGGTGAGCTTCTGCAGGGTGGAGTACGAATGATTGGTGCCCATGAAACAGCCCTCACCAAAATAGCTGATACCCGACGGCACGGTCAGCGACCGGACAGGACTGGTAGAGAAGGCGAAACTGCCGAGGTCGGTGATGTCGTAACTCTTGCCCTTGCAGGTAACGGTCGATGGCAGGGTGAAGTCGTCCTGCTGCACATAGTAGGTGTTGAAGACGGTGGCCGTCAAGTCGTTGTCGTGCAGTATATATTTCACGCCGTCCACGGTGACGGTGTCCTCCTGTTCCTTAATCTGCCCGAAGTCCTTCCAGTTTTCGGCGCTGGCGTAGCTCGCGACGCTGCCCTTGGGCACATAGAGGGTGCAGAGCTTCCAGTCGACGCCCACGAAGAAGTCCTTTGGCAGTTCGATGGGGTTGGGGTTGTTCACCACGAGTGTGCGCAGGTTCCAGCTGTAGTTGAAAGGCGTGCCGCTGATGGAGGTGAGCGTCGAGGGTAGCGACACCCATGACGCCCAGCAGGTCTGGAATACGTGTGAGGGCAGCTGGGTGAACCCTTCGGGCAGGTTGAACTCCATGTCCTTGGTCTCGAGAGAATTGAAGCACAGGCCGCCGAGGTGCTGCAGCTGGCTGCCCTCCTCGAACACGATTTTCCCTATTTTGGCTGAATAGAAGGACGTCTCGATGGCTTTCACTGTATTGGGGATGGTCAGTGTGCCGATGTTGCACTCCCTGAAGGCATTGTTTCCGATGGTGGTGACGGTGAAGTCGGTGCCCTCATAGCTGAAGCGGGCGGGTATGGTCACGTCGCCTGCATAGCCGTCGAATTTGTCGTTCTTGTAGGTGACCTTGGCTTCATGTGTGTCGAAGTCGAGGAAATAGTACACCCCGCCGATGTCGTAGGCACCGTCCTGCAGGCCGTTGTAGAGGTTGTTGTTGGCGAAGGTTCTCATGCCGTTGGTGACGTTCAGGTCGACATACGACTGTCTGTTGTCGCTGAACATCACCGGCTGCCATTCCTGCTCGTCCTCGGTACGTGCCACGGGGTACACCCTGTAGTCGCCGTCGGGCAGTTCAATGTTAATCCAAAAGTCCCTGCCCCACTTCTGTTCGTTGCAGTAGGTGATTTCGCCGGTGGCGGTGTTTACCACAGCCAGGGCGGTGTAATAGTCGTCATCGCTCCTGCCGTAATCGTAGATGCGAAGACCATAGTTCTTGATCGTCATCCAGCCATATTCGGCGAGATACATGAAGTCGTCGTTCGAGCAGAACGTGTGGGCTTTCCTGCCGCCCTCGTTCCTCTTGATTCCCACAACAATCGACTGTCCCGCATTAAAATAGATGTCCGACGTGGCAAAGTAGCCATTCTCGCGACCGTCCCATCCGAAGTTGATATGGAAGTATCCCTCGCTGTCGCAGCCGTCTATCACCATGCTGTGACCGCCCGTGGGGCTGCCGCCCGACAGATAGACGGGGCGGCTGCTCTTCAGCTCGTCAGCGATGATGCTGTCCCACGCCGCCTGACTGCAGTACTCACGCTCAATCCACCTCATGCTCTGGTCGTAGTCGAAATAGTCAATCAACGGCTTCGGGTCAGAACTGGCTCCGCTATCGCCAAGCCCGTAAAACGTCCTGCAGGCATGGCCCACATCCTTCATCAGCAGGGCCACAGCGTCCTGCGACTCCTGACTGCTGTGCTCGTCGTACGTGGGCAGCATCAGGTCCCAGCGGTAGGTCGACTGGCTAAAATCGGCCGAATAGACCTGTCCCTCATAATCGTAGCTGAACTTTCCCCTACCCTGTTCAGGCCACTTGTGGTAATACATCACCTGCGCGAAAGCCGTGGCCACGCAGCCCGTGATGCAGTGGTCGCCATTCTGCGTGGGGCACATGTTGAAATAGGGAAAGCCCTGACCCCACGTGCAGTCTAAAAGCGGGCTGACGACAACGCCCTTGACGCGCTTAGCGGCAGCGGGTACATAGTTCGGATGGGCACGCAGGTAGGCTGCCCGGCTGGCGTAGCCGTCGAGCAGCGACTGCAGGCTGGCTGACGTGTTGCCTGCGTCGAAGTGTCCGTCGGGCGAGTAGCCCAGCACGTCCTGCTGGCGCTCGTCGCCGCCGATGATGACATAGCCACCATGCTGCTCGTCGTTGAAAATGTAGTAGTCCTCGCCGCTGCTGGCCAGTGTCAGCCGTGCCTGCTGGCGTGGGGTTCTTTTACCGCCCGCTTGGCCTGTCTGGGCAGAGGTCATGAATCGGTGAGCTTTCTCGAGTGCCTGCTCCTTCGTCACTTGCTGTGACGTAACTGGCAACGCCTGTGTGCATAGTACCACCAGCGACAGGCATAGGTTTTTCATTGCTTGGTTCATAGTTGATTGAATTATTTACGTACACATGAATATGCTGTCATAGCCGTTGCAAAGATAGCAACTTATTTCTTTATCTCCAAATAAATCTCCAACTATTTGTTTGTTTTTTCTCGTTCATCCAGCCCCACACCAGGACAAAATCCCCCCATTTCAGAATCAAAATAGACTCAGGTAGATTGCCGTAAGTAAACTCCAGGTTTAGTTACGGAAACCTCCAGTTTACCCTATCTAAACCCCAGCTCGTTCAACCGTCAAACCATCTAATCCCATTCTATAACGCCAGTATTTCTTCTGTACTTAATCCTGTATATTTCGCAATTAAGTCCACGACAAAGCCATCTGCTTTCATTTTGCAGGCTGTCTCAATTTTCTCTTTCAACATTCCCTTTTTCTCACCTTTTCTTTCTGCCGTTTCCAATGTGCTTGTATAGTCCCAGTATTCTTTTAAACTGGTTTCATATTGCCGACGTTCAGCGTCAGAAAATTTGGCAACGGTATACGGATTGATGCATCTCTCTTTTCTATCGTCTGCCATATCATCAGTATTTTGAATTATGCTGCAAATTTAGCAACTTATTTCTTTATCTCCAAATAATTCTTCAACTATTTGTTTTTTGGTAAAACGGTTAGACTTTTTGACGGTTAGACGGATAGATGTATTACTGACACGGTAGAACATAACGCAGCAAGGCGGAAACACTGGCTATGAGTGTTCCCGCCTCTTGCTAATCATATCACAATATCAAAGTAATTGCGATTAGTCACTAAACCACACCCTTTGGGTGATTTCCTCCTCCTCATCATCGTCGAAATAGGAATTACGACGGGAATCAAAGTTAAATCCTCTTTGTCTATCACCAGTTGTGTCTGTCGTAAACAATAGTTCTGGCATAGGTAGACATATCTTTATTTGTGGACGACAATATATCTTTTTCATCTTCTTATTCTCCTTTCTGATTATTTTACGTATATTTTCTTACCTTTATAAATATACAGGCCCTTGCCCTGTGGACGGGAGAGTTTCAACCCTTGAAGCGTATAGAAACTGTCATCGGCATCAGTTGCTTTTGGCATCACAGGCTTTTCTATGATTGTCAACTCTGCGTCATCTGATACATCGAACATAAGGGTAATTCGTGAAGGGACAGCTGAATCTTCCAACCCTGAGACTGTCTGACCGTGTCCTCCGTCTGCATACTCTTCATTAGACCAATGGAACACATCCGTCGGCAACTTCAGATATGCTCTGTCACGAGCCATCTTTACACCAGGAATACTACGATAGAATTCAACATAAGTAGAACGGAATCCAAAAATACGATTAGCATTGTTTCCCGACATTGGATAAGGCTGAGTGGGATTGAGCACTACTAATGGCATTCCATTTTCCTCAACTATAATATTATCTTCATCAACACAAGTGGGCATAAGGAAATTAACCTTATTGCCGGAACTATTCCAAGGATATGTATCCCATTCTGGATTTTCTCCAAAATTATGCTCAGAAAGATACGTTACATAGCCAGAACCAGCAGGAACATTACCCTTCATAATAAGTCCAGTGTTTTTGGGAATATAATCTAATTTCTCGGCTGTAGCTATACGACTCTTGTTATTGGCATATTCTCTATTGTTAATATTTTTAATATCATCTTTCGAACCTGTCCAACCATCGCTAAATGCTGTCACACGGTAAACATCAACAATATTTGATGGAGTAGAACTGAAGCCAATTACAGCTTGGGGAATATCATAATTCTTCGTTGTACTGTATGTCCTGAGGAAATCTCCTGACTTAACCATAATATCAACGTTAGTTGAGGTTGCGACAAACATCTGCCAACCATTGCCCGGTGTATATAGCTGACCAGATTCAAGTCCATCAGTGTATTTACCATTAACAGCTCCATCTGCGAAGTTTTGGTCATCCGCCCTAACGGATTCGTTAGCCAAGCCCATATACCCCTTTTCCGCGACTGTATAACCATCCTTAAATGCATTCAAATTTGACTGGCTAAAGGTCAGACCTCGCTTCCAGTTACCTTGATAATAGTCCCAATAAGCCTCATCGAAATGCAAGGTGCCTCTGTGTTCATTGTTTTCATCTGTCTGTCCTTCCATTTGTGTAAAGTTAAAGGCATTATATTCGCAGACAAGTTTACGTACATTCGGGTCAATATTTACATAGACATCGAGGTTCGGAATGATTTGCTCATTACCATAAGCAAAAGCGCCACTCTTTATTACCAATGGTTTTTGCTCAGCTAATTGAATGCCGTTTTGATCCTTTTGCGTTTGGAATACGACCTTTTCAAGATAATTGGTCTCTCCGAAAGCATTATCCTCAATGAGTGTCACTGTCGAAGGAATTGTCACCTCCTTGACATGTGACCCACTAAACGCCCCATTGGGAATTGTTTCCAAAAGATGATGACCTGTAGACGGCACATAGTGAGCATTTGATTTCTCTCTCATCTCAAGATTCTCCAAGTTTTTCGTATTCTTAAAGGCATTATTACCTAAACTTTCCAGACGAATGGGCAATGACAAGTGCCTTAAGAAGAAACAATCTTGGAATGCACTTTCACCTATGGTCAATGGGAAATCGCAATCTATACCACCTTCTCTGCCATCATCGGACTGTCTCCTTTCAAAAGACAACTTAAACTCCTTGCCACTGTGGGCTTCATCGTTTGCATTATTTACATCAACTCCAAAAGTTCCGACTTTACTAAACGCATTATTTCCAATGCTAATCGTTCTATTGGGTATTTCTATCTCTTCAAGATAATTACAATCATTGAAAGCATTATTACCAATGGTCAACGGTTTCGGGTAGTTAACCAATTCCGCTTGAGTTAACTTCGAATAATCCTTGTCAAATGTGACCTTCTTCAAAGCACGGTTTTGATTAAATGCTGCTGGGGCTATTTCTGTTACATCTTTACCAATATACATTTCAAGAGCAGGGGCATCAACGGTGCGGTCATTAAGACCCTTGACAACACCACTAAGATAATCAACTTTTTTTAAATTATTACACCCTTGGAAAATATCATTGGATATCGTAGCGTCAGCATATTTCGATGTGATTGCTGTCTCGACATTTGGCCACCATTTAAATGACATATCGCTGTAATCAGAAACCCCATAATCCTGATTATAAACACCCCAAGAAGAACCATTATATGTGGACTTATTACCACCTATGATGGCATAATCACCAATAGTCCCCCAATTTTCAAGTGACCCCCCGGACTCCTTTATTTGAATTAAATTATATGTAGCACCCTCGGAATAACTGGTCACTACCCACTCAGTATTATTAGTTTCTTCTACCTTATAGTAATTATAATCATGAACCTTCACCTTATCACCATTCGCATAGCCGGCCTTATTGTCTGGATTGTTTCGGTAAGCATAGTCAAAAACAGCATCGACACACCCTTCAGGACTTCCAAGTTCATTCCATGTTCTGCTATCAGTCTTTGTAAGATACTCATAAAACCAAATATAGGCATTCGTTTCACCTACACCTGCTAACAAATCATTCTCGTCTGCTCCAACAGCTGCGCCATCGTAAATTGCTGGAGCACTACTGAGATTTGACGGAGAAGGACATGGATTATTCTGAATAACCCAACTAACTGAACCTGTTTTATGATAATACCATTTCAGTCTGATTATTGCATTATCAGAATAATGACCCAAATTATTATTAAGAGTGGTATTATCCCATACTTGATCAACCTCTATCAAATCAGAAATAGATGGTGGCGTACGCGGGTCTGTATTTGAATTATAATTATCATATTGAGTTTGCCTCACCCATTCATTATTAACTTTTTTATAATAGACATAAAACCAGATATAAGAGTCATTAGCTCCCTCGTTAACTTTTAGATCATTGATATTGGCATCCACATGACCAGTTCCGTACCAATTACCATTTAAGACCGTACTACCAGAGGCAGGTTCTGACCATACCTGTACCCAAGCACGAGAGTCTATTTTCTTATAATAACGCTTATATCTGACGCTTTGGCCATTTGAATACTCGCTCAAATGACTTTCCTTATCACATTCCAACCAAGTCACATCCGTATAAGAGGATGGGACTGATGACGGTTCTGTCCAACTTTGGGAAGTAATTTGCATTTGCAAGTACTTATATCCATTCTCTACCTTACCATATTCACCAAGCGACTTCGTTCTTGCATCAGGCAACGAAGCGTATGTAGTTACCGAGGTAGCTTCAGTGGGAAAATCGTCGGCTCCAGGATTCTTTTGAACCCACTCAATAGCTTTAACCCTCTTATATAGAGTACCTCCTATTATTGCCTGGGCACCTTCTTGCGCTCCTGAATAATTTGCAGCTGCGGAAGATGTAGAAAACAATTGATAAGCATTTGATTGGCTGGCTTCTTTAACAAAATGTGCCTCACTCATGTCAACCTCCTTTACAGCATTAAAGCCTGCATTTTCACCACTTGATATAGATTTAATCGCCTCAAGGTCAGCAGAATTAAAATAACCTTTGAGAACAATCTTCGTAGCATCATAATAAGAATTAGATGCGAATTCAGACCTGGTTAGCTCGCCTGCCCCTTCTGTTGTAATGGTGAGAACCTTGTTAGTGGCATCCCATGCTATAGAGTGTGTAGCCAATGCATTTTGCGGCACCATCAATACCGTTAGACACAAACATAGTAGTAAAGAAAACTTTTTCATGTTTACTTAATTTTATGATTGTAATTTTGTTATTGTTTATCCGTTTATCATGAGTCGTCGGCCGTTTGCCGACATCGGGAAAAGTGTGTTTAGGCACTCTCTCGGTTAGGTCTTATCAACACATATCGGGTGCAAAGGTAATAAAAATATTTACACGCCCGCATACATATTGTATATATTTTATGGTTTTTTATCTGTTACTGCATTATGAGACGAAAAGAAAAGCAAATGAAACGGTGATACGGCGTGGTGTTTGGGTAGGGTAAACTCACTTGCTGCAAGTCGCTCAGTAGATGATAGTTAGCGGCAAACTTCAAAATTCTCGAGAGAATTTATGGGTTTACCGTAAGGAAACTTCAGCTTAGGGTAGGGTAAACTCTCAAATTCTCGAGAGAATTTAAAACTTTGCTGCGGGTTTTCCTTCAATGACAGCAGTACTTCATCTGAGTTTAGTGGGGGGAAACTATAAGAACAAACATCTACAAAAATCGTGCACAAATAATATACGTCAGAGAATTGTGTTAGATTATAAAACAAACGGAGAGTACACGTGTAGATGTACCCTCCGAATATTTGTAAACTAAGGACAGGCTTAGTCTTCTTCCTTCATTTCCTCCTCGTGCTGCTTGATGAGAGCCTGCTGGATGTCGTTCGGCACGAGTTCGTAGCTTGAGAACTTGGTGTTGAACGATGCGCGGCCACCGGTCAGCGAGCTGAGGGCTATTGAGTAGCTGGCCAGCTCCTTGAGAGGAATCTTGGCGCTGAGCTTCTGGTAGCCAGCCTCAGAGTCCATACCCATGATGATGGCACGACGACCCTGCAGGTCGGACATCACGTCGCCCATGTAGTCGGCGGGCACAAGCACTTCGAGGTCGTAGATAGGCTCGAGCACCTTGGGGCCTGCCTCCTTGAAGGCTGCCGAGAAGGCGTTACGGGCAGCCAACATGAACGAGAGTTCGTTGGAGTCGACGGGGTGCATCTTACCGTCGTAGACGATGACACGGACGTCGCGGGCGTATGAACCTGTCAGCGGGCCTTGCTCCATGCGCTCCATTACACCCTTCAGGATAGCGGGCATGAAGCGCAGGTCGATGGCACCACCCACAACGGAGTTGATGAACACGAGCTTGCCGCCCCACTCGAGGTCGATTTCTTCCTTGCCCTTGATGTTCATCTTGAACTCCTGGCCGTTGATCTTGTAGCTCAC
This sequence comes from uncultured Prevotellaceae bacterium, assembly GCA_947168395.1. GTDB lineage: Bacteria > Bacteroidota > Bacteroidia > Bacteroidales > Bacteroidaceae > Prevotella. The sequence goes on along the minus strand of CAMVLT010000022.1, from coordinate 7,873 downwards.
GGGGTCTTCCATACCCTCGGTGTAAGGCTCCAGGATGAGGTGTACCTCGCCGAACTGTCCGGCACCACCCGACTGCTTCTTGTGACGGTAGTCGGCACGTGCCATCTTGGTGATGGTCTCACGATACGGAATCTTCGGCTCTACGTATTCTATCTGTATCTTCTCGTTGTTCTCCATACGCCACTTGAGGGTGCGCAGGTGGAACTCGCCCTGTCCGTGGACGATGATCTGGCGCAGTTCCTTCGACTGCTCAACCACCCACGTCGGATCTTCCTGGCGCATCTTGGCCAGCGCCACCATCATCTTCTCGGTCTCAGCCTCGTTGACGGCCTTGATGGCACGCGAGAACTTGGAGTTAGGATACTTGATGAAGTCGAACTTGTTGTCGCAGTCCTTGCCGTTCAGGGTGTTGCCCGTCTTGACGTCCTTCAGCTTGACGGTGCAGCCGATGTCGCCCGCCAAGAGCTGGTCAACCTGAATACGGTTGGCACCTGCACAGGCATAGAGGGTACCGATGCGCTCCTTGGAGCCACGGTCGGCATTGGTGAGGTCGTCGCCACTCTTCACCGTACCGCTCATCACCTTGAAGTAGCTCACTTCACCGATGTGAGGCTCAACGCCGGTCTTGAAGAAATAGAGCGACGTGGCGGCGTTAGAGTCGGCAGGAATGTCCTGACCGGCAGAATTCTTAATCACAGGCATATCGCTGACGAAGGGCACCACATTGCCCAGGAACTCCATGAGTCGGCGTACACCCATGTCCTTGCCGGCGCAAACGCAGAAGACGGGGAAGATGCTGCGGGTGACCAGTCCCTTGCGGATGCCTTCACGCATCTCGTCCTCGGTCAGGTCCTCGGTCTCGAAGAACTTCTCCATCAGCGTGTCGTCGCCAGCGGCGGCAGCCTCGACCAGAGCGGCCTTCATCTCCTTAGCCTTCTCAAGCTGGTCGGCTGGAATCTCCTCGATGATGGGAGCACCGCCCTCGGGCTTCCAAGAGTACTTCTTCATGAGCAGCACGTCGATGACGGCATTGAAGCCGGGACCTGTAGCGATAGGATACTGTACGGGAACGCAGTTCGGGCCGTAAACGTCCTTCAGGTTTGACAGAATCTGATCGTAGTCGCAGTTGTCGCGGTCAAGCTGGTTCACCAGGAAGATGACGGGCTTCTTGAGCTTCTCGGTGTTGCGGAAAGCATTCATCGTGCCCACCTCGGGACCATACTGTCCGTTGATAAGCAGCACAGCCTGGTCGGTGACGTTGAGTGCGGTAATGGCACCACCCACGAAGTCGTCGCTGCCCGGGCAGTCGATGATGTTGAGCTTCTTGTTGTTCCACTCCACATGGAAGACTGTGGAGAAGACCGAATAGCCATACTCCTGCTCCACGGGGAAGTAGTCGCTCATGGTGTTCTTACCTTCTACGGTGCCGCGGCGCTTGATGATGCCAGCCTCGTAAACCATTGCTTCGGCAAGAGTGGTCTTGCCGCTACCCGCACTGCCAAGCAGTGCAATGTTCTTAATCTCGTTAGTTTGATATACCTTCATATCTTTAAGTTTTTAGTATAAAATATGGTCGTTCTTTAGAAATCGTCGCCGAAATTAGTCATTTTTCGCGAAAACACCAAAGAAAACTTTCAAACATTAAACTATTTTAGTACTTTTGCAGCCAAATATGGCAGGAATCTACATTCATATCCCATTTTGCAAGAGTCGTTGCATCTATTGTGGCTTTTACTCCACAACGGCCACCGAACTGCGTCAGCGGTACGTTGATGCGGTGTGTGAAGAGGTAAGATGTAAGAGGGATGAGGTAAGCGGTGAGCGGATTGAGACTATATATATAGGTGGAGGTACACCGAGCCAACTCACGATTCCCCAACTGCAGCAACTGTTCGAGGCACTTACTTCTCACTTCTCACCTCTCACCTCTCACTTGAAAGAGGTGACGATTGAGGCGAATCCCGACGACGTGACGGCTGAGCACGCCGCCGCATTGCCACAGCTCGGCATCAACCGCGTCTCGATGGGAGCCCAGACGTTCGACGACCAGCGGTTGCGGTTTCTGAACCGCCGCCACACGTCAGCCCAGGTGCCGCTGGCCGTGCGACTGCTGCGCGAGGCCGGCATCGGCAACATCAGCATCGACCTGATGTACGGCTTCCCCGGCGAGACACTCGCCGACTGGCAGCGCGACATCGATGCCGCCATTACCTTAGACGTGGAACACATTTCGGCCTATTGCCTGATGGTGGAGGAAGGAACACCACTTCAGCAATGGACAATGGACAACGGGCAATGGGCAATGGATGAGGAGTTGGAGCGGCAGATGTATGAGACGCTGATAGACCGGCTGGCTGAGGCGGGTTACGAGCACTACGAGATATCGAACTTTGCCCGACAGAAAGCCTCCCCTACGGGGGGAGGTTGGAGGGGGCTTCACAACAGCAGCTACTGGACCGACGTACACTATATAGGAATAGGTGCAGCAGCTCATAGCTACGACGGCAGGCAGCGGCGCTGGAATGTGAGCGACCTCAGGAAATACATCAACGGGATAGAGAGCGGGAAGCCCGTCTTCGAGTTCGAAGACATAGACGCCGGCACCCGCTACAACGACCGTGTGATGCTGTCGCTCCGCACCAAGGAGGGATTGGACCTGCTGACACTGAGCGAAGGCGAGAGGGACTACCTGCTGCCATTAGCGCAAAAATACTTAGACGAAGGGCTGCTGACAAGGGCAGACCAGCATCTTCGCCTAAGCAGGAAGGGACTGTTCGTGAGCAATATGATAATGAGCGACCTCATGCAGGTCTGACCGTCTCGGTAGCCTCCAGCGTCTGACTGATGTGCTGTTCGCGATGGACGATGCGCACCTCAACGCCAAACTTCTGGTGGATATGCTCGGCCAGATGCTGGGCACAGTAGACAGAGCGGTGCTGACCACCCGTACAGCCGAAACAGAACATGAGCGAGGTGAAGCCACGCTGGATGTAGCGGCGCACATGGGCATCGGCCAGTTTGTAGACGCTGTCGAGGAAGGTCAATATCTCGCCGTCGTCCTCCAAGAATCGGATGACAGGCTCGTCCAATCCGGTCAGCTTCTTGTACGGTTCGTAGCGGCCGGGGTTGTGGGTCGAACGGCAGTCGAAGACGTAGCCGCCGCCGTTGCCGCTCTCGTCCTCGGGTATGCCCTTGCCGTAGCTGAAGCTGAAGACCCTGACCACCAACGGGCCTTGGGCATCGTACTTCGAGAAGGTGGCGGGGCCGTCCTTCGGGTGGGCTTTATAGGGATTCTTGTCGGTCGTCTTATAACCGTCGGCACGCTTAGTCTCCATCTCTTTCTGCTGGAACTGCGGCAGGTCGCACAGGCGGTGCAGCACGTCGGTCAGGTGGGGATAGGGGAAGCGTATGGTGGCAAGCATTTCGCGCAGGTTCTGGATGGCAGGCGGGATGGAGTCGATGAAGTGCTGCTTGCGTTCGAAGTAACCACGGAAGCCGTAGGCACCGAGCACCTGTAGTGTGCGGAAGAGTACGAAGAGCGACAGACGGGCCACAAACTGGTGGGTGGAGGGCACCTCGGTATACTGCTTAAGCGCATTATAGTACTCAAAGACCAACTCACGGCGCAGCTTGTGGGGATAGCGTGCCGACGCTTGCCACAGGAACGAGGCGAGGTCGTAATAATACGGTCCCCGGCGACCGCCCTGGAAGTCGATGAAGAAAGGCTGACCCACCCCTAACCCCTCCCGAGCGGGAGGGGAACTCATGTTGTTGGTATTTGGTCTCCCCTCCCGCTCGGGAGGGGCAGGGGGTGGGTTAAGCATCACATTCCTCGCCTGAAAATCGCGGTAGAGGAAGCACTGCTCGTCGCCCGCCTGCGTCAAGTCCTTGGCCAGGAGGCGGAAGTCGGCCTCTAACTTCAGTTCGTGGAAGTCAAGTTCAGTGGCTTTCAGGAAACAATACTTGAAGTAGTTCAGGTCGAAGAGCACGGAGTCCATGTCGAACTCTGGCTGGGGATAGCACTGTGAGAAGTCGAGCCCACGGGCACCGCGCAGCTGGATGTTAGGCAGCTGGCGGATGGTGCGCTTCAGCAACTGCTGCTCGGCCAGCGTATAGCGACCGCCAGCCTCGCGACCGCCACGGATGGCATCGAAGAGCGAGACGGAGCCGAGGTCCTGCTGCAGGTAGCGCAACTCGTCGAGACTTACAGCCAGCACACGTGGCACGGGCAACTGGCGCTTGGTAAAGTGCTGTGCCAGATATACAAAGGCGTGATTCTCGTCGCGACTGGTGCCGATACACCCGATGACACTTGTGCCGTCGGCAGCTGTCAGACGGTAATACTGCCGGTTGCTGCCCGCACCGGGCAGTTTCTCAGTTGTGGCGGGCTCTGCCCCACTCCACTCTTTGTATAATTCTAATAGTTTTTCCATAGTCGTTTTATATTATTGCAATGTGATACCCATCAGTCCGATGACCACGTCGTTGGAGAGGGTGCGGAGGGTGAGCGAACGCAGTTGCTTGTTCGGGTTCAGCGGCATGCGCAGCAGCTGGGCGGCACCGCCACGTATGTAGCGACCATCTGCTCCATGAAGGCCCAGTTCGCGGCCGAGGTCGCGACTGACGAGGAGCCTGTCATCGGAGTTCGTCTGTCCTAAACATACACGGTAAGGCCGGGGCTCGGCTGTGCAGAAGGCCTTGCCGTCGACGTAGTAGTCCTGCTCGATGGGGCACCAGTTGTCGGGGTTGCGTAGTGCCAAAGTGTCAGTCGTGTTGTCAGCGTAGGCGGCTATGACCAGTCCGTTGTCGATGCGACTCTGCATGTGGTTGGTGCTACCGGCCATCAGCAGGTAGGCGGAGGAGGGGGAGGCAGGAGGGGTCATGATGACGATGCTATCCGGATAGTTGTCCCAAAGACTGGTGTAGATGATGTTCGGGCCTGCCTTTGGGGTACGGAAGGGTATGCCTGCGACAAGCAAGTTGTCGCCTACGATGAAGGAGCGGAAGATGCTGTCGTTGATATCGGCGGTCTGTGCTGGGTGGCACCAGTCGCCGATGCCCTGTGTGGGAATCTGCAGCGTGGTGGTCTGGGGACGGGGCGAAAGGTATTGGTTCTTGAAGATGTCGTCCACCTTGGCGTTGAAGTAGGAACCGATGGATATGGGGTGGAAATCTCCCTTCCTGTCCTCGACTGGGGGGATAACCAAGCCTAAGTTTTCGGAGGGCTGGGAGGAATTTTTCATGTTGTGATGGCGTGATGACATGACGACATGATGAGGGACATCAATCACCTGATGATGCTCCGCTGTGCCCTCAATATCACGATACTGGCCATTGTCGAGGTTCTGACGAACGACTATTTTCAGCGGTTGACGGAAATGCTGAGTGATTTCGTAACGTGCTACCCCACCCTCGCACGTATATATATAAGAAAGGTAAGGAGTCTTGATGGCGACACTATCCCACGTATGGGGGAAACCGGGACGGATGATGCACCGGCCATCGAGGGCCTGAGGGATGATGCCGAAGAGGCCTTGGATAAGTGTGCGGCTGCTGATGCCGATGCAGTCGCCGAAGTCTCGATAACACTCGCCACGGGCGGCATCGTACTTGCTGACTTGTCCGAAGTTGCCCGGGCACTGGCCGTAGTACATCTGGTCCATGACGTTTGCCAACAGCAGCTGGTAACCTTCCTCACTACGGCCAGCCTCGAAGAAAGCCAGCGCGGTGTGCATCACCTCGGCAGCCGCCACGTTGTTGATGCTCCACGAGTAGGGCATCCAATTGCTGGTGGCGATGGTACGATAGCCAGTGTCAGCAACGCGGATATGCGGAATGTTGCAGTTCACCCAGTCGGTAGCCTTCCATGCCTGTTCAGGGGTGCAGGCACCACAGTCGATGGGGGTGTAGACACTCCATACGGCAGGACTGTCGTGCAGGCGTTTCAACCCCATAGCATCCTGATATTCAGCCCATACTTCTTTATCGTTCAACCAAAGCCGTTGGTTCATGGCCTGGAGGATGGCCTCTGCCTCTTGGGCGTAGGGGGCGGCATCCTCGCCAATCATCTCGGCAATACGGGCCGCGAGTTTGTTGCCCCGATAATTGTAGGCCGACGAATGGGTCACCGCCCCACCATTATAATATAAGGCGTCTGAGGCCCAGATGCAGCAATAGGCGTCGTAGAGGTGGTCGCCGTCAGGGTCGTAGTTACGCTTCTCCCACGCTAAGTGGCTCTTGATGACGGGCCACATACGGCGCATATAGGCGGTGTCGGCATCATACTGGAAGTGCCACAGCAACTCGTCCATGTAGTTCAGGTTCATGTCGTAGTGGTGCATCTGGTCGTTGCGTTCCGGGTTGCGGCAGATGTAGCCGTTGGAGTACATCTGCGTGCCCCACCGCTTCTCGGCCCGTGCCAGGTTCATCTTCGGGTCCTGCGACGGGTGCGGAATAGTCGGCTCTACCTCAGTCACCTGACTCTTGGCGTATGCATCGAAGTGACTGCGCTGACGGTCACCCCACCCTAACACGTCGCCCACGTAGGCTGCCCGCCATCCGGCCAGCGGCATACGCCAGCCTATGCAACCGTGCAGCCACGTCTGACCATCCCAGTCGCCATCGGCAGCCAACGCCAGCGCAGAGCCCAAGGTGTTGATATAGGGATTGGGAGTCTCGAAGCGTATGCGGTCGCAGAGCTTGCCGTTGTGCATCACGGCTTTCAGGAACCATGTCCTCGCCTGATTGTCGGGAATGCTGACAATCTTGTTGATTGAGTCGATGACGAAGTATGACTCATGACCACCCATCCACTCGCTCGTCACCAGACTGGCCTCGTTGGTTGCCGCCTCGAACACACCGGGCTTGTCGGCCCCGATATCGCCATTACGCGACAATTTCGGATTGGCGATGGCACACATCCGTGCCTGGAACCGAGCACCTGGAACTTCGAAATTGCGGTCGTCGAACAGCCAGACGGCTCCCTCACGGTCGGGCAGTGCCACCACCTGAAGCGCCAGTTCAGCCTTCTCACCCCATCGATGGTCTTTCAGACTGTATATGCGCATACCGTTGACATACGATGCCTTGCAGTAGTCGGTCGAATCAAGGGGTACACCGTTGACACGGAAACGCAGGTTGCGGTGATGGTTCTTCTTCACGAGGGCAAACACAGGGCGGTCGCTGGTTTCCACGCGCCAGTCTGTATGACTGCCATACAGAGCACGAGTGAAGCGGTTCGTACCATTCACACAGACGAACGCCTGCCCTTCAGGTTGATACTGCTGTGCGAACGCTGCCGCTCCCACAGCCATCATCATGACACATATTGTTAGTAGTCTTCCCATACGATTTGCAAAATTACACATTTTTCCTGATTCCAGCAAATAACAAGGAATATATGCAACAAAAAAGAAGGGGATGTGAAGAAAATAGACGCAGAACTTGCCATATTATCAGAAAAAGTTGTAACTTTGCAACCAATTATATATTATTATTCACTAAACAAACAAAATTATGACTACAAGTAACGTGCGGCCGGCAGACATGGAGCGCATCACGACTCCAGCTTTGGCCCAACAATACATTGACGAGCAAATCAAGGAGCTGCGTGCTCAGATTGGTGACAAGAAGGTGCTGCTGGCACTCTCAGGCGGTGTTGACTCTTCCGTTGTGGCTGCCCTGCTGATTAAGGCAGTTGGCCGTCAGTTGGTATCGGTTCATGTGAACCACGGACTATTGCGCAAGGGCGAGCCCGAGCAGGTGGTTCGGGTGTTCCGCGACGAGTTGAATGCCAACCTGATTTACGTGGATGCTACCGACCGCTTCCTCGACAAGCTGGCCGGAGTGGCCGACCCCGAGCAGAAGCGCAAGA